>CAZAIG010000007.1:11587-36386 GCA_964485135.1 uncultured Porphyrobacter sp. | reverse complement strand
TCTGAATATTTGAAGTCCTCTTTTGACCCCGCCTTGCCGCCCACTACTCCGTAAAGGTTGGGACCAATGCTGGACGCCTCACCTTTCTCGACCGAATGGCATGTCGTACATGCTGCAAAGGCTCTCTCACCCGCTGCGACCAGATCCGTTCCATCAGCCAAAGACATATCATCAGATGAGCGATCATCTTTGTCGCTACTTGCCGTTTCACCGGGCTTTGCAACAATGATCTGCTCAATCGGATCGGGCGACACATCATCACCGCATGATGCCAACAAAAGCGCAGCAAAAATTACGGCAAATCTTCTAAAAATAGGTGTCACCGGCGAGCTATCCTTTTCAATCAGGCCTTTTCAATCAGGCAAAATGTTTAACAACGGGCAATTCGCGAATACGCTTGCCGCTTGCAGCAAAGATCGCATTGGTGAGCGCAGGCGCGGCAGGCGGCAGCCCCGGCTCGCCCGCACCGCCCAAATCGTTCGGCGCACCATTGATTATCTGAACCGCAATTTCGGGTGCATCATCCATCCGCATCATACGGTAATCGTGGAAATTGCTTTGCTCGACACGGCCATCTTTGATCGTAATTTCATCATACATCGCCGCTGTTAGCCCGTAGATGATCCCGCTTTGCATTTGCGCAGCAAAGCCATCGGGGTTCATCACATAGCCTGCATCGGCGCAGCAGTGCACCTTCACAATGCGCGGTGAATTGCCCGTCATATCGACCTCAGCAACCTCGGCTACGATGGAGTTGAAAGAGCGCGCAATCGCGATGCCGCGCCCGTGTCCCTCGGGCAAATCGCTCCCCCAGTTCGACATTTTCGCAGCCCCTTCCAGCACGGCCAAATGGCGCGGCGATTTCGCTAGCAATTCGCGGCGGAATTCAACCGGATCGCGCCCTGCCTCATGCGCCAACTCATCGACAAAGCTCTCAATAAAGAAACCGTGCTGGCTGTGCGCAACAGATCGCCACGCGCCTAGCCGTAAGGGATTGTGCACCTCAGCCCCGCGAACAAGCACATTGGGAATATCGTAGAACTCTACCAAGGGTGCTTCCCCCGGCTCATCATCGGAGCAATGGACATTGTTCCACGACACACATTTGCCTGCCTCATCCAATCCGCCTGAAAAGCGGCTAATGTCAGCAGGCCGGTAGAAATCCTGAGCGGTGTCTTCTTCGCGCGACCAGATCATCTTCACCGGATAGCTGGTTGCTTTGGCGATGCGCGCAGCCTGATTGCTATATTCAGGGGTCAGCCTGCGCCCAAATCCTCCGCCAAGAAATACGGAGTGCATTGTGACATCATCGGCGCTTACGCCGGCCCCTTCGGCGGCGCCTTTGCGCGCCATTAACGGAACCTGCGTACTGGTCCAGATATCGCATTTGCCATCGCGCACCCATGCGGTGCAGTTGATCGGCTCCATCGCAGCATGGGCAAGATAAGGCACTTTATATTCGGCAGTGACGGTTTTGGCGGCATCCTCAATCGCGCCCGCCGCATCGCCATAGCTTGCTTTTTCTGTACCGCCCGATGTGCCCGCATCATCCAACGCCTGGGTAAAGCTGGCGAACATCGTCTCAGTGTTTGCCGTGTCGTTCTCGCTTTTGGAATAGGTCGTCTCGATTGCGGCGAGCGCTTGGCTTGCCTGCCAATAGCTATCAGCCACGACCGCAACAAAATCGCCCATATTGAGGATTTGTAAAACGCCGGGCATTTCCTTCGCCGCGCTGGCGTCCATGCTGGCGACTGTCGCACCGACCACGGGCGCTGCTTTCACAGCGGCATAGCGCAGACCAGGTAAATCCGAACCGCCATCAATCCCAAAAACAGCTGAGCCATCGACTTTCAGCGGAATGTCCTTGCGCGGAACAGGCTTACCCATCAGCTTAAACTGATCCGCCGCTTTAATCACAGGTGCGCGGGGCAAATCTTGCTTCGCTGCGGCTTCCGCAAATTCGGCATAGGGCGCAGAATTGCCGGTGGCCTCGTGGGTTAGGGTGGAATTCGCGGTGGTAATCTCACTAGCCGGAACATCCCAAGCGTCAGCAGCCGCCGCGATCAGCATTTCGCGCGCAGCGGCTCCAGCCACCCGCATACCATTTTGCCCGGTTGAACGAACGGAGGAACTGCCGCCAGTGATATAAGCATCGGCCAATTTACCGATCTGCTGGAAAAGCCCGTCATATGTCGGCTCCATAAAGCCCACTTGGTTTGGCTTATCCGGCAAAGTGCCCGGCGCAACAAACATGCGCGCGGCGTGCTGGCTCACATAATTGCCATCAGCAGGTGCCTCCATCACAGCGACACGCTCCCAATCAGCATCCATTTCATCGGCCAGCATTTGCGCCAGAGTAGAGTTTGCACCCTGCCCCATTTCGCAATGGGGGACGATGGCAGTGACCAGATTGTCAGCGCCGATTTTGACCCACGCATTGACCAAAGCCTCACCCTCGCCGCTCGCGACAAGAGGTTTCAATTTAGAAACGGGATTGCCGCTGCGAATACCAACACCAACCACCAACGCGCCGCCCGCGATAACGCCCGCACCGATAAAGCCGCGGCGGCTCCATTTGGCAGCGCGGGACCGTTCTGGTTTGGCCTCGGCGGGCGCCTGCGTCACCTGATCCGCAGGATTGGGAGTGTCTGACATATCGTTCATGCCTGCTCCTCCCACACGCTTGCCTGTTCCATTCCAGCAGCGACCTTGATCGCTTTGCGGATGCGGCCGTACATGCCGCAGCGGCAGACATTGCCCTTCATTGCCGCATCAATCTGATCATCAGAGGGCTGCGGCGTATCTTTAAGCAAAGCCGCCGCCTGCATGATCTGGCCCGATTGGCAATAACCGCATTGCGGCACTTGCTCAGAAATCCACGCCCGTTGCAGCGGGGTCAGCGCGTCGCTGCCAGTCGAACCCGCCAAACCTTCGATCGTGGTAATCGCCTTGCCATCGGCAGCGGACACAGGGGTTGAGCACGAGCGCACCGCATTGCCATCCAAATGCACAGTGCACGCGCCGCATTGGGCAATACCGCAGCCAAATTTTGTACCGTTCAGTCCCAGCTTCTCCCGCACGACCCAAAGGATCGGCATGGCCGGATCAGCATCGATCGCCTCTTCCTTACCATTGATAGTCAGATTGATCGTCATCAGGCGCGCATCCTTAGTTTGGTGGAGACCAAAGCAAGGTCTCTAAACGCAACTTAGACTAGATTGAGCAACACGCCAACACGCCTTCGCAGAAGTCTCATTAGAGCCTGAACGCCCGGTGGGGCAGCGCTGCAATTTGGCCCGCAGGGCCGCAAAGCGAAAAGGATGTAAGTGTCTCCATGGAGGGAGACGAACATGCATCCTCAACAAAAGATGATAGATCTCTGGCGATCAACAGATTCTCTTGAAAGGACTGTGCGGCTTGGCTCGAGATTTGCGGCTCAAAGTCTGCCGCTAGCGCGATGATAGGATCAAAGCACCGACAATACCTGCATTATCACCCAACTCAGGTGCGACTATGCGTTTTTTGCTTTGCCCAGGGAGGTAGCTTCTATCGAGCTGGTCAGCCTGCTGCTGCACCCGTTCGAGCAGCCCGTCGGTCCGCATCACGCCGCCTCCCAGCACAATCACCTCGACCGAAGTCGCTGCAAAAAGCGTGTGGCACAGCTGACCCAAATAATAAGCTACGATGTCATGCGCTTCGTGTTGTAAAGGCAGGTCGGAAAGGGTCTTTCCCCATCTCTCCGAAATCGCAGGGCCACTTGCCAACCCTTCGAGACAGTCTTGATGATGCGGGCACAGGCCAGCGAAGGTCAGGTCGCTTGGGTGTCGGCGCGGGAAGATATGTCCGATTTCAGGATGGCCCGCTCCATGGACAGGTTTGCTATTGATAACCAGACCGCCTCCGATCCCGGTCCCAACAGTGATATAAGCAAGCGATGTCACCGTTCCATCTTTGCCGGCGCCGTGGCGATATTCGGCCAGTGCTGCCCCGTTCACATCGGTATCAAAGCCGACTTCAACACCCAGTCTTTGTCTGAAATATCCTGTTATATCAGAGTCTTGCCAACCGGCTTTGGGGGTGTTGGTAATATGGCCCCATTGGGAAGACGCCTTGTCCAATTCGACTGGGCCAAAGCTGGCAATGCCGAGCGACGAAATCCTGCCCTGCCCTTCAAACCATTCGCTAGACTTGCGCAGGGTTTCTTGAGGGGTGGTCGTGGGGATGGTATGCCGCGCAGTGATATGAGTGGGCGATGATCCCACCGCTAGGACGAATTTCGTCCCACCTGCCTCTATCCCGCCAAGTAATGGGCTTTGCGAATCCATCAAGCCACCTTCGAATGGGCAAGTCCGCAGCGATCGGCACCAACATCAAGCATCAGTAGTGGAGCTGGAATTCCGCCAAATTGTGCGTGCTTTGAAAAATCTTCGAAGG
This sequence comes from uncultured Porphyrobacter sp., assembly GCA_964485135.1. Lineage (GTDB taxonomy): Bacteria > Pseudomonadota > Alphaproteobacteria > Sphingomonadales > Sphingomonadaceae > Erythrobacter. The sequence continues at coordinate 31,952 of CAZAIG010000007.1, read as the reverse complement.
GAATTTTCTTGCCGCCTAGCCCGTAAAAATCGACAAAGCTTGAAACAATCATCTCGCTCGAAACAAACCAACTGTAACATTGCGCAGGGTCTTGCTCGGGGTTGGCCAGCACCAGACCACTGCCATTGAGCGGGCGGTATTCTCCAAACAGGCTATCGGCGACCATGCCATAGAGTCCCGTCGGTGCATGGCGTAGCTCAGGTGCAAACGTGTGGGTTTGTGTCACCCAGAAAGCGTAATAGCGACCCTGGTGAAAGACCACATGGGCGCGCTCTAACTCGTTGTTCACACCGTCTGCAGAGATCAAGGCGGGGAGAAGTGACCAACTTTGCCCATCGCGTCTGGCGATGCCAATAACCCCGTTAAAGTCGCTGGAGCTTGCCGCAAGCGAACCACTGAATATCAAGTATTCTTGGCCATCTGCGGGGTCTTTGAAATAGGCAGGGTCGCGGAATGCCTTGATCTTGCCCGCTTCACCTTCGTGGACGTCCGCAGGCATATAATCCTCACCATATCCATGAACGGACAAGACCGGCGTTGACCAATTTTCGGGAAGGCCGCCTTCGCCAATCTTTGCATGCGTTTCAAACAGGCGTTGTTGATAGCCGCCGTGGCGCTCTTTCACGCCTGCCCCTGTGAAGAACAGCGAAAGTGTTTCCTCGTCGAACACAGCTGAGCCCGACCACTCACGCTCATAGTCTGCGGCGAAATTCGGAAGCACGGGGCCTAGGTCGCGCCACCCATATTCCCGGCGTTCAAGCCAGTGAATCTTGGCCTCGAAGTGCCTCAGCATTGGATCGCGACGGTCAGGCGCACTCAAGGCCATCCAAAGCTCGCGCGAACCAATTTGGGCGATATGCCCAGTGGGCGTTTGCACTGGCCACATATCCCAATAGATGCGGCCGCTCTCAAGCCCGGTGCGATCAACCCGAGCGATCACGGGAACCTGCGATGCAGCCTGTCGTGCCGCATTTCGCACATGCTCTGGCTTCCACACGGACGTCATTACCTAACCTAACTCAACACTGCACAAGAACAACAAGCTGGCCGGATGAGAGAAAGTTCATCCGGCCAGCCCAGCCAAATCGCTATTTAGCAAGGTTTAGAAGTCGAAGCGAACTGATGCTGTAACCGTGCGCCCGGCGATTGAGCGTGCGCGGACAATGCCATTGGCAGGGATGGAGCCCTCTTCTGCTTCAGTCCAACCAGTCGCATTGAACAAATTGTTGGCGTTCAGCGCTACCTCAACCCGGTCAACCGGTCGCACTGCGAAGAATGCGTTCACTTGAGCATAGGCTGGCAGCTTCAGCTGGTTGCTGTCCTGAGTGAAGCTGTCGGTGGTCCCCACGATATTGGCGCCGACCTTGAAGAAGTCATCGTCATATTGCGCGGTGGCTTGATAGACGAAGTCTGCTTGACGGCGCGGCGTATTGCCCACCACCGCTGCGTTGAGCGAGTCCTTGATCTCTGCATCGGTCCAGGTTGCACCGGCTGATAGCGAGAACGGGCCAACGGAGTATGAGCCTTCCAGCTCAATACCCAAGGCTTCGTAGTCGGTGTCGGTCAGAAGCAGCGGAGCGATTTCAACGTTAGTCTCGCTGGTTTCAGCATAGAAGCCGGTTGCATAGAGCGCGAAACCGCTGCCTTGATATTTAAGACCAAGTTCAAGCTGGTTGACGTCGGCGATCACACCATCATCGCCGCCAGGTAGGCCGCCATCGGTGCGACTGATAGCGGGCGAGAACAAGCTGCGATCAGCAGTGTGACGGCCACCTTGGCTATAACGGGCAAAAATGCCCAGATCTTCAGTTACCAGATAGTTGGCCCCAAGCGACCATGAGAAATAGCCAAAGTCGTAGTCAACCGGGCTCGCATCACCCAGCGGAAGCACGGTGGTCAGCGATTCAGGCGTGCTGATCATGCCATCGTTGTTAAAGTCGAAGTCTGTTACCGGGCCATCGCCAGTGATCGTGCCATTGGCATCGCCGTAATCATAGCGGACGCTGGCATCCACCGTCAGACGGTCGAACTCAAGAGCAAGCGAAGCAAACGGCGCATAAGTGCTGTATTGCACGTCGTAATTGCGACGGCAGCAATTGCCGAAGAAGTTTGCACCAAAGCCAACCACGCCGTTGTCGGTGACAGTGTTGCCGCCTGCATCGACGATATCGACCAGCACTGCATTGCCATCACCTTCGACCGTCTGAACGAATGAGGTCCAAAGCCAGTCGGTGTCGACATCCTGACGCGACAGGTAAAAGCCGCTGGTAAAGGTGGCTGAGCCGCCGCCAAAGTCAAAGTCCTTGGAGATGCGGAAATCATTGGTGATGTTATCAAGGCTGTTCAAACGGGTGTTGAACAGCACGACATTGGTGAGAAGACCGTTGCCACCGATGGTCGCAGCATTTGCGGTCGCGCCTGTGTTCGGGCCGCTTGCGAAAACGATACTCGAACCAGCGCCGCCAATGCCATCAGCAATGTCTTGCGCATCGCCTGCACTTGCGGGGAAAGGCGAAACGAAGCTGCCGGAATTGTTCGCATAACGGAAACGATTGGTCAGCGTCCAGCCACCACCGACATCGATCTCGGCCTCAACACCCAAGGCTTGCGATTCAACTGAAAGGCCATCGTTGATGTTGAACGTGGTCGGATTGTTGCCACCATCCAGCGTCAAGGCAGTGGTGATGAGCGGGCTGTAAAGCGAGTCCGTACGCGGATTGAAGCCGGGAATGGCGTTGTAATCCGGGCTGTCATCCGTGCCTCCAACGAAGACAGGTTGCGGCAGGATCGTAGGCGTGCTGTCGTCGAGAAGTTTGGCGTGGAAGCGCACATAGCCACCGTCGAACTCTTTGGTTAGGTTCGCCTTGATTTGACCGCCATCATAGCCGTTGTAACCAATGTCGCGTGGGCCTTCACCGGTGCGGTAGAAACCGCCAACGTGGAAGTAGAGATCATCGGTAAGCGATGCACCATAATCGAAATCAACGCGGTAGGTCTCGAAATCGACACCCACAGTGCCTTGGATAGCGCCGCCTTCACGCTCGCCCGTTTTCGAGATGAAGTTGACCACGCCGCCCGGCGCGTTCGATGCAAATGTGGAGGCTGAACCACCACGAACTGCCTCTACACGGGCCACATTGCGATCGGCACGAAGGAAGTTGTCAGCATTGCCAAAGATGATGTCGCCAAATTCAAGAACGGGCAGGCCGTCTTCCTGCAACTGTATGTAGCGTGCACCGCCTGTAGATACCGGAAGGCCGCGCACCGCGATATTGGCGTTGCCCTCGCCGCCTGACGCTTCTGAGCGAATGCCAGGGATCTGGCGGATAAGATCAGCCGATGATGGGGGCGCAAGGTCAGCGATTTGCTCGGCGCCAACCGAGCTTACAGAGACCGAGCTTTCCAGACGATTCTGACTCCGCGCAACAGCGGTGACGATAATTTCATTGCCGGCTTCTTCTGCACCTTCAGCATTGTCCTGATCTTGTGCAAGGGCCGGATTGGTAAGCGCGCAAACAGCGACGCTTGCGGCAAGCGCGTAACGCATTTTCATCATAACTCTCCTCTCCCGCCGCGCCGTTCGCGCGACTCGGTCCTCTATGCATATGGCGATTGCAAACGTTTGCAAGTAAAAAATGCAAACGTTTGCAATCGTCGCTATCTTGTGTCACCAAAATGCCTTAGCGTCGCACAAACGACCGTGCATTAAGGGATAGGATTGGTCATGATTGGGGGAAAACCGCGGCTTTCGCTGCTGCGAATCATCGAAATGAACATCGGCTTTTTTGGCCTGCAATTCAGCTTTGGATTGCAGCAAGCCAATATGGGACCGATCTATGGCTTTCTGGGCGCGGACCCCAAAACTATGCCGCTTTTGTGGCTTGCAGGGCCCATGACAGGCCTCATTATCCAACCCATTGTTGGCGCGATGAGCGACCGGACAAGTTCGCGCTTTGGCAGGCGCACGCCATATTTCCTGATTGGCGCTGTGATCTGTTCGATCAGCCTCTTTCTTATGCCCTATTCTTCTGCGCTATGGATGGCGGCATCGCTCTTGTGGATTTTGGATGCGGGCAACAACATCACGATGGAGCCCTACCGCGCCTATGTGGCGGATCGCTTGGTCGAAGATCAGCGTTCAGTCGGCTTCCTCACCCAAAGCGCCTTTACCGGCCTTGCGCAGACGCTTTCTTACCTGGCACCCACATTGCTGACTGTTTTCGTGGCGCAGGATGTGCTCGATGACAATGGCATTCCCGTGATCGTGAAGATTGCCTTCATCATCGGGGCCATACTATCGATCAGCACCATAGTCTGGTCAGTTTGGCGCGTCCCCGAATTGCCAATGGATACGGAGGAAAAGGCACAGCTTGATGCTAGACCTCTGACAATTTCAGCAACGGCGGCAGAGATCGTCAATGCGGTTCGCGAAATGCCCAAGCCGATGCGTCAATTGGCGGTTGCGATGTTCTGCCAATGGTATGCGATGTTCGCCTATTGGCAGTTTATCGTCTTTGCAGTCAGCCGCTCGCTCTTCGACACGAGCGACCCGTCGACCGCTGCCTTTCGCGAGGCAACTTTGACAACCCAGCAAGCCGGGGCCTTCTACAATTTCATCGCCTTTTTGGGCGCGCTCGCGCTTATTCCCGTGGTGCGCAAAATTGGCGCGCGATTAGCCCATGCCATTTGCCTGACTGCCTCGGGCGCAGCGATGCTGGCTATTCCCGGGGTTGAAACACCCGTCGCGCTCTTTGTGCTTATGTTGGGCATCGGGCTGGGCTGGGCGGGCATGATGGGCAACACCTATGTGATGCTCGCTGATAGCATTCCCGCGGATCGCTACGGCATTTACATGGGCATTTTCAACATGTTCATCGTCGTGCCCATGCTCATCCAAACTCTGACTATGCCGCTTATGTACGATAGCCTTCTAGGCGGTGATCCGCGCAATGTTCTAGCGTTGGGCGGTGTGTTGATGCTTGTCGGGGCGGTCGCTACGATGATGGTTGACGCAGGGCGCCCGATTGCGAAAAAACGGGAAGCCGTGAACGCTTAAAGGGGCCCTATGTCGAAGAACGGCAAAGAAGACAGTCAAGCCAGTGGATCGCGCACCAGAACGCCGGTGCGAACGATTACCGATCTTGCCCGATTGGCCGGCGTTTCGGCTGGCACTGTCTCTCGCGCGCTGGCGGGAAACAAGCTCGTCAACACCAAGACTCGCGAAAAAATCGAAGCACTGGCGCGCGAACACGGGTTTCGCCTCAATCAAATGGCGAGCCGACTCCGGCGCAAAACCACTGGGGTGATTGGCGTTGCTATTCCACTGGGCCATGATCGCAGCCAGCAAATCTCTGACACTTTTTTTATGACCTTGCTCGGGCATATTGCTGATGCCCTGACGGAAAAAGGATACGATCTGATGCTGCGCCGCGTGCTGCCCGATCAGCATGGCGATTGGCTTGATCGGTTTATCAGTTCGGGCATGATTGACGGCGTCATCGTGGTGGGCCAATCTGATCAGTTCGAACAAATTGAGGACGTTGCAGATGGCTATCTACCGATGGTGGTTTGGGGCAATCACCAAGAGGGTCAAAGGCACTGTGTCGTTGGAACAGACAACCGGCTGGGCGGAAAACTGGCGGCTGAGCGTTTGATTGCTATGGGCGCAGAAAACATCGCGTTTTTCGGCGACACGGAGCCGATGGAGTTTGCCGCACGCTTTGCTGGTGCCCAGGATGCGGCCGATGCGTTAGGGGCGAAATTGACTACCTGCCCCACCCATCTTGCGCCCGAGATTCTGGCTAGCGATGTCGCGATGCATCTTGATGCACTGGGCGGCAATATTGAGGGCATATTCGCAGCGACGGACAATGTCGCAATGGCCTGTCTAAGCGAGCTCAAGGCGCGCGCAGTGCGGATACCACAAGAGATGAAGATGATTGGGTTTGATGACCTTCCTGTTGCCGGTCAAACTCAGCCCCCTCTGTCCACCATCCGCCAAGACATTGATGCAGGTGCTAAAGGTTTGGTCGATTTGCTCACCAGGCGTCTGGCGGGGGAGGAGACAGAGAGTCTTATCATGCCGCCAAAGCTGATACTGCGAGAAACGGCCTGAGGAGAGCTCGCAGTGCTTTGACTATCAATGTGCTCTTGCCCTTACTTGCCGTCTATTTTCATACGCGTTCAAACCAATCTGATCACTCACTGCGTTCCGCCTATTTTGGCGTAGCGCCGAGTTCGTGTAGGCTTGCTTTAACAAAAAGGGGCTGGAGTCATGCGACCTACAGATCATCCGCTCAGGCAATGGGCTGTCGATGAAATGCACATTCGCCGGTTTGCGCCGGTTCCCTCCCGATGCGAAGTGCGACAAGCGGTGCGGCTTTTGAACAAAGAGGATCGCGCCACCGAGGATGCATTGCTGCTAGGCGATCGCCCCGATTTCGACGTTTGGAACCTGCGCGAACGAAGGGCCTCCGGTCACACTACATCTGGTTTGCACTTCGTCTGGGAGCGCCATTCGGAAGCCAGCACAATCACTCTCGTCATCCCTGAAGGGCACAGCGAAGAAGATTGCGCGCCCTACGTCCAATGGATGGAAGAATGGGTCGGTCCGGTTATTCGGGCTACGCGCGTATTTGTCATTGACGATGATACAGACATAGAATCTCTGATCGATCAGCACAATATGAGCCGGCCTGATCTGGTCTGCTCTGACATCAATGATCTGATACGGATATGGTCGGACTTTGGCATTCGCGACGATGGTTATGGCAGGCTGCTCGCGACCGCAGGCCAAATGACCGATGCTGAGCGCGGCAGGGTCATCCAGCGGATTCAGGAGCTGGGCAATTATCGCAATCTGGCGCTTCTTGGCCTGCCGCTGGTGCAAGAATACGGGCCACAGGCCGACACTCTTGAACAGCGCCTTTCTGAACATGCTGAACGTGTTGCCCTAGCGAAGGATGGCGATCAGGACGACGAACTTCTGGATGATCTTATCGACATCAGCTCCAGTCTCGAAGTGGTGCGATCAGCGACCAGTTTCCGGCTCAGCGCGACCGCTGCCTATGCGGGCGTGGCCGCTGATCGGCTAGAGGCGCTCAAGGTCAAGCCTGTGTCCAACCTCCAATCGCTCACCGAATTTACCGAGAGACGGCTAGTCCCCGCCGCGCGCACATGTTCGGTCTTCACCGAGCGGCTTGCCCGTATTGCCGAGCGTATTTCACGCGTCATGCATACATTGGATGTGCGCGTCGATACACGCATTAAGGCGCAGAATTTAACGCTAACCAAGCGGATGGAGCGATCCATCCAGCTGCAATTCCGCCTGCAAAGCTTAGTCGAAGGCTTATCGGTGATTGCTGCGGCCTATTATTTAGTTGGCCTGATCGCCTTCGTTGTCAAAGGTACTGCTGCGTGGCCTTCTGGAGCCAAGACAGAAATCATCATGGCTGCGGTCACTCTGCCGGTCATCGCGCTTATTTATGCTTTTGTGCATCGCAGCCGAGGCACCGTCCTTAAAGACAGCGATTTGGATACGGATTGATCGAACAGCGGATTTTTCCGCGATATGATATAGCGCTCTTCCCTTACGGCATCCATTGCGCTAAAGGAGCGCTTTATTTTTGAGAACGAGAAGAGACGGGAGTGATTATGCGACGTATTTCAGCAATCGCCGGCATTTCAGCGCTGGCAATGCTAACGGCAGCTTGCGGGACTGGCGTTGACAATTCGGAACAACCAGCCGCAGAGCCAGAAGCTGAGGTTCCTGCCGAAGAAGAAGCCTCCGAAGAGGGAGCCACTGAAGAAGAGGCGGCTGCCGAAGGAGAAGAAGCGACTGAAGAAACGGCTATGGGCGATATGGACACCAAGGATGGTGTTGCTTTTGCAAGCCTAACCGGCGATGCGGCAGCTGGTAAGATCGTTTTTGCTCAGTGTCAAAGCTGTCACACGACAGAAGCAGGCGTAAACAAGACGGGCCCATCGCTGGCTGGTATTGTCGGTCGCACTGCGGGTTCGGTTGAAGGGTTTAACTACTCGCCAGCTAATGCTGAAAGCGGCATCACGTGGAGCGAAGAACAGCTTTATGTCTATCTGGAAGACCCACAGCGTGTCGTTCCTAAGACCAAGATGATCTATCCTGGCCAGCCAGACGCGCAAAAACGGGCTGACCTGATTGCTTATCTCAAGAGCCCGAGCTGATATTTCGATCAGTCGAAACCAATAAGGGGCCGGTCATCCGGCCCCTTTTTTGTTGGTTCTAACAGAGCTTACGCCGCAACGCTGTGACGCGCCAATTCGCATTGAGACCAGATTTCACTCAAGGCATCGAGCAAGCGATCAATATCGCCATCGGTATGGACTGGTGAAGGCGTGAGGCGCAGCCGCTCGGTTCCGCGCGGCACTGTGGGATAATTGATCGGCTGCACATAGATGCCATGATTGTCCATCAGCCAGTCGCTAATGAATTTGCACTTGTGCGCGTCCCCCACCATCACCGGGATGATGTGGCTGGGATTGTCGAGATGCGGAATGCCTAACCGGTCGAGCGAGGCGCGCACTTTGGCGACCCGCTCTTTTTGCTGATCACGTTCATGATTGCTCTCTTTAAGGTGGCGAATACTGGCGCAAGCTCCAGCCGCAACCGCTGGCGGCAAAGCGGTGGTGAAGATAAACCCGCTGGCGAAAGTACGCACATAGTCGCACAGGTTTTTCGAGGCCGCGATATAGCCGCCCATCACGCCGAAAGCCTTGCCCAGCGTCCCTTCGATCACCGTAATGCGGTCCATCAAACCCTCACGCTCGGCAACCCCGCCGCCGCGCGGTCCGTAAAGACCCACCGCATGTACTTCATCAATATAGCTCATCGCATTATGCGTTTCGCACACGTCGAGAATTTCCGCGATGGGAGCGATGTCGCCATCCATCGAATAGACGCTTTCAAAAGCCACAAGTTTTGGGCGAGACGGATCAAGATCGGCCAGTTTGCGGTCGAGATCGGCGGGAGAATTGTGCTCAAAAATCATCCGATCCGCCTTGCTGTGGCGGATACCCTCGATCATCGAGGCGTGATTGAGAGCATCTGACAAAACCATGCAATCGGGGATGCGCGCAGCCAAAGTGCCAAGCGCCGCCCAGTTGGAAACATAGCCAGAGGTAAAGAGCAGTGCGTCCTCCTTGCCATGCAGATCGGCAAGCTCTTTTTCGAGCAAGACGTGATGATGGTTGGTGCCAGAGATATTGCGCGTTCCGCCCGCTCCTGCGCCGCATTCATCGAGCACCTGATGCATCGCGCCGACCACCTTGGGGTGCTGGCCCATGCCGAGATAATCGTTCGAGCACCAAACGGTAATCTCGCTCGTTTCGCCATCTAGATAGCGCTTGGCATGCGGAAACTGTCCAGCCTTGCGCTCAATCTCGGCAAAGACTCGGTAGCGCCCTTCATCCCTTACAGATTGCAGCTCACCACCAAAAAATGTCTCATAATCCATGGATATTAGCCCCCAACTTCAATTCTTTGTTCGATTTGCGCGATTGTCCAGCGCCCATTGCCAAAGGGCGGAATCGCGGAAAGGTATGGCGAGAAAAACATGCTCGAGCGCAGCCAGCATGCACAGGCAGCACAGTAAGGCATTGTTTGTGACAGCCGCCATTGATGTGGCTGAAAAAGCGGCAAAGGCAAAGTAAGCGCCCCAACCAATGATCAATGCAATGCTAATTGGCAATGCAAGCGCCAAGCGCTTAGGCCCGAAATAGCTTTTGAGATATTCGAGCCGCTTGGGCAGCAGCTCGTCGCTCATGTTGGGCACGCCCCAATAGATATTGAGCTTGGCCGACAAGCGAAAAATCAGCAGCAATCCAAAGGCATAAGCCCCGGTGGCATTCTGGGTGAAGGTCGCCAGCGAAAGCAGCAGGCCTGCCGTCATTGCCAATGCAAACTCATGATGGATCAAAGCGGCTGTCGCGGCTGAAAAGCGATCCCACCCCTTAGCCCCATCAGGGCATGGATCGCGGTGTGAGCCTGCAACGGCTCCGCTCAAAAAGCTAATTTCGTGCCAACTCCATATCAGAAGCCCGCCGACGAAAGACGCATAGACTGCCCATGTCGCAACCGATGTGCTTGAAGCTACAATGAGAGCCAATCCCAGTGTCGCGCATACACCCGAGATTACGAGCGCGCGGCCCAAGGATTGCCGCAGCCGGTGGTTTATCATCGCCACCAGCCCAGTGCTGACAAACCACAAGGCAATCACCACCGCGAAAGGCAGGCCAAAATCAAGCGAACCTACCACGAAGGGGCGAGCCTCACATTTTGGGGCAGCTCATTTGGCTTCGGCTTCATCAGGAACATGCGCGCAAAGCACAAACCAGCTTTTGCTGTGTAGCGCAGCTTGCTGAGCGCGCCGCCAATGCCGCCCTGCTCTTTTGCGTCCTCGATTCCTACAGAGGCAAGCCGCAAATCTTCCATCGCTTTGCGGAAGCGCGGGTCATCCGTGTCGATTTCGACCGGGAAGACTTGCTTGCTGATTTCGTTGCAAATCGAGAAGACCTTGTAACCATATTCCGCCGGATCAACGCCAAGCGCCTCGTGAAACAGCGGACGATTGTGATCGCGCACATACATGGTGGCGTAAACCGACAGCAGGAAAAAGCGGATCCACAGCTTGTTATGCCCTTTGAGCAGCTTGGGATCAGCCCTCAACAGCAAGGCAAAAGCCTCTCCATGACGGAACTCGTCATTGCACCATTCCTCGAACCAGTCGAAGATCGGATGAAACTTGTTCTCAGGCCTCTTCGCCAGCTCGCGGAAGATTGTGATATAGCGAGCATAGCCAATTTTTTCAGAGAGATAGACAGCATAGAATATGAACTTCGGGCGGAAATAGGTGTATTTCTTGGTCTTGGTGAGAAAGCTCAGATCAACGCCAATTCCCGCGCCCTTCAAGGTCTCATTGATAAAGCCTGCATGGCGGCTTTCATCGCGCGCGAGCAGTTTGAACAACCGCTTCATATCTGGGTTTTTGGTGCGCCGAGCGATCTCGGCATAGAGAATACAACCGGAAAATTCGGAGGTCAGCGAGCTTGCGAGAAAGTCGATAAACTCCTTGCGCAATTCCGGCTCTAGCCCTTCGATCACGCCATCAAACTTGTCCGTCTTCTTGAAGTGCTTCTTGTTGGGATCGCCTTCCATCTCCTCCATCAGTTGGTCCCACTCAGATCGGACCAAAGAGACATCGAGCTTGTCCATCGCATCGAAATCGGTCGTATAGAAACGCGGGGCGAGCACGGTATCTTCTTGCGCGATCGCCATAGTATCAGGCGCAGCATCCATACCGGCTGAAATTTTCGAATGGGCGTTCATCTTTAAAGCCTCCCCGGATTGAAGCTGACTTCATACAATTCGGCCATCTCGAAATGACCGGCGAGTTTCGTCCAAAGGCGGCGCAGCGGCCCCGCCCGCCGGACAGTGGCGCTGCGGTCAAAGCTAACCTTTTCACCAAAGGACACCATCACAGGCGCACCGTGAACCTCCACGCTATCACCGGGGAAAATCGGGACGTTTCCATCCAACTTCACATGCGCGTGGAAATGATCGGGGCTTTGCTCAATCTCGATCCGGCATCCGGTGTCAAACTTCTCCGCAAACAACAATCCGATCATGTCGCTGTCCCTTCCAACAATTCAGCAAAGGCTGCGCTATGATCCGGGCCGAAACCGTGCAGCTCTGCTTCCTCGCCCGTTTGTGGATCGCTGAGCGATAGCGCCCCATTATCCCACAGGGTGAGCGTGAATGGCGGCTGTGCACCCAGTCCTGCTGCTGCCCGTTTTTTCGCAAGACGACGCACAGTTGCCCGAGTGAAGCCTTCTTCTCCAAAGCCGATCACTTTCACAATCGCTCCCGACCGGGCATCGGATACAATCACAGCTCCATCCTCGCGGTCAGCAAAGCGTAAGTGGCGCTGTTTGGCCGGAGCGACATTGGCTGCAGCTCGCGAGAGCTGAGGATTGCCTTCTTGCGGCAAAAGGCCCGTTGTCACAGCGCCGGTCAGCGCTAGCAGCACGCCTATCAATATACCGGCTGCCACAAGCGCTCCCTTGGGTACCGTAGGGTCATGGTCATGGTCATGCGCGTTATTGTGGGCGTGGCTCATGCGGTTAGCCCTTTGGCGGGCGCAGCGGTGCTTTCGTTTTGCGCTTTTGTCACCGGCTGCACCAACACGGTTTCTTCAAACAGCAGCTTCGCCACACTCTCCGCTTCAGGAATAGCTCGCAGCATTGGCTGGGGACGCACAATGCGGAGCGAGCGTGCATGCGGCCACAGCATTGTATAACCCATGATCGGACGCCCTTTAAGCGTGAGGACGATATTGCCCGCCCCGCCGCCAAGCGGTTTGAGATCAGCCGAAGCAATCTCGCTCAAGGGAATGTTGATGCACTTATTGAGCGCGACCCCAATCCTCAGCACGATCCGCTTGTTCGTGAGAGTGTAGACGCAGGTTCGCTCCACACCGTAAGCGTAAAGCGCAAAGAATGCCGTCACGACGAGGGCGAAGCCGACCATTGCTATGGCCGCTGCCAAATCGTCTCTAAACACCGCCGCTGCAGCAAAGACCGCGAAATAAATCAGCGCCAGCCGGACATGCAAAGCTGACAAGACCATCCGCTTCCAATCCGGCGAGCTCTGCCAACGGATATGCTCATCCTCAGGAAGTACCTCGGGTAATCCGCGGATCGGCTCGTAATCGTATTCGCTCATACGAACGGCTCCTGGCGCTCACGATTGGCATAGAGATAGCCGCCGCCGAAATAGGCGACCACGCGCTCTTCTTCGTAGAAAGTGATTTCACCCTTCTTGGCTGGGACAGGAGCAGCGGCAAATTGGTCAGCGTTTAACGCGTCAATTTCGACCGTTTTCTTTTTGCCGTGCACTTTGGACATGCCCATCGGCGCGAGAACTTTTGTCTTGCCAGTGTCGACTTCGAGATAGCGGATTTGATGCTCAGCTCGGTCGATCCAAATGTCTGAAACAGTGCCCGCCGAATTGCCATCGGCGCCGATCACATCCATCCCGCGCGGGTCAGCATCATTGGCGTGGATAGTGATACCATCGACTGTGCCGATTGGAACAATCCGGTTGCGGCCTTCGGCATCCAGATCGGTGTGCTTAGCGCGGTCCGCCCAAGCTGCCGGCCCTATGCCGTCCTCCAATGGATTGCCGGTAGGGTAGTAAGGAGCACCAGGTGAGCGGAATGTCCGCTTGCCAGCCACATCGACCTTCTCACGGCCCTTGGTCGGCGTCGTCACCGGATCGCGGCCAAAGGGCATCACAAACGTCTTCGGGCTCGCCTGAGACAAGGGGCCGCCCGGCGTGTCAATCCGGCCGGTGGTCTCGTCCTCAAGCGGATAGCCTTCGCGGCGATCCTCGCGCCGCAGATAAAAAACGAGGGCGATGAAGAACAGCGTGAAGGCGAGGAAAACCATCTCCGTCACGTCGAACGTGCCAACTAACTTAATATCATCCATCTCACATTCTCCTATTCTTCAATCATCCGGCCATCAGGTCGGAAATTCCTTCAATCCAAACGCAGTTTCATGGGTGTTCTCAGGTGCGCTCTTCATCCGTCCGACGATTGGCCCCAGCACGATGAGCGTGGCCAGCAGCATGACAATTTCGAGCAGATAGACTGAGCCATAGCCGGTTGCGCGCACAGCTAGCGTTGAGCCAAGACCGTCTGCCAATGCGACATGCCCCATCCCGTCGCGTATTAGCCCGCCCAGCGCGATGCCAAGACCAGCCGCGCTGGCCTGAACCGCGCCCCATGCGCCCAACGCGATGCCGGCCGCATCGCCTCTGGCCAGCGCCATTGCGGCGATCATGGAGCCCACTGAGAACAGTCCCGTGCCAAATCCAATCGCTGCTGCGCCGCCAAACAGAAGCGGCATAGAGCCCATCGGGGCAGCGAAAAGGATCATCAAAAAGGCTGCTATTCCTACGACCACACCAAGCCCCGCAAGCCGCAAGGGATCCGAGCCGGTTGGCAAGCGGCGCGCGCAAAGCGCGAAGGCTGCAAGAGCGCCCAACGCCCATGCGCCGGTCAGACTGGTCGTCGACCCTACCGATAAGCCGAGTATCTCGCCGCCATAAGGCTCGAGCAAAGCGTCCTGCATCGCAAAAGCCATCGCGCCAAAGCCAATGGCAAGCAGCAGTCGCTTGGCATTGGGCTGAGCGGTGAATTGCGTCCAAGTGTCACCAAAATTGGGTCTCGCCCCTGTGGCCTTTGTAAGCGCGGGGTTACGCGCCTCTTGCTTCCACAAGGCGACAATATTCAGCGCCATTGTGAGTGCGGCCGCGCCCTGAATGACCTGAATAAGCCGCGTTGCAGTGAAGTTCATCAGCAATTGGCCGATGATAAATGCCGCTGCCATCATTCCAATTAAGAGCATGACATAGAGCAAAGCTACGACACTGGGGCGTTTGCCCTCAGGAGCGATATCCGTGGCGAGCGCCAGACCCGCGGTTTGTGTCACATGCATTCCCGCCCCGGTCAGAAGGAAAGACAGGGACGCCGCCACAACGCCCGCCGCAATAGTGTCTGGCCGCGTCAGCAAGATCAGCGCAAACGGCATGATCGCCAAGCCGCCAAATTGCGCCATTGTGCCAAACCAGATGTAAGGCACGCGCCTCCACCCAAGAACCGAGCGATGCGTATCGCTGCGATGCCCGATCAGCGCGCGGAACGGCGCAATCAATAAAGGGATCGCGATCATGAGCGCCACAATCCAAGTCGGGGTTTCAAGCTCAACGATCATCACTCGGTTGAGCGTTCCGTTGAGCAGAACAGCGGCGATCCCCACGCTCACTTGGAACAGGGCGAGCCGCAATATGCGCGGCAATGGCAAGTCCTCGCTGGCCGCGTCCGCAAAGGGCAGGAAACGCGTTCCCACGCTCTGCCAGAAGGAAAGAGGCGGCCGGCGCTTGCTCATACGCGCGTCAGCCCCATGGCCTGTGATTTGTAGAAGCCGCTTGAGACGCGCTGGGTGAAATTGATCTGCCAATTGGGCATCACGCTGGCGATCTGCGCGGTCAACTTTGCCTCTGCAACCGGCTTGATTGCAGGCGAACGGTCCGATCGCGGGAACAGCTTGCCCGCCACATGCATCGTCCGAAGCAAAGGGGTTCCCGGTGCAAAGGTAAAGGCGATGTGATTGGCCCGCTGTGACCATGCATCAAGCACAGAGACTATGTCGTTCGCATCATAATGGATAAGCGAATCCATCGCGATGACATGGTCGAAAATGCCCAGTTCATGATCGCGCATATCGCCCACACGCCAGTCAATACTGAGATCATCCGGCGCACGCTTGGCCGCGACATCCACCAGCCCTTGCGACACATCAATCGCTACAACTTCGGCGCCGCGCTCAGCAGCTTCAATCGCGAGTGCGCCTGTGCCGCAGCCTGCATCGAGCAAGCGCATTCCATGCATATCGGCAGGCAATGTTGAAAGCAGCAGTGCCCGCATTTCGTCACGCCCCGCCCTTACAGTCGCGCGAATACCGCTCACCGGCACATCGGAGGTGAGATCTTCCCAAGCTTTGCGCGCGGTCTTGTCGAAATATTTTTCGAGCCGAACGCGGCTTTCACGGTAGGAGGAAGAGGCGAGACTTTGGCTCATTTATTCAAAGCCCAAGAAGTCAAAAATGTCGCGATCTTTCATCGGCGTGGCTTCAGCCTCGTCGACACCGGCATAGAGCGCGCGGGCAAGGTTCATATATTCCTCGCGCGCGGCCTCGACCTCGGGCGTATCCTCCATTTCAAACAGCGTGCACTTTTTGAGCCGCGAGCGGCGAATCGCATCCAGATCCTTGAAATGGGCCAGCCGCCGCATTCCGGTGGCATCCGCGAAGCGATCAATCTCGTCGGTTTCAGCAGAACGATTGGCGACAACCCCCGCCAGCTTGACATTGTAATTCTTCGCCTTCGCATTGATGGCGGCGACAATCCGGTTCATTGCGAAGATGCTGTCAAAATCATTGGCCGCTACGACAATCGCATTGTCGGCATGCTGCAATGGCGCAGCGAACCCGCCGCACACGACATCGCCCAGCACATCGAAAATAACCACGTCCGTGTCTTCGAGCAGGTGATGCTGTTTAAGCAGCTTGACCGTTTGTCCAACGACATATCCGCCGCAGCCTGTACCAGCAGGTGGCCCGCCAGCCTCAACGCACATCACGCCATTGTAGCCTTCGAACATATAGTCTTCGGTGCGCAATTCCTCGGCGTGAAAGTCCACCTCCTCAAGCACATCGATGACGGTTGGCATCATCTTCTTGGTCAGTGTGAAAGTGCTGTCATGCTTGGGATCGCAGCCAATTTGCAGGACGCGGTGGCCAAGCTTGGAAAAAGCAGCCGAGAGGTTTGACGAAGTCGTCGACTTCCCAATCCCGCCCTTGCCATAGACGGCAAAGACCTTCGCACCCTTGATCTCATCTTGCGGATCGAGAGCAACCTGAACGCTGCCTTCACCATCTGGCGGTGCGTCGCTTCCATCGAGTAGTGTCATCGTTTCAAGCTCCTCATTCCGCTGGAACCAGCCCTTCAAGCCGGTCTTCCAAGTCATTGCTGGCCGCTTTCAATGCCGCCAGAGTTTCTTCATCGGGGCTCCACAAATCGCGTTCGGTCGCTTCGAGCAGACGCTCGGCAACACGGGCCGATGATTTGGGGTTGAGCGAAGCCAGTCGCGCGCGCATTGCGTCATCGAGCACGAAGGTTTCGCTGATTTTCTGATAGACCCAGGGCGAGACTGAACCGGTCGTCGCGGACCATCCCATGGTGTTGGTCACATGCCCTTCGATATGGCGCACGCCCTCAAAGCCATGCTTGAGCATACCCTCATACCATTTGGGATTGAGCATCCGCGTATGGGTTTCAAGGTCAATTTGTTCGCCCAAGGTGCGCACTTTCGTGCCGCTCTGCGTCGCATCCACGATATAGACCGGCGCAGCCTCGCCGCGCGCTTTCTCGACCGCTTTGCTCATCCCGCCCAGCCCATCGACATAATGATCAATGTCGGTCACGCCCAGTTCGACGCTTTCGAGATTTTGATAAGTCAGATCGACCTTGGCGAGTTCGCTTTCCAGCAATTTGCGATGCTGCACCGGCTCGCCCTTGCGACCATAAGCATAGCCTTTGTGCGTCTCGAACATTTCGGCAAGCTCTTCGGGGTCATCCCAGCTGCTGCCGTCGATCATCATGTTCACATTCGCGCCATAAGCGCCTTCGGCATTGGAGAAGACCCGCAGGCTGGCGGTTTCCAAATCGCAATCATGCGCGGCCTGATGAGCCAGGCTGTGCTTGCGCACGAAATTGCTTTCGAGCGGCTCATCCGCCATCGTCGCGAGCCATGTCGCCTCGGCAATCATGCGCGCTTGAAGCGGCAAAAGATCGCGGAAAATACCGGACAAGGTCACAACCACATCAATGCGCGGGCGGCCCAGTTCTTCGAGCGGGATCAGCTCCGCACCAGCGAGCCGTCCATAATCGTCAAAGCGCGGGCGCGCACCCAAGAGCGCCATCGCTTGCGCAATCTGCGAACCTTCGCTCTTGAGATTGTCCGTTCCCCACAGCACCATCGCGATGCTTTCTGGCAGCGCGCCGCCCGATTGCCGATGCCGTTCAATCAATTGTTCGGCCTGCGCAGCGCCCTGCTTGCAAGCAAAACGGCTTGGGATGCGGAACGGGTCAAAGCCGTGCAGGTTTCGCCCGGTGGGCAGCACTTCTGGATTGTGCAGAATATCGCCGCCCGGTGCTGGCTTCACGAAATGACCATCAAGCGCTTGGATCAGCGCGCCCAGCTCGTCATTCGCGTCGATTGATGCGAGCAATTCCTCGCGGTCGAGAGCCGGTGTCGCTGCGATCATCGCATCGGCCAATGCTTCGCGCGCCGCACCGCTCATTTCGCTGCCAAAGACATGCAAACCTTCGGGGATCAGCTCCCGCTCAATATCATAAAGCCGAGCCGACAAAGTCTCGACATCGCCCAGCTCGATTTCCAATTCGGCGCAGGAATCGCCGATCATAATCTCCAACTCAGCGCGTTCAGCCTTATCATTGCTGGTGCGGTGACGCTCGACCAGAGCCTTAAGCTCGCCCAATCCTTTGTTGAGGCCAGCTTCAGCCAAGGGCGGCGTGAGATAACTCACCAAAGTCGCGCCTGAGCGCCGCTTCGCAATCATCCCTTCGGATGGATTGTTCGATGCATAGAGGTAGAAATTGGGCAGATCACCAATCAAGCGCTCCGGCCAGCAATCCCCGCTCAGCCCAGCCTGCTTGCCGGGCATGAATTCAAGCGCGCCATGTGTGCCGAAATGGAGGCAGGCGTCCGCACCGAAATCTTCGCGAATATAGCGGTAAAATGCGCTGAAGGCATGGGTTGGCGTGAAGCCACCTTCGAACAGCAAGCGCATCGGATCGCCTTCATATCCAAAGGCCGGTTGCACACCCACGAAGACATTGCCGAAATGCGCGCCATAGACGTGGATTGCGCTGCCATCGCTTTGCTGGCGGCCCGGCGATGGGCCCCATTGCGCCTCAATTTCCTTAAGGAAAGGCTCGCTGCGAACATGTTGGTCAGCGGTGATCTTGGCCGCGACATTGGCGTCCGCACCAAATTGCTCCGCATTGCCCTTCAATATCGCATCGCGCAAAGCATCCACATCATCAGGGCAATCGACCGCATAGCCTTCTGATTTAAGGCGCTGCAAAGTTGCATGAAGCGATTCAAACACGGCCAGATGCGCTGCCGTGCCCGTGGCGCCAGCATTGGGCGGGAAGTTGAACAAAACGACCGCCAATTTGCGATCCTTTGTCGCGGTCTTGCGATTTTGCACGAGCTTGAGCGTCTTCTTGGCAAGCGCTTCCGCCCGCTCTGGGCAAACTTGCATCGCACGGATCGCGCCGCCAGCATTATCCGACCGGCCACCGAATACGCTTGGAACAATCGCGCCATCAAGCTCAGGGATAGCCAGCATCATGGTGGTTTCGAGCGGCAACAGTCCTTGCGGGTTCTCGCCCCAAGTTTCGAGGGATTGGAACTCTATCGGATGCGCCGCAATATAGGGTACGTCGAGCGCGCTCAGCGTCTCAACCGCCGCATCAACATCATTATAGGCCGGGCCGCCGACGAGCGAAAAGCCAGTGAGATTGATCACGGCGTCGACGGTTGGCTTGCCGTTCTTCACAAAGAACGCATCCATCGCCGGTCGCGCATCAAGGCCATTGGCGAATGCGGGAATAACCTTCAGCCCTTGCGCTTCAAGCGCTTCGATCATCCCGTCATAGTGCCCAGTATCGCGGCCCAGCAGGTAAGAGCGCAGCATCAACACGCCGACAGTGCCAGCAGGCTTGCGCATCTTGGGCAGTTTGGCTGCATCCTCGCTCATCCGCCCGCGCATGGCTGGGTGATAAACACCCACTTCGGGATAATGCCGCGGAGGCTCGGCCTTCATCGCTCCTTTCAGCGCTGCACGATCCCCCGCCGCGTATCGGTCAATCAGGCCGCGCACCATGTCGACCACATTGTCGTCTGAGCCAGCAAGCCAATATTGAAGTGTGAGGAAATATTGCCGCACATCCTGCGCCGCGCCTGGAATAAAACGCAGGATTTTGGGCAAGCGGCGCAGCATCCGCATTTGCCCCGCGCCCGAACTGCCGCCTGCCTTCTTCGAGCCGCGCAATTTTTTGAGCATGGCAAGAGGCCCTTTGGCGGGCTTATCCATTCGGTAATCGCCCAGCCGCGTTAGCTTCACAATGTCAGCAGCGGACATCAACCCGACAATCGCATCGCAATCCTCTTGCCTCTCAAGCAGAGCGGGGCGGATCGCGCGAACATGATCTTCGAGGAAGAGCATGGTCGCGATGATGATATTCGCATCAGCAATCGCGGCCTTGGCATTGTCTAGGACCGCAGGATCGCGATCCCAATCCGATGCAGCGAAGAGCGTAACGCTAACATTGTCTTTCCCGAGCGCATGATTGGCACGCTCCACCGCCCCTGCGAGGTGATTGTCCAGCGTGATAATCACCACGCGAACGGGAGGCGCGGCACTAGCGGGCATAATGCGCCTTCGCCTCGTAAAGCGTTTCGAGCTGGATGGTATCGACGCCGCGCTCTGCTGCGTAAACTTCCGTGTTCTTGCGCGCCTTGCCGCGAACAAAGAACGGTATTTTCTTCAGCTCCTGCTTCGCTTCATCGCTCCACACCGCTTCAGTGTCATTGGCAGGCTCGGCCACCTCTTCCACTTTAGGTGCGGCATGGCCCGGCCCAAGGTGCGAAGGCTGCGCCCCGTCATGAAACTCGAA
>CAZAIG010000007.1:0-11487 GCA_964485135.1 uncultured Porphyrobacter sp. | reverse complement strand
ACCGGCAATGGCAATCCCATCCGCTCCACCAATCCCGCTGGATCATCCTGAATCAATTCCGCTGTGCAGGATGAACCAACCAGCATCGCATCCGGTTTGAACCGCTCAATCGCATCGCGCGCAGCATCTTGGAAAAGATGCGACGTATCCTTGCCCAGATCGCGCGCCTGGAATGTCGTGTAAGTGACGGGAGGCCGATGGTCGCGCCGCTCAATCATGGTGAAGAGCAGATCTGCGTAAGTATCCCCCTGCGGTGAATGAAGCAGGTAATGAATACCCTTCATGCCCGTTGCTACGCGCATTGCGCCAACATGGGGCGGGCCTTCATATGTCCAGACCGACAGCTGCATCGCTACACCTCCAACACGTCGCGGCGGCGCAATGGGCGGGCGAACAATTCCGCCAGATCGCCTGCCTGATCGAAGCCGTGAATAGGCGAGAAGACCAGTTCAATCGCCCATTTGGTCGATAGGCCCTCCGCTTCAAGCGGATTGGCAAGGCCTAGCCCGCACACGGTGAGGTCGGGTTTCGCCTGACGCACGCGATCCAGTTGCAGATCGACATCCTGCCCTTCGCTGAGCTGCACGCCATCCGGCAGCATTTCCAGCTCACGGGCGAGGTGATCCTTGTGCAGATAGGGCGTACCCACTTCGACCGGCACCATACCCAGCTCATTCGCCAAGAAGCGAGCAAGCGGAACCTCAAGCTGAGAATCGGGCATGAAAAAGATCGACTTGCCCTCTAACTGGGCGCGATGATGGCTCAGAGCTTTGCGCGCCCTCTCTTGGTAAGGCGCGAGAACCGCATCGACGTGGCTCGCTTCGATCCCGAAAGCAGCCGCAGCCGCGTGGAACCAATCGCTTGCCCCCTCCACACCGAAGGGAAAAAGTGCCTCGATTCGGCTTGCGCCGCGCTTCTTAAGCGCGTGAGCGGTGTCATTTACGAAAGGTTGCGCGAGCAGAAAGCGCGTATTGGGGCCAATGCCAGGAAGATCGGAAACCGCGCGCTCAGGCAGAAAGCCGAAATTGGGAATGCCGATCTTCTCAAACACACGCTTGAACTGATCCTCAACAATATCGGGGAGCGATCCGACCACGACGAGATTAGCCGGTGCGCTTTCGCTCAGCACGGGCATTTCTGGCACAAGCGCTTCGAGGCAGGCGTCTTCGCCTTGGGTAAAGGTCGTCTCGATCCCGCTGCCCGAATAGTTGAGCACGCGGACATTGGGGGCATGTTTTGCACCTAGCCTTTGTGCCGCTTTGCCCAAATCGAGCTTGATCACTTCGGAAGGGCAGCTGCCCACGAGGAACAAGGACTTGATCTCTGGCCGCCGTTCAAGCAATTGGCCAACAATCCGGTCTAGCTCCTCATTCGCATCGGCTAGCCCCGCCAAATCGCGCTCTTCCATGATCGCCGTTGCAAAACGCGGCTCGGCAAAGATCATAACCCCCGCCGCCGATTGAATCAGATGGGCACAAGTGCGCGAGCCGACAACGAGGAAAAACGCATCCTGCATCTTGCGGTGGAGCCAGATGATCCCGGTCAATCCGCAGAAGACCTCGCGTTGGCCGCGCTCCTTCAAGACGGGCGCGCAACCCTCGCTTGTCGGGGTTTTCAAAGCCGTGGGCGCGTTCATGACATCACCGCCAACTGCGCATCGGACTGAAGCCGAGCGATGCGAAGTTTCCAAAGAAATTGACCGGCGTTGATGACGTAAGTGACATAGGCCGCGAGCGCGACATACATCTGCTGGTGTGCGCTGCCCAAGCCCGCAAAAACCATCACGACATAAGCCGTGTGGAGCGCCAGCACTGCCATGCTGAACACGTCCTCCCAAAAGAAAGCGCGGGCGAAGAGCCATTCATCAAAGACCACTTTTTCCCAGATCGAGCCAGTAATCATGATCGCGTAAAGCGCGGCTGTTTTGAGCAAGACGGAGTATTCGGCGGCTAGCCGCCCCTCCCCGGTCAGCAAGAATTGAACCACCAAAAACAGGCTAACCACGAAGATCACAAACTGAACTGGAGCCAAAATCCCCTGAATGAGTGTCCAAACCGACTCGTCACGCCGCTTGCGCTGATCGGGAGTGTAAAGAACGCGTGCGTCGTCCAAGCCACTGTTTTCCAGTGGTTGTTGGCCCGAAATTGCCTGAAGCCCTGATCGCATTTCAGACAGGTAAATTTCTCCCTTTCACATCCGTATGAAACTACCGCTCCACACGACTGAGTGTCAAGTTTTTTGGACATCTAGGTTAATTGACAATCAGCAATTGCAAATTGGGAGAATTTCCCTTACCTTATGAGTCGTGTGAGGCGGAACCCGCCCATCAGGCCGACGTTATGCCACGCCGACCAGACTTTGCAGGGAGAGTCTGACCAATGGCCACGAGTTTCGGAATTTCCAGCTTACGCTCGAAGTTCGACGACTGGCGTCATGGGCGCAAGCAAGCACGATCCCGAAAAGCCGTCAGTCCCGTCGCCTCGCCCTATGAAGCGCTAGGCAACAATGGCGAACTGTCTGTCCTCATTGAAAATCTGGTTATACCGAAATTGATCGCGGACGCGGGCAATCCAGCGCACAGGATAAGCGAGCAAGGTCTGGCCGAGGCTATAGACACCAATCGCAATCGCCCCATTACGGACGAAGATGTCGCCACATTCACTACGCTGACCATGCAGACCGAGGCCAGCGTCTTGCTCGATTTTGTGGACAATTGTCTCGCAACAGGCAGCTCTGTTGAGGCTCTTTACATTGATTTGCTAGCCCCCGCGGCGCGCAGACTTGGCGAAATGTGGGAAGAAGACACAAGGGATTTTGTTGACGTCACAATGGGATTGTGGCGCATTCAGGAGGTTATGCGCGAGCTCTCCTTGCGCGTACCACCCCCTAATCGCCCAGGCCACGGCCAACGCTCGGCGTTCTTTTCAACAATGCCTGGAGAGCAGCATAGCCTTGGTACACTGATGATAGCTGAGTGCTTTCAGCGAGCGGGTTGGGACACCGATGTGGCAATCGAACCCACTCTATCTGAACTGACCAGAAAAGTCGCATCGCAAAGTTACGATTTGATTGGATTGACGCTCAGCAATGACTGCCTTACGGACGCGCTCTCTGATCTGATCCACTCCATCAGATCAATATCGAACAATCCGGAAGTCTCTATTATGATTGGTGGCAGGTTTGTGAATGCCAACCCTGAAATTGTTGAGCAATGCGGTGCTAATGGGACCGCCGCTGATGCAGCCTCCGCTATTGCGTTGGCCGATAAGCTGGTTCCGGCGGGCCTTAAAGCGTCCCGCACTCAGGCATAGGTAAGCGTGTAACTATGCAGTCAAGCGAAGCCGCTGCCGTTCTGATCCCATTCGGCGACCCGGACGCGATGTTTGCCGGCTTTACCCGCGAGGATCTGCTCGAATTGGGCTATGCTGCAGGCGATTTTTTGCTCGCCATTGATGCTAGCGACACGGTGCGCGATGCGGCGCAGAACGACCGCGAATGCCAGTTCGTCAGCCAATGGATAGGCAAGAAGTGGGTCGAAACAGTCACGATTGAGAGCCGACCAAAAATTGAACGGCTGCTCGACACCCGTCAGGGGCAAGAGCAGCAATGGCGGCAGGTCAATCATCCCGTCGACGGGGAAGATGTTCCCATCAAATATCGTCTGGTGCGGCCCGCCGAAGGAGATTGGTCGATCGCGATTGGCCGCGATTTACGCGCCATTTCGGCCCTGCAGCAGCGATTGCTGAAGACGCAGCAATCGATGGAGCGCGACTATCTGAGCTTGCGGCAGACCGAGACGCGCTACCGGCTTCTGTTCGACAACATCTCCTATCCGGTGATGATTGTCGATGCAGACAAGCTTACGATCCAACAGGCAAACCGTGCCCTTCATGCTCTGGCGAGCACAGCTCCCGGTAGCCTTGACGGAAAATATCTGCTTGACCTTTTTGATAAAAGCTCGCGCGATCCGCTGCTCGCGCATATTGGCGCCGCTGCAGTTAGCGACTCCGCGGGATCGGTCGATGTGCGCTTGGACGAGCAAGAAGGAGCTTATCGCCTCTCGCTTTCGTCTTTCCGACAATCGGGAAGACATTATTGGCTGATAAATATTGACGATGGCGAACATGAAACGCCGACCAAGCCGTCTGACCGGTATATTCTCGATGCGGTCGAGACAATGCCCGATGCCTTCGTCCTGACCAATGATAGGCAGGAAATTGTCGCCGCCAACAGAGCTTTTGCAGAACTGGTGCAAGCCGGATCGGTGGAGCAATTTGCAGGCATTTCGCTCAACCGCTTCGTTGGCCGCCCCGATATTGATCTCAACCTGCTCCGCAAGCAGTTGAAAGACCACCAGGAGGTGCGCAATTTCAGCTCGATTGTGAATGACCTCAACGGCGGCGAAGAGCCTGTTGAAATCTCTGCAATTATGATCGAACGCGAGCAATCGCTGTTTGGATATTCGCTGCGCACGATTGGACGACGGGAGCGCGACTTACCCAAATCAGATCAGGAATTGCGCTCAGTTGATCAACTAACAGAGCTGGTCGGGCGCAAGCCTCTCAAAGAGATTGTTCGCGAAAGCACCGATTTGATCGAGAGGATGTGCATCGAAGCGGCGCTTGTCCATACCTCTGACAATCGCGCCTCTGCCGCAGAGATTCTGGGTTTGAGCCGTCAAAGCCTCTATTCCAAACTGCACCGCCACGGGCTTGGTAACCTGTCCGATAAAGAATAGGGTCCTCACCCTAGGTTTTCGCCGTCAATTGGGCGCGACCAATACTGTCCAATAAATTTGACATCCGAGTGTGTGAGGCATAGCCTCATCGCATGGTCGACTCGGTCATTTCTACGGCAAAGACACGCGCGCCTGCGCTACGTGATGTGCTCGAGTTGACGAAGCCAGTTACATGGTTTCCGCCAATGTGGGCCTTTATGTGCGGGGTCGTCTCGTCTGGGGCATCGCTCACCGAAAACTGGACATTCCTTTTTGCTGGCATTGTGCTGACCGGTCCCGTGGTTTGCGGCACAAGCCAGGTGATCAACGACTGGTGCGACCGGCATGTTGATGCAATCAATGAACCTGCTCGCCCGATCCCGTCTGGCCGTATCCCGGGCCGGTGGGGAATTTGGATCGCGCTAGCCGGAACGGCGATATCGTTACTCTTGGGAGCAACGCTCGGCCAATGGGTATTGCTTGCCACTTGTGTCGCCTTGTTCGTCGGATGGGCCTATAGCGCCCGGCCGTTTCGGTTGAAGCGTAGCGGTTGGCTTGGCCCGTTAGCTTGCGCGCTGAGTTACGAAGGTCTCTCATGGTTTACCGGCGCTGCTGTTATGCTGGGAACCTTGCCCAACATGGACATCATGACCACGCTGCTGCTCTATAGCATCGGTGCGTTTGGGATCATGACGCTCAACGACTTTAAGGCGGTTGAGGGTGACCGGGAAACCGGCCTCCATTCGCTGCCTGTCACTCTGGGTGTGCGCAATGCGGCGCTGCTTGCTTGCGCAGTTATGGCGTTCGCCCAGCTAGCCGTTTTGGCAATGCTGTACACGCTGCAACTTTGGCTTTCGTTTGCCGCAGTTAGCGTATTGCTCGGCCTGCAATTGCTTTGCATGGCGCGCTTGATGAAAGACCCGCGCGAATATGCGCCTTGGTACAATGCGACAGGCGTTCTGGCTTACGTTTTGGGAATGCTAGCGACAGCATTTGGCTTGGGGGGATATTTATGACCGAATGCAAGAACGCAAAAGGCATTGGCTGGTTTGGGATCGTGCGACTGGGTGCGGTTCAGGCCGCGATTGGCGCTATGGTCATGCTGTCCACCTCGCTCCTCAACCGCGTTATGGTGGTCGAATATGCTGTAGCAGCCGCTGTTCCGGCGGGACTTGTTGCCTGGCACTATGCGGTCCAGCTTTCACGCCCGCTTTGGGGACACACATCAGATAGAGCGCGCAGCCGCACGCATTGGATCATCGGAGGGATGTGCGTTCTTGCGCTCGGCTCAATCTTAGCAGTTGATGCGACCATTTTCATGGCTGAACCGGGATTGGGGGCATTCGCGCTCGCAATCGTCAGCTTTACCATGATCGGGTTCGGAGTGGGAATTGCTGGCACAACCCTACTAGCTTTGCTTGCCTCGCGGGTAGCGCCCGAGCGTAAACCTGCCGCAGCAGCGATCAGCTGGACAATGATGATCGCTGGCATCGTGCTGGCCGCCGGTCTGTCTGGCGCTTTTCTGGATCCCTTTTCCGAGCCGCGTCTTGCAGTGGTGACGAGTATTGTGGTGCTCGGCGCGTTTTGCCTTGCAGTCGCTGCGCTCTACAAGCTTGAGGACAACAACCCACCGGTCAAACAACCCAAAATTGACGCAGAGCAGCAGAGCTTTCCCCAAGCTCTGCGCGAAATTTGGCAAGAGAATGAAGCGCGGCGCTTTACATTCTTTGTATTCATTTCAATGCTCGCCTATTCGATGCAGGATCTCATTATGGAACCCTTTGCGGGTTTCATATTCGAGATGACCCCAGGTCAATCGACACAGCTTTCGAGCATCCAGCATAGCGGCATCTTGATCGGCATGCTTGTTTCAGGTGTCGGCGGCAGCCTCTATGCCAAGCGCTTTGGGCACAATTTGAAGTTTTGGATCACCGCGGGCTGCGTTGGATCGGCCGTTATGCTTGCAGGGCTGTCGGCTGCCGCAACCCAAGGAACTTCATGGCCCTTGATCGCCAACGTTTTTGGACTGGGTTTTGCCAATGGCATTTTTGCCGTCTCGGCGGTGGGCGCGATGCTAGGCCTGGCGAGCAAAGGGGAAAATGCCGGCGAAGGCACCAGAATGGGCGTATGGGGCGCTTCGCAAGCGATTGCTTTTGGACTGGGCGGGCTTGCCGGGGCAGTTCTGGTCGACATTTTACGTGCAGCGACCGGGCATGATGCAACAGCTTTTCAAGTGGTCTTCTTGGCCGAGGCCATTTTGTTCCTTGGTGCGGCATGGGTGGCGACCGGCACCACAATGGTGCGCCCAGCAACCAAGCAAGGAGGGCTTACAGCATGACTTCCCAAGCTGACTATGACGTGATCGTCATTGGCGGCGGCCCGTCGGGGGCTACCGCTGCCAATGATCTGGCGATGCAAGGTCACTCAGTTATGTTGCTAGACAAAGCCGGGCGGATAAAGCCATGCGGCGGAGCGGTTCCGCCGCGGCTACTCAAGGATTTCGAAATTCCCGAAAGCTTGCTGGTGGCCCATGCCAATTCGGCGCGGATTATTGCTCCATCAAAGAAGACTGTTTCGATGCCATGCGGCGATGGATACGTCGGCATGGTCGACCGCGATCAATTCGACGAATGGCTACGCGAACGGGCAGAGCACAACGGAGCCAAGCGGGTGACGGGTATGTGCGAAGATGTGGTCCAACATCCTGATGGCTTTGCCGCTGTCGCATACCGCCCAGACCGCAAGAGTCCGCTTAAGACAACAACAGCGCGCTGTGTCATAGGAGCGGATGGGGCGCGCTCGAGAGTGGCTGAAAAGTGCATTCCCAATGGCAGCAATGTGAAATGTGTTTTTGCCTATCATGAGATAGTGAAAGTGCCGGAGGAAAACTCCGCCGATTACGAAGCCGACCGCTGCGATGTCTACTATCAAGGCCATCTCTCGCCCGATTTTTACGCATGGGTCTTCCCTCATGGCAAAACCGCCAGCATCGGATTGGGAAGCGCAAACAAGGGCTTCCCATTGCGCGAAACAACGCGCCGATTGCGAGAGGATGCGGGCTTTTCAAAGTGGGAGACTGTTCGGAAAGAGGGCGCGCCTATCCCGCTCCAACCCTTAAAGCGGTGGGACAATGGCAAGAATGTTCTCGTCGCGGGAGATGCAGCTGGGGTTGTCGCTCCTTCGTCAGGCGAAGGCATCTATTACGCGATGACTGCCGGCCGGTTGAGCGCCAACGCCGTTCAGCAATTCCTTGCCACGGGTGATGCTAGGGCGCTTAAGAGCGCGCGCAAATCCTTTATGAAAGCGCATGGCCGCGTGTTCTGGATTTTGGGCGTGATGCAGTACTTTTGGTATAGCAGCGACAAACGGCGGGAACGGTTTGTCAAAATGTGCGATGATCCCGATGTGCAGCGGCTGACTTGGGAAGCCTATATGAACAAGGAACTCGTGCGGCGCGATCCGATGGCTCATGTCAAGATCTTCTTCAAGGATCTTGGCCACCTTATGGGTATGAAATCCGTCGAAACATGAACAGGGTTTCTCTCCTTCCGATCCTTATTGCGGCCGCGCTGGCATTAGCAACCGCCTTGGTTGGCGGCACGATCACCGTGCTGGACGATTGGTATTTCAGCCTTGCGCAACCTGGTTGGGCCCCGCCGGGCTATATGTTCGGAGTAATCTGGACTGTTGTTTTCGCTCTCATCGCGATGGCGGGGGTATTCGCATGGAGCAATGCGCCAACCAGACGCGATGCTGAAATCATGCTGGGCATGTTCGCCTTCAACGGCTTTTTGAACCTGCTGTGGAGCTTTCTGTTCTTTCGCATGCAGCGCCCGGATTGGGCGCTCTACGAATTGCTCGTCTTATGGCTCTCGATCGCAATTTTGATCGCATTTTGTGGGCGATTTTCAAAGGCCGCTTCGATGCTTTTGTTGCCCTATCTGATATGGGTGAGCATCGCAGGCGCACTCAACTATCAGGTTGTTCAGCTCAACGGCCCATTTGGCTAGAACGCCAATGGAAGAGTTTTTCTCGAGTGGCCACGCTGTCGATGTGGTGATTAGCGTGTTAGCGCTCGAGGCTCTTTGGCTCAAATGGCGCGGCAATGTCTGGGGCGATATTCTGCCCGCTTTGTTTCCAGCTGTGCTGATGATGTTGGCCCTTCGCGCTGCATTAACTGGCATGGCTTGGCCTTTCATCTCGCTACCGCTTCTGGCTGCTTTTCCCGTGCACCTTTACGATCTCAAACGCAGACGCATGGCCAAGAACAAGACCAGCTAAACGAAAAAGGCCCGACCATCGCTGGCCGGGCCCTTTTCTTTATCAGTCTATTCCAATCAGTATTCCGGCGCGTAATGGTGCTCAATCGCCCACAGATACCAATTGTCGACCACGGTTCCGGTAAGCAGAATGCCAATGCCGCCCGTGAAGGTGCACAATACCGCAAACCACCAAGCCCAGCGGTGGATCGACTCCATCGTCGCGTTGAAGCCCATCGTCCAGCGCCAGAATAGCGCAGCGCGCTCTGAAGCAGTCCCGCGGTCTGTAATCTGCTCAAGCTCGCGCTCACCGCCATAACGGCCTACGGCAAGGATCGTTGCGCCATGCATGGCGAAGAGCAATGCTGAACCATAGAGGAAGACAATCGAAAGTGCGTGGAAGGGATTGTAGAACAGGTTGCCATAAAGCAGTGAGAAATTGTTCGTCCATTCAAGGTGCGAGAATATCCCGAAAGGTACAGCTTCTGACCATTTGCCCATGAAGAACGGGCGAATGAAGCCCAAAACCAGATAGAGCCAGATCGCGCTTAGAAATGCCCAGGCCACGTGTGTGCCCATACCCAGTGCGCGGGCGCGGCGATAAGTGCGCACCCACCAAAGCAGGATCGAGATCGTTAGGAAAAAGCCTGCAATGATCCACCAGCCACCTTCGTTTAAGGGCACGAAGGGAGAAAACCCATATTTGGCAGCTGGTGGATCAAGCGTCAGCCAGAAGAACTGGCGAACGAACTCGACCGGATCCCAATTAACAGATGCCAGCATATTGAGACCGATGATCTCGATCGCGAGAAATCCGAAGAGCAATGAGGCAAGGCCAAGCCACCCGAGATAAATCGGGCCAATCTGCGCCTGACCAAACTTACCCATCCAATAGCTAAACGTAGTGTCCTTGAGGCGCTCATCTTGTTCGTCAGGCGAGAGCGGGACACCCATTTCGGGGTGATGCGCGAGCTGCACTTGGGTGAAAATGTTTTGGTAGCGTGCCATTATCCATTCTCCCCTGCGTCTGCCCAAATCGGCATGTTGCGCCACCAGTCCCACATTTCGGGGAAACTGCCGTCGTACAATGGGCCAGAGATGATGATGCAAACCGCGCTCCAAAAACCTGCGCTGAGCGCAAGGAACAGACCGAGCCGGTGAATGCCGATTGTGCCGACCGAATAGCCGATAAAGTCGCGGAAGAATGTGTCCTCATATTCGGGGGTTTTGACTTCTTCCCCTTTCTTCGGATTGACCGCCGACAAGATCAGTGCGCCATGCAGCGCGAGCGCGAATGTCGTTACGAAGAAGAACGACACGGCGATCATATGCGCTGGATTGTAGTGAAAGTTCACATATTGATATCCGGTGTTTGAAACCCAATCGAGATGCGAGAATATCCCATAGGGAAAACCGTGCCCCCATGCGCCCATCAAGACAGGCCTAAACACAACCAAAGTCACATAGGCCAAGATCGCGAAGCTAAAGGCAATCGGGACGTGATATCCCATTCCTAGCTTTCGGCATATCTCGACTTCTCTTAGCGCCCAAGAGCTGAACGCGACAATCGCGCAGACCGTAATGATCTGCCAGAAGCCGCCTTCTGCAAGCGGTGCAAAGCTCAGACCATAGGAAATATCCGGCGGATTGATCGAAATCAGCCACGGGTTCCAAGTTGGCCCGATTGCCGCCGCATAAAAGATCAATGCGGTGCCGAGGATTGCCGAAATCGCAGTCACAACACCGAAAAATCCGACATAGAACGGACCGATCCAGAAATCGAAAAGATCACCCCCGATCAGGGTGCCTCCCCTGACCCGGTACTTTCGTTCAAAGCTTAACAGCGACATGGCATTTCCCCTGCGCGCTCACCAATGTCCCCCAACGCATTGAGGGATGAAGATTACAAATTTCTGCCCCACGATGTTGGAGCAGACCCAGTGGGAGGCACAGCACCGAAGTGCTGTGACCTCCATAGGGCCATGGTCAGGTTAGTCGTTCAGACTGTTCGATCATGGCTGTGTCAGCCGATGCTGCTCCCGGGCCTTCGATCCAGTTGAAGCGATCAGTGCTCAACAAGATGAAGTGGATCAGCAGTGCCAGGACGAACAAGAAGATCGCGAGAGCGACCAGTGTCCGACGTGGGTCGAAAATTAACCAAAGTCTCCACATAGTTCGTCTCCTATCCTAGCAACGGTGCCAGCGTGGCTTGCGCCACCCGAATACCATCATCCAAGGCTGCATAGCCATTGACCCCTGGGAACCAGGGACGCCACATCCACACCAACACGTGCGCGATAATCGCGACGATGGTGAAACCGATGAAGCTGCTCACAAAGATTTTGTGAAACTCCTTAGCTTCTTCTGGGGTCAGATAAGCCCCCGGACCGAAGCGGTCGTTATCTTCACTCATACTTCCTTCTCCAATTTAGCCCCATGCAAGCCACCAATGGTGCCCCCACAGGATTTGCTCGAACGGCTGGCAATTCAGCCGCAAGAGTTGCGAATGCC
>CAZAIG010000006.1:32703-36523 GCA_964485135.1 uncultured Porphyrobacter sp. | reverse complement strand
GTGGCGAAAGAGGTGCCGCGCCAACGCCTAAGCTTGCCACGCTTGTTGTGCGCATAGACCCTGTCACCTGGTGCAGCATAATCAAGATGAAGAGCGCGCCCAGCCTCAATCAAGACACGACCGCGACGATCTACGCCGGTCACAGCGATAACCCCTTTATAAGAGGCAGGGAAGGCTGGCGGTGAGGCGGGGCCATCATTACCGACGGCCGCAACCACGACAATGCCCCTGTTGCGGGCAGCGGAGATTGCACGTTGGAGCAGCGTGCTGCGGGGGCCAACAAGGCTGATTGTGATAATCCGGCTGCCTTTTCGGGTCAGCCATCCCAATGCCCGTGTAATCGCCAAAGCATTGCCGCCAGCTGGATCCAACCCATAGACATCAGCGACCCGGATGCGTTTCACGCCCGCTCTGTGCAATAGGCTGACGACCGCACTGCCGTGGTTAGCAGGCGCGGGCGCACCCTTGGCAAATCCGCGCTCTCCTTCAACCCGAACGCTGGCACCGGGCGCTGTATCAATAACGCCAACTTCCAATCCAATACGCGCGGCCGAGCTGGCCGCCATGAAAGCTGGACTAACCGTCGTCTCTCCACCACCAAATTCGCCCGAAGGAAAATGGAGAACATTTGCGCTTATCTCGGCGTTGGGAGCAAGTGTGCTTGCCAAAGCTTGAGCCGCAGAAAGATCCATGCCCGCAGGCGCTGTTAGAGTAATAACAAGAAGGCCAAGCTCTTCGATCTGCTCTATTTCGCCGACACCAAATCCGGCACTTTTCAATGCGGTGCGCTCTGCGGCGTGCAGATCGATTGCGATCAATTCTCCGCGTTTTGCCAGATCGCCATTTGCATCGCGCTCAATGAACTTAGAATTCCGGCGCAAAAGGCGCGACACTTTCTTGTTTTTGGCTCGCAACAATCGCTGTGCGCCTCGCGTGGATTGGCTGCGGGTTTGCTCGACCGTGTCTTCTAAGGCGTCCGTCAATTGCCCAGGGACGCGCGTAACGGGCTCGCCTGCATCAGGTACTTGCAACTGCGCCAATGCGGGTGATGAAACAATCGGTGCCGCCACTAAGGCAGCCATAACAAGCATGGCAAAAAAAGTTGTGATCGTGCGCCGCATGATTGTCTCTTTCCAATTTATAGGCTTAAGCTTGGATTAAACGACTGCACTCTCCCGTTTAATCCATAGCCAAGGCACATATGTCAGCCCCATCTTTTGAAAGCCAAGTGCTCGAATTGCTGCCGAGAATGCGCCGGTTCGCGATTGGACTTGCTGGTTCGTCAAGTGATGGGGACGATCTGTGCCAGATGACCATAGAACGCGCACTCACTCGCCGCCAGCAATGGCAAGAGGGCACGCGCCTCGATAGCTGGATGTACCGGATTATGCGCAATATTTACATTGATGAAGGCCGCGCTGCCACACGCCGACGAGAGACCTTTGTGGATGAGGATGCAGGGTTGAGCGTGGGGGGCGACGGCGCACAAGAGGCGCAAGTAGAGCTCAGCATGGTCGATCGCGCAATGGCTATGCTGCCCGATGATCAGCGCGAGGCGGTCTTATTAGTGATGGTCGAGGGCTATTCCTACAAAGAAGCGGCTGAAATCGTCGGTTGCCCCACGGGCACCCTGAACTCGCGGCTCGTGCGCGGGCGCGATGCGCTCATGAAGATACTAGAGGAGGCCGCATAATGGTCACCGAAGAACAACTTGCCGCTTACGCAGATGACCAGCTTGCCGGTGAGGAAAAAGCCCGTGTGGAAGAGGCAATTGAGGTAGACCCTGCGCTCAATGCAAAGGTGGAAAAACACCGCGCATTAAAGACGCAGCTTTCAGCCCATTTTGCACCTGTGCTCGATGAAAAAGTGCCTGATCACCTTGCCGCTATGCTAAATACTACGCCAAAGAACACGCTGGGCGAAACCGCGCAAGTCGTCAGTATTGCAGCAGAGCGGCAGAAACGCGGGTTCGCACCAACTCTTCGGCGGTGGGCTCCCATTGCTGGACCAGCGATGGCAGCATGCCTTGTCGTTGCGATCATACAGCCCTGGCAATCCGCTTCATCGATTGATGGATATGCCGATGGTGAGCTTGCCAATGTTCTCGATACCCAGTTGACCTCTACACAAAGCGCTAATCCTGATCAGCGTATTCTTCTCAGTTTTGAAGACGCTGACGGAGAATTTTGCAGAGCATATCAAACTGGACGTGAAGGGGGGATCGCCTGCCGCGACGATCAGGGATGGGCCATTGAACGCTCGTTCGCTCTTGAAGAAAGCCAGGCAACTGAATTCCGACAAGCCGGAAGCCTGAGTGATATAATGGCAGCGGCGCAAGAAATGGCACAAGGCGACGCTTTGGACGCAGCCGCTGAAGCAAAGGCCAAAGCGCAAGGCTGGCAAAAGTAGCGCGCTTAAGCAGGCACAAAAAAAGGGGGCAGCGTTTTGGCTACCCCCTCTTTCTTGCATTAGAAGCAATGCATCTTTAGCCGATAGTCACAGTGACATAGCGGTAGCCGCGCTCTTCCATTTCTTCGATGTAGTCCTCGCGCTCACCTTTAAGTTCATTGGCATATTCTTCCCAAGCATCGCTCAAATCTTCAAGGTCGCTTGCCCGGTTCAAATCGCTGCGCAGCTCTTTTTGCGCTTCTGTGATATCAATCCGATAGTCGAACCAAAACCGATTTTCGATCCCAGCAATCGGCGTATTGATAATCCGCTTCTCTTCCGCGCGAGCCATAACTTCTGCGTCGAGCATGGGAACGGAAGCGCTCGCAGTAGCGGTCATTGTGGCGATGGCTATGAGCGCGGCGGTTGAGGTCATTTTCATTTCATCAGTCTCCATTTGCTGCATTTCAGGAACACGCTTTGCGGTCCTTCGAATTGGAAACGAATGGGTTTGCGAGTTTAATTCAAGGCTACCGAAATTTTCTATGTCTCGGGACGTTTGGCGAGCTTTGCTGGATAAACGACTGGCCTTTTCGCACTACTGGTTATTGTGAATGAGGTGATGTCACAGTCTGGTGGAGACAAGTTTGCGTTAGATTGACATAGACTTAGGTCAGGAACAGATTGACCGTAAAGTTACGGTATATTCTCGGCTAAGAAATTGCGCGGGTAACTGTAGCGCGCCAAAAAGAGGGGGCACCGTGCAATCATTGTTAGAGCTTGCTCCGGAAACGCGCGCTCTTTGGGCGACAATCGCGGGTGTCGCCGCGCTGTTGTTCTTTATCCTGCATCGCAAAATCCCGGCGTTTCCCGCTTTGCTTTTATCGGCGCTTTTGACCGGCCTTGCGGCTGGCCTGTCACCTGAAGCGGTCATTGGCTCTATCCAAAACGGGATGGGCGGTGTTCTTGGCTTTATCGCCATCATTGTGGGGCTCGGTGCTTTGCTCGGCGCATTTCTGGAAGCGGGGGGCGGGGCGCAGGCATTGGCGCGCTCCATCATTTCAGAGCGGTCGCCGGGCGCGGCGCGCTATGGCTTGGGTTTTGCTGGGATCATTATCGCGATCCCCGTCTTCTTCGATGTAGGGTTGATCTTGTTGATTGCTTTGGTGAGGGCCTTGGCAAAGCGAGCGGCGAAACCGGCGATTGCTTTTGGCTTGCCGCTCTTGGCTGGTCTTGCGGCGGGTCACGCTTTCATTCCGCCAACTCCCGGTCCAGTGGCGGTGGCGGACATTCTGGGCGCGCCATTGGGCTTGGTCATCTTATGCGGCCTCGTCGCCGGTATTCCTGCGATGTTGGTCGCGGGGCCGATCTATTCCAGCTTTGCCGAGCGGCGCGGCTGGCTTGCCTTTGGCACTATCGCCGACACAGCAGA
>CAZAIG010000006.1:30526-32603 GCA_964485135.1 uncultured Porphyrobacter sp. | reverse complement strand
AGCCGCTGGGCTAGCTGGTCGCGCGTCAGATCGAGCAGGACAAAGCGAATTGTGCGGCAGCTATCCGCAATCAATCGGCTTTGCACATAGGGCGTCAGCGCTGAGCAAGATACCACAATCGTATCTGCCGCTAGCCCGTCCATTGCGGCCACCAATTGATCGAGCCAAGCCGCGCGATCATCATCGGTAAGCGCCTCGCCCGCGCTCATCTTGGCGATATTGGCGCTCGGGTGATGATCATCGCCCTCCACCATCGGCCAGCCGGTCTTGACTGACAAAGCGCTGCCGACGGTCGATTTGCCGCAGCCCGATGGCCCCATAACAATGATGGCTTGTGATGAGGCCATGAGCGGCTCTTAGGCGGTCAGATGCTTATAGCTTGCCTCGATCGAGGCCAGCGGATTTTCGGGATTGTCATGCTCGACATAAAAGCGCGTGAGGCCCGCCATCTCGCTATTCTTCAAGATAGAGGCGAAATCTATAGTCCCTGTTCCAACGGAGACCATTTCTCCATCAGCATCGCGGTCTTTGATATGGCAAGATGTAAAACGGCCCGGCGCCTTTTTAAAGATTGCGACGGGATCAAGGCCCGCGTCCGCTACCCAATAAAAGTCCAGCTCCATATCCACCAACTCGGGGTCAGTCCGCTCTAGCAGAATGTCATAGCCATTCTCGCCATCCTGATCGATGAACTCAAATTCGTGATTGTGATAGCCGACTTTCATGCCTTGCTTCCGCGCGGTCATGCCGTTTTCATTGAGCAGATCAGCAAGGGCGCGATAGCCATCAAGCGTGCGCTCCTCTTCTGGAATCCAGCCCAGATAGAGCCGGTCTTGCCCAAGGATATTGGCCGCTTCGATATCAGCGCCTAAGCCCTCTTTCAGCGCGGGTAGGCGGATATGGCCCGAACGGCTGGTCATGCCTAGATCATCGATAATCGCGCGCACGTCTTCGGCTTTGTGCTCGAACAGGCCGGCGGTCTCGACATCTTTGAAGCCGATTGAGGCAATCGCCTCCAAAGTCGCTTTCGCATCCGCTTCGAACAAGTCACGCACAGTGTAAAGCTGTACACCGAGGATACCGTCATAAGGATTACCGGCAGCGGGTGCGGCCGCCTCTTCTGATCCCGTGCAGCCAGCGAGCATAGCAGCGAGGCCGGTCGCGCCAGTTGCAGCCAGAAATTGCCGACGAGACGTTTCGATAATGGTCATGCCAGTGTTCCTTCTTTCATTTGCTGCGCCGCGTAATCAGCCGCGCGCGCCGTCAGAGCCATGAATGTGAGCGATGGGTTTTGGCAGGCGATAGAGGCAAAAGCCGATCCGTCGGTTGCAAAGACATTGTCCACATCATGGCATTGATTGAACTTGTTCAAGACAGATTCGGAAGGGTCATTACCCATGCGAACGCCGCCCATTTCGTGAATGCAATGGCCGGGAATGGGGTCGTTTTCGAAAGTTTCGATATTGGTTGCACCCGCCGCTTCGAGCATGGCCACCGCATCGCCCTTCATCGCTTTGCGCATCTTGCGCTCATTATCGCTCCAGCGCACATCCATATGCGGCTGAGGAATGCCATAATCGTCCACCTTGTTGGCATGCAAAGTGATCGTGTTGCTTTCCATTGGCAATTGCTCGCCAAAGGCATGCAAGCGCAAACGCCATGGGCCGGGCTGTTTCAGCTTTTGCTTCAGATCTTCGCCAAAGCCCTTTTCGAGCAAGGCCTCTGGCCAAGTCGGGCGCATGCTGCTGCCTTGATAGCCAAAGCCGCGCAAAAACTCGCCATCGGTCTCATTGTTGAGATTGTGATAGCGTGCGACGTAGGTGCCATTGGGGCGGCGGCCCGCCTCATATTTATCATCAAAGCCGGGCATCACGCCGCTGGCGCCGAGCCGGTGGTGGTGATCCATGATATATTTGCCCAAAACACCGCTCGAATTGGCGAAGCCAATGGGGTGCTCATCCGATGTGGAATTGAGCATGATCTGGTTCGTCGCCACAGTCGAAGCGCACAGAAAAATGACCTTGGCCGATAGGTCTTTTGATTGCTTCGTATCGCGGTCAATCACGCGCACGCCGGT
>CAZAIG010000006.1:27269-30426 GCA_964485135.1 uncultured Porphyrobacter sp. | reverse complement strand
ATGAATTTGCGGTCGGGGAAGGCGGCCTCGATTTTGCCCTTCGCCGCTTTCTCAACGCATGTCATATCCATCGGCGGTTGAAACACGCTGTCGGGCAATTGCGGCAAGCCTTCATTGGAGCCGCTGATCCCGGCAAAAGTCTCGACGTAGGAATACCACTTTTCGATGTCGGAATAGCGGATCGGCCAATCATTGCCGTAGCCATCGGCTTTGTTCGCGGCGAAATCCAGCTCGCCCCAGCGATAGGATTGGCGCGCCCACATCAGTGATTTGCCGCCAACCTGATCCCCGCGCAGCCAGTTGAAGGGCGCGTCCTCAGCATTGGAATAGGGGTTCTCGCGATCATTGATGAAGAAATTGCGCGTGCTTTCGCGGAAGGCGTAGCATTTGTGCTGCGTCGAATAATCGGACTCGATCAGTTTCGGATCGACCTTATCGCGAAACTCCATATCCCAAGGCTCTTTGAACTCGCCAAGGTAATCTTCGCCCGGTTTCGTATCCTTGCCGCGTTCCACGACCAGCACTTTGAACCCTTTTTCGGCAAACTCTTTTGCTGCCCAGCCGCCGGACATGCCCGAGCCGACTACAATGACATCAAAATTCCCGTCTTCAGACATCTATATCTTCCCAAAATTCTCTTTTTTGCTCGGCTCAAACGCCGCGCGCAAGCCATGCGCTGCCTACGTCCTCCAACGGAACGCAGCCATCATAGCGGCCCGGCAATTCCTCATAGGCCAGTTCTTCCGTGGCGGTTTCCGAGGTGTAATAGCCAAAGATCGTCATCTCGCGCAGGCTGCGCCAAGTGGCATCATCGTCCTCGTCCAACGCAGCAAGCACGGTGTCGATTTCTTCTGGTGTTCCCGCGTCGGATAGTCGGTCGCTGATCGCGCTAAGGCCCGCAGTGAAATCGGCCTGCTGCTCTTCGGTGAAGTGCTGCTCATAAACCGCTGCGATATATTCCGGTACCTTGGCGACCAGTGCTCCGCCTGTGTCAGTGGCCGGAATGATCCGGTCGCTGATGGTTGAGATAAGTTCCATCTTATCGGCCAGCGTCGCGGGCGCTGATGTGCATCCGCCAAGGCTGACCAGAGGCGGCAGAACTATGGCCGCACCAGCTATCGTTGCGGTGCGGCGCAGTAAAGCGCGCCGGTTGAGTGAGGTTTGCTCAATACCCATGATCAGCCTCGCTCCGCTGTGTTTTCGAGTTGCTTGCGCATGAAGTAGAGCACCACAAACACTGCGATTAGCACCACGGGGAAATAGACCAATTGCGACAGAGCGCCTTGTCCCGCCGCCACTTCCACGGCGCTGCCTTGCAAGCCGCTGGCCTCAGCCTCGGCCCGTGCGCTGTCGATCCAGCCGCCAATGATCGGGTTCCAAATCGTCAAAGCGAACATGCCTGCTGCGCCCACTAGGCTCATACCCAAAGCGCCTGAGCGCGGCACATATTGCGCCGTCACGCCGATCATTGTCGGCCAGAAATAGCATACGCCCACGGCAAAGATGATCGCCGAGACATAGACCATCGCCCCGCTAGCTGAAGCCATTAGGAACAAACCGAGAGTGGTCAGGATCGCGCTCAAGAGCAGCACGCCAAGCGGGTTAAACGCTTTGATCAGCGGCCCTGCGAAATAGCGACCCACCGCCATAATGCCGGTTACCATGCCGAGCACGATCATGGCTTGGCCGGGCACATCGCCCAATTGCGCGCCAAGGATGCGGTCAACCCATTGCTGTGTCCCCAACTCCGATGTTGCGGTGACGCTCATAATCGCCATCAACACAATCAGCAGGAACGCATCGCGTGCGCGCCCCGCACGGAATAGCATCAACATGAAAGTGAGGCCGAGTGCGAGGATCAGTGGCAGGATGAAGGTGCCGGGCAGACCAGCAACGAGATCATTAGGAGTGCCAATCAGCACCAAAAGGCCAAAGACCGCGCCCATCAGCAGCACGCCTTTGGTGTCGAGATCGACCATCCGCTCATTCTCGTCAACGTCGGGGAATTCGGTGGTGAAGATCATATAGCCATAGATCGCTGTCGGGATCAGCATCACGGCAATCTGCGGCTGCCATCCAATACCGGCATTGGTCATGAAGTATGACACAGCCGCACCGATCACGATGCCGCCCGGAAACCAGACATGGAACCGGTTGAGCCACTTGGTCTTCTCTTCCTTGTAAAGGTCAGCGACCAGCGGATTGCACGCCGCCTCAACCGAGCCATTGGCAAAGCCGATGAAGAAGGTGGAGATAAGCAGTCCCAGGAAGCCATCAGCCATAATCGTCAGCACAAGCCCCAGAACATGGCCGACAAAGGCCAAGATCATAATCAGGCGCGGCCCAAGCTTGTTATAGAGAAAGCCGAACAGAACCATAGCGAGCGGAAAGCCAAGGAAGGCCATGGAATTGACCCAGCCTAACTGAGTGTCACTGAGCGCGAACTCTTCGGATAGCTGGGTAAGAATGCCCGCCCGAATACCAAACGTCATCGCCGTCACAATCAACGAGATACAGCTGAGCCAAAACAGCCGATCCCGACTAATGCCAGATGACGCTGAGGCGCTCATCGATGCTGATGTCATGTTCTTCTCTCCCTTTTACCGTCGCCGACTTTTGGTGCCGATCCTCCGGTGAATTTTGGTGCTTGTCAGCTTTTGATGCCGAGCGTCCGGTCAATTTTGCCCTGATCCAAATCGCCGCCTGCGAAATCATCAAACGCGTAAGGAGTTGGCGTGATCAGATGATCCGCGATGAATGGCGCACCTTCTGCCGCGCCCTGTTCGGGATGTTTGAAGCAGCATTCCCACTCCAGCACCGCCCAGCCATCAAAGTCATATTGTGTCAGCTTGCTAAAGATTTGGCGGAAATCCACCTGCCCATCGCCCAGCGAACGGAAGCGCCCAGCGCGATCTTGCCAATCGCGATAGCCGCCATAAACGCCGGTGCGCGCATCAGGGCGGAACTCCGCATCCTTGACGTGGAACGCTTTGATCCGCTGATGATAGCGATCGATAAAGGCCAGATAATCGAGCTGTTGTAGTACAAAGTGGCTGGGATCGAAGAGAATATTGGCGCGCGGGTGATCGTCCACCGCGTCCAAGAATGCCTCAAAACTTGCGCCATCGTGCAAATCTTCACCAGGGTGAATTTCGAA
>CAZAIG010000006.1:25981-27169 GCA_964485135.1 uncultured Porphyrobacter sp. | reverse complement strand
CCTTGCAAATGCGTCGCTAGCTCGGTGATGGTAATTCCGCGCTCTGCGCAGCGACCAGCCAGCTCGTCGCAATAATCCTGACTTTCCGCCGCCAGATCCAAATCCATGCAGCGAATGTCATTCGACGGGATTTGCACGCCCTTATAGCCGAGGCCCGACACCCATTCGCAAATTGAATCGAGCGAATTGTAGGGAGCCTCGTCGCGCATAAATTGCGCAAGGAAAATGGCGGGGCCTTTTATCTCTTTCATGAGAGTAATCCTTTTTTATCGGGGCCAAATGCAGGCGCTTTGATATCTGTCCAAGCGCCATCGGCTTTGCCGCTGGCGATGGCGGCTTCCAAAAATGCCATACCGCGCAACGCCTCGGCAATACCGGGCACGCCATGCGCGGAAGGCGCATCGCCTGAGCGGATGGCGGCAGCGAAGAATGTGTAGAGATTGGCGAAGGCTTCGAGATAGCCCTCTGGA
The DNA here is from genome assembly GCA_964485135.1 of uncultured Porphyrobacter sp. Classification (GTDB taxonomy): domain Bacteria; phylum Pseudomonadota; class Alphaproteobacteria; order Sphingomonadales; family Sphingomonadaceae; genus Erythrobacter. The sequence goes on along the minus strand of CAZAIG010000006.1, from coordinate 26,699 downwards.
TGGCCAGACGGCGTCCGGCAGCGAGCCAAGGCTTCATCGCACAAAGGTTTGTCGACGCCCGCACGGTGGACGCGGAAAGCATCGCCGCCGCGCCGCTCGATCAGGCTGTTCGGCTCCATCTGGCGCCATTCCAGCGCGCCATGCTCGCCGTAAATCTGGATCAAGAGATCATTCTCTTCGCCAACGCACACTTGGCTGGAGATCAAAACGCCAGTTGCGCCGTTTTCCAGCGTGAAAGACATCTCATTATCATCATCAAGCTGGCGGTCAGCGAAGTGGCTGCGCAGCCGAGCGGAGAGTGTATCCATCCGCGAATTGGCGATGAACTCGGCCAGAGAATGCGCGTGGCTGCCAATGTCGCCCAATGCTCCAGCGGGGCCAGAGATGGCGGGATCGGTGCGCCAGCTGGCTTGGCGATTGTCGCCCTTTTCCGCCTGAGAGGCGAGCCAACCTTGCTTATATTGAACAACGATCCGCTTGATCGCGCCGAATTCTGGCTGGCTGGCGATATGGCGCGCCTGCCAAACCATGGGATAGCCGAGATAGGTGTGGGTCAAGCCATAGAGCGCATCGCTTTGCTCCAAGTCACGCGCGAGCTCTTCCACTTCAGCAAGAGAGATACCCGCGGGCTTGTCAGACATCACATTGATGCCCGCCGCCGCCGCTTCGCGCGCGATGGGAACATGGGTGGAATTGGGAGTGACAATGGAAAGGATAT
>CAZAIG010000006.1:23684-25881 GCA_964485135.1 uncultured Porphyrobacter sp. | reverse complement strand
CCGCCCGTTTTGAAGCCGCCACCTTTGATGATGTGATACATCATGGGCGTTAGGTCAGGCACATTGTTCGGGAATTGGTCCGTGTCCCAGCCATTTTGCGGATCGCCGCGATTGATATCAACCGAGCCCATAATGCCCAGCGCATTGGCGGTTGCCACTTCATGCTCAAAACTGTTGCCAGCGAGGGTCGCGTGATTTGCCTCGATATTGACCTGAATTTCATCTTCGAGGCCATAGCGCCTCAAGAAGCCATAAACCGTCGCCGTATCGCGGTCATACTGATGCTTGGTCGGCTCATGCGGCTTTGGCTCGATCAGGATGGAGCCTTTGAAACCGATTTTGTGCTTATGCTCGACCACCATCGACATGAAGCGACCGATCTGATCCATCTCATGACCCAGATTGGTGTTGAGCAGCGTGTCATACCCTTCGCGGCCACCCCACAGCACATAGTTTGCACCGCCTAGACGGTGCGTTGCATCCATCATCGAGCGCACCTGATGAGCGGCCCATGCGAACACTTCGGGATCGGGATTGGTCGAAGCGCCCGCTGCATAGCGCGGATGGCTGAACAGATTGGCCGTGCCCCAGAGCAGCTGAACGCCGGTTTCGGCGATCTTGCCTTCCATCTTGTCGACAATCGCATCGAGCTCTTTGGTGTAGCCCGCAATATCATCATGGTCGGCCATCGCGTCCACATCATGGAAGCAATAGAAGGGCGCGCGCATTTTCGAGAAGAAATCAAACGCGGCATCAAGCTTGATCTGAGCAAGCTCAGGTGTCACCGGCTCGCCCGGTTTCCATGGGCGGTCAAATGTGCCCGCGCCAAAGATGTCATTCCCCGGCCAAGCAAAGGTGTGCCAATAGCATACGGCCCAGCGCAAATGATCGCGCATCGATTTGCCCAGCACTTCGCGGTCAGCTTCGTAATAATGGAAGGCGAGCGGGTTGGTGCTTTCTGCACCCTCAAATTCCACGGGCGCGATATCGGCAAAATAGCTCATTCAAATCTCTCCAAAACTAGATTTCAGCGCAGGGTAAAGCGAACGGAATCGCTCCAGCCTGTCAGTATTGTTTGATTGCGGTGTGTATCGAGCCAGCTCTGGCGGCTGGCCACAAACGTCTGCGATTGTGTCATGGGTGACGGCCAATCGCGCCAGCCGCGCCGCGCCATTGGCGGGGCCAACATGTGCGCCATCGCGATAGATTAGCGGCACGGCGAGAATGTCAGCAAGGATTTGCGCCCAAAATTCAGAGCGCGATCCGCCGCCAATGACGGAAAGCTCTGTGGGTTTTTCGGGCATTGCGTCCAATCCATCGCGCAGGCCAAAGGAAACGCCTTCAAGCGTAGAGCGGACCAGTTCGGCGGGGCCAATATCGCTGGTCAAACCAAAGAAGACACCTTGGGCATTGGGGTTGTTGTGAGGGGTTCTCTCGCCGGTCAGATAAGGCAGGAACATCGGCAATTGCTGTGCCGGTAACTTGCTGTGTGCAGCCGCTTCGAGTGCCGCAGAAACATCAGCAAAACCGGTCAGGCTTGCGACCCATTCAAGGCAAGACGCAGCCGAAAGCATGACCGCCATCGTATGCCAGCGATCGGGCAGGGCATGGCAAAAGGCATGCAATCCCTGTTCAGGCGCAGGCTGAAAATTATCACCGGCAGCAAAGGTCACGCCCGATGTGCCCAGACTGAGAAACGCCTGCCCCGATTTGACGACGCCCGCTCCGATTGCGCCAGCTGCCTGATCACCGCCGCCGCCTGCTACCGGGACAACGGGCAGGCCGAGATCGTCCGCAACCTTCTTGCTCAACTCGCCAGAAACTTGCGACCCTTCGGCAAGCTTCGGCATGTGCGCTTCGCTCAGCCCTGTCGCATCGAGCATTGCGGGCGACCAGCGGCGTTTTTCAACATCTAGCCAGAGCGTGCCCGAGGCATCCGACATCTCGCTGACTTTATCACCTGTAAGCAAAAGCCGCAGATAATCCTTGGGCAGCAGAACACTGCGCGTAGCCGCGAAAATCTCCGGCTCCTCTTCGCGAATCCAGGCAAGCTTTGGCGCGGTAAAGCCGGCCATCGCCATATTCCCGGTATGCTGACGTGCGAGCCTATCGAGCGCCGAACATTGCGCGGCGCTCCGCCCATCATTCCACAGGATAGCTGGGCGAAGAACCTGATCAGCCTGATCAAGCAAAACCG
>CAZAIG010000006.1:17805-23584 GCA_964485135.1 uncultured Porphyrobacter sp. | reverse complement strand
TCATTCCACAGGATAGCTGGGCGAAGAACCTGATCAGCCTGATCAAGCAAAACCGCTCCATGCATTTGCCCTGAGAGGCCAATGCCGCGAATCGACTGACGCAAATTGGATGGGAGCTGAAGAATGGCGGCTTTCGATGCATTCCACCATGCGCTGGGGTCTTGTTCAGACCAAAGCGAGTAAGGGCGCTGAACATCGAGCGCCTCAGTCGCTTCGGCCAAGACTGCCCCCGCATCATCAGCAATGACGCATTTGACACCTGACGTGCCCAGATCAATTCCAAGCCACATCAGTCAATTGCCTCCACTTGAAAGCGGCATTCCACTTCCATGGATTCGCCAGGCTCCAAGATGATGAGGCCAGTCTCCGTAGCACCGAGCGGGCTGTTGACCGCATCGGGGATGTGGCTGACAGGCTCGACGCAGAAAAAGTCGGCATCTTTGGGTACGAAAATATGGCTGAATGGCAGGTTTGCGCTAGTGTGGATCCGCAGGCGGTGCGTGGGCCAGTCAATCTGAAGGCTTACAGTGCCGCCAGTGAAGCAATGATCAAAGAAGTCGCCGCCAAACCAATTGGGCTCGCTGTCGAGAGCAACATGCTTTGTCGGCAAATGATCAGCGCTCGCATCCCAAAAGCCAGTTACACCGGTTCTTAACTTGGCTCCCTCACGAGGGAAATAGGGGTGAAAGCCCAATCCAGCGGGCATCGGCTTTGCGTCTTCATTGGTTAGGCTAAGTCGTTGAGAATAGCCATCCCTATTGAGCTTGATGGTTTGATCAGCCGCAAAAGCCCATGGCCATTGGCTTCCATCATGGTCGAGGGAAAGTTGAGCGCTTTGTGGATCGATCAGCTTCGCTGACCAAGCGCTGGTCCACCCAAGCCCATGCAAAGCATGTTGAGCATCGATTTCTTTGGGTGGGGCCGGCAGCAAGTGCGCATTTCGGCCATCCTGAATGCGCCGATTCGCTACTCGATTACAAAAAGGAACAAGCGGGAAACTTGCGAGGTCGATCGGTAGAGCGCCTGTCTTGAAAGGGCGAAAAATGTCGATCTCACCCCAAGTGAAATTCAAGATGCCGCCGCCGCGGGCAGGGCAAAGCGATAGACGCGTGGCCCCGCATTGAAGATCGATTGTCTCGGCAGCGGACAATTGGCCTGCAGCGCGCTCTTTCGCAAAATCCTCGTTCTGAATGATGAGCTGATCGGCTGCTAGCTCGACAGCTTCCTCAGTCATATCAGCCAAAATACCTGGCTGAAAATCCCCTCCGCTCAATGGTTCCCTCCAAATGATCCGAGCGCATGTTAGCGCTAACGCAATGCTCTGTCAGCAATTTTTTGCGCGAAATCGAAGTGCTATCAGCAGATTTCGTGACTCGTTTCTGTCGCGGTATAAAGTTGCCATTGCAAAGCCCAATGAGGGCATTATGGTAGCGCTAACAAAATTGGAGAGGGTATAAAGATGGTTACACTTCGTAAGCGTTCACTTGGCCGCTTGGCTGCTATTTGCGCCACTCTTGTTGTATCGACGGCTATAACTCCATCCGCGTTGCTGGCTAGCGACTCGACAGTGTCCAGCGCGTCGAATGAAGTAGCTGGCGCAGTTGAGGCTAACCCTGTCTATAAAGATGCCGCAGCGCCAACAGAGCAGCGAATCGATGACCTCCTCGCGCGGATGACTTTGGAAGAAAAGGTCGCGCAGATGCTCACCGTTTGGGAGCAAAAGGAAAAGGCGCTGACGCCCAAGGGGGATTTTGATCCTGTAGCGGCCAGCAAAGTATGGCCCGATGGCATCGGCATGATTGCGCGCCCTTCTGATTATCGCGGTGTCGACCAAACCTCCAATACGGGAGAGGCGGGCGTGGCCGCTGGTGCGCGCAATCGCACGGCGCGTGAGACGGTGGAATACGTCAATGCGGCGCAGCGCTGGGCATTGGAAGAAACGCGCCTCGGCATTCCTATCTTGATGCATGAAGAGGGCTTGCATGGCTATGTGGCGCGCGGGGCGACCAGCTTTCCTCAGGCCATCGGCCTCGCCAGCACTTTCGACACCGAATTAGTTGAGCAAGTCTATTCCATCGCATCCCGCGAAATGCGCTCGCGCGGAGCGCAACTGGCGCTTTCTCCGGTTGTCGATATTGCGCGCGATCCGCGCTGGGGTCGGATTGAAGAGACTTATGGCGAGGACCCTTATCTTGCTTCCGAGATTGGACTAGCAGCCATTCGCGGGTTTCAAGGTCGTGAATTGCCTCTGGCTGACAATAAGGTGATGGTCACGCTCAAACATATGACAGGACATGGTCAACCCGAAAGCGGAACCAATGTTGCCCCCGCAGAGCTGACCGAGCACACTTTGCGAACCTATTTCTTCCCGCCATTTGAGCGCGCCATTAAAGAGGCGAACGCCATGTCGGTGATGCCGTCTTACAATGAGATTGGCGGGCTGCCGAGCCATGCCAACGGCTTTCTCTTGCGTGATGTCCTCAAGGACGAATGGGGCTTTCAAGGGGCCGTAGTCAGCGACTATTTCGCCATTCGTGAAATGGTGACGCGTCACAAAATGCTCGAAGATGCCAAGCAGGCGGCAGAGCGCGCGATCAAGGCCGGTGTCGATAGTGAGATGGCCGATGCGGATGCGTTTGTGGAGCTGCCGGCATTGGTGAAAGCGGGACGGGTTGATGTTGCCCTTATCGATGATGCTGTGCGTCGTATTCTTAGACTCAAATTCATCGCTGGCATGTTCGAAAACTCTTATGCCAACGCCGATTATGCCGAACGAATCGAAGCAAGCGCTGATGCCATTGCTTTGGCGCGCGAAGCGGCTCGCAAGTCAATGGTCTTGCTGAAGAATGATGGTCTGTTGCCACTCGATGCCGATACAATTGGCAAGATGCTGATCGTGGGAACCCATGCAAAAGACACGCCTTTGGGCGGCTACAGCGATATTCCAAAGCATGTCGTGAGCGTCGTCGAAGGTATGGAAAAAGCTGGAGAGGGCAAGTTTGAAGTCGCCTTTTCAGAAGGCGTTCGAATCACCGAAAGCCGCGAATGGGCGGCCGATCCGGTTGATTTGGTTCCTGAAGAAGAAAACCGGCGCTTGATTGCCGCAGCTGTGATTGCTGCGAAGGATGCCGATGTCATTTTAATGGTCATTGGCGGCAATGAGCAAACCAGCCGCGAGGCTTGGGCGACAACCCACTTGGGCGATCGAACAGACATTACATTGGTGGGTCAGCAAATGGATCTGGCTCGCGCCATGCTTGCGACTGGTAAACCTGTTGTGACTTTGCTGCTCAATGGCCGTCCGCTGTCGACCGTGGAGCTGCAGGAGACGGTCCCTGCCATCATCGAAGGATGGTATCTGGGACAGGAAACTGGCAATGCGGTGGCTGATGTGGTCTTGGGCAAGGCCAATCCAGGCGGTAAAATGCCGGTTACGGTGGCGCGCAATGTCGGCCAAATTCCCAATTTCTATAACCATAAACCGCAAGGGCGCAGAGGCTATCTGTTTGACACAACCGACCCGCTTTATCCCTTTGGTTTTGGCCTCAGCTACACGACCTTTGACATTTCCGTACCGCGGGTCATGGGCGCAAATCTGACTACGACAAGCAATGTGAAGGTAGAGGTTGATGTCACCAATACGGGCAAAGTGGCTGGTGATGAAGTCGCGCAACTTTATCTGCGCGATGTTCATGCCTCTGTCACAACGCCAGTGAAACAATTGGTGCGATTTAAGCGAGTGACTTTGCAGCCGGGCGAAACCAGAACGGTTGCATTCGAGCTGACGTCAGCGGATCTGAGCGTCTGGAACGATCGGATGGAGCGCGTGGTCGAGCCGGGTAAATTCGTGCTGATGGCAGGCGGTAACAGCCGCGATGTGAAGACGGCTGAGTTTGAATTGAGCCAGCCGTAATTGGCAAATGGAGCCGCAAGGGCGTGCCCGTTCCCGAAGAACCTTCCCAGCCATAAGTCTGACTGTGGTAAAGCGCTATTGTCTCACTTGGTTTGGCGTTGTGTTACTCGCGCTCAGCGGCTGCATGGCAGCTCCGCAGGCGGGGCTGGAGACTGGCGAAGTCGCGGTTCACGCTGCTGGCAAAGCCGATGCGAGCTGGTCGCGATGGGCTCCGGGAACGATTGATTTTGCTGGCCCCGCGATGTCAGAGACAGATGCGAGCAACCCCTTCACCGATTATCGTTTGAGCGTCACCTTTTCGAAAGGTGACAAGAGTGTTGCGGTTAGGGGCTATTTCGCTGCTGATGGAAATGCGGCCCAAACATCCGCCCAATCGGGCAATATCTGGCGCGCGCGCTTCACGCCTGATGAAGCGGGTGAATGGAACTATCGAGCGCGTTTGGTGCGCGGCCCTGACGTTGCGCTGCATGATGAGGTTCGAGCGTCCGATAGGATTATCGACGAATGGAAAGGGCGGCTCACCGTAGGCCCTGCTGATGCGGCGAAGCCAGAATTTCATCGCTCGGGCATTTTGCGCAGCGATGGCCATCTTCTGCGTTGGTCGGGCACTCGGGAGTATTTCCTGAAAGGTGGAGCGAACAGCCCCGAAAACTTGCTGGGTTATGCGGATTTTGATGGCACATATCGCATCGCCCCCGATGCGCGTGACGGTGAATCCGCGGTGGGAGAAAAGCTTCACCAGTTCGCACCTCATGTTCGCGACTGGAGAAATGGCGATCCCACATGGCAATCAGGCAAGGGAAAGGGGCTAATCGGCGCGATCAATTATCTGGCCGATAGCGGCATGAACTCGGTCTACTTTCTGACCATGAATGTTGGCGGTGATGGTAAGGATGTTTGGCCATGGCTTGCGCCCGATGATCCGACCCGCTTCGATGTGAGCAAGCTAGCGCAATGGGAAATCCTCTTTGACCACATGCAGCGGCGCGGCATAGCCTTGCATGTTGTTCTGCAGGAAACCGAGAACGAATTGCTGTTGGATGGCGGGGACACCAAGCGTTTGCGCCAGCTTTATTTTCGCGAATTGATCGCGCGTTTTGGCCACCATCCGGCTCTGTTTTGGAATTTGGGCGAAGAGAATGGCCCCGTCCATTGGCGCCCCGAAGGGCAAAATGATGCGCAGCGCATTGCGATGGCGGAATTCATCGCGGCCAACGATCCCTACCAACATCCTGTGCTGCTGCACACCCATGCGGAGACAGAGGACAAGGATCGTATCCTGACCCCGCTGCTCGGGCTTGAGGCATTGCATGGCCTCTCCTTCCAAGTGTCCAAGCGCGAGCAGGTCAATTTTGAGACACGCAAATGGAATACGCTATCCCGCAAAGCGAGGCGACCATGGGTCATCTCAATGGACGAGATCGGAACGTGGAAGGTTGGCGCGCGCAATGACCGCGATGATCCAAACCATGACAGTTTGAGGCGGCACGCGCTTTGGGGGCATCTGCTCGGCGGCGGAACCGGCGTTGAATGGTATTTCGGCGCGCATCAGGACGGAAATGATCTGACGACAGAGGATTGGCGCAGCCGCGCTGAGCTATGGAGGCAGACCGATCTCGCCCTCACAATGTTTGAGAAAGAGCTTCCCCATTGGGATATGCAGCCATGCAAGAGCGCGGCCTATTGTCTCGGCAAAAAGGGTGAAATCTACGCTGTCTATCTGAGCGCAGCTACACCCGCGCTTGAGCCAGCGGATATTGCGCCGGGACTTTATGAATTGCGCTACTTCGATCCCATTGGCGGCGTTATGACTGCGCCGCAGATCGTCACAATCGCGCCCAACGCACCTGTACAATCCAGCTTAAG
>CAZAIG010000006.1:13565-17705 GCA_964485135.1 uncultured Porphyrobacter sp. | reverse complement strand
TCAGTCTGATACTGGCCGTTTGCTGGGCACAGGCTATCAATGGGCAGAAGGCCCCGCATGGGATGCCAAGCGGCAATGCGTCTATTTCACCGATGTTCCCGGCAATCGCGCTTACCGCTGGAGCGAAGCCGATGGCATGGAAGTGTTCCAAGACCCATCGGGCATCGCAGCTGAGCTTAAACCCGAAGGGGGCGATCTCGGCGCGAATGGCCTGCTCATCGCGAACTCGGGCGAATTGCTGATTTGCAACCACGGTTCGCGCACTCTGCAAGCCATGGATCTGGAGACGAACGAGCGCCGCGATCTGACCGCCGAATTTGAGGGCAAGCGTTACAACAGCCCCAATGATGTGATCGAGACAGCCGATGGCACGATCTATTTCACCGATCCGCCCTATGGCTTGGATGGCCTCAATGATTCTCCGGCTAAGGAGATGGAGGCCAATGGTGTCTATCGTTTAAGCCCCAATGGTGAGGTCACGCGCATCATGGATGATATGACTTTCCCTAATGGAGTTGTCCTGTCACCCGATCAATCTACGCTCTATATCGCGCAATCTGATCCTGATGCACCGTTGATCCGCACCTATGATCTGGCAGGTGATAAGGGCGCGCAATTATGGTTCGACGCAAAGCCGTATATGGACGGACATGAAGGCTTGCCTGATGGCATGGCGGTTTCGAAGGATGGTCACATCTTCTTGGCTGGGCCAGGCGGTGTGCTGGTGATTGACCCAAGCGGCAAATGTCTGGGCCGAATTGGCACGGGACGGGCGACTGCCAATTGCGCCCTGGGCGAGGATGGGCGCACGCTGTTTATGACGGCGCAAGATCGCTTTGTGTCTGTCCGCATAGCCGTTGACGGGCTGGGCCGGTTCTAGCGCAAAGGATGGCAATTTGACACAAGGCCAAGCAGATTGAGAACTGTGATCACCGCGCTTGCCAAGCGGTAAAAAACGAGGCAGGTTAGCGCTAACATAAAAGACATTTTTCGGGAGAGGTTTTATGGCGGGCGATCAGCACGCAGAAGTCAACATGTCGCTTATTGCGGCGATTGTTGCAGTCGCGACGATTGGCGGTTTTTTGTTCGGCTTCGATAGCGGTGTCATCAATGGCACTATCGATGGGCTGCAGATTGCGTTTGGTTCGGACGATGTTGGCACGGGTTTTAACGTCGCTTCGATGCTGCTTGGTTGTGCCGTGGGTGCGTTTGCCGCGGGTCGTCTTTCGGATATGATCGGCCGTCGAAGCACGCTCTTAATATCAGCGCTATTGTTTATTGTTAGCGCGTTTGGATCGGGGATTGCCTCCTCATCTAGCGAATTTGTGATCTACCGGATTATCGGTGGTCTAGCCGTTGGTGCAGCAAGCGTGCTGGCGCCTGCTTATATCAGCGAGGTGACACCGGCGCGCATGCGAGGCCGGCTTTCCAGTGTCCAGCAGGTGATGATCATTGTTGGCCTAACCGCTGCGTTCTTGTCCAACTACTTATTGGCCGATTTTGCCGGTGGATCGACCGCCACTGCATGGCTTGGCTATGAAGCATGGCGCTGGATGTTCTGGATCGAACTGGTCCCAGCAACCATTTTCCTGCTTGCTCTCTTGGCTATTCCGGAAAGCCCGCGTTTCCTTGTCAGCAAAGAGCAAGAAGCCAAAGCGCAGTCGGTCTTGGCCAGACTGTTTGGAGAAGGCTCTGCGGGTGACAAAGTCACTCAGATCAAAGAAACCATTTCAACCGATCACAAACCAAGCCTGAGCGATTTGTTTGATAAAAGTTCGGGCAAAATCCGGACAATCGTCTGGGTCGGGATTGGCCTTGCAGTGTTTCAGCAGCTCGTCGGGATCAATGTGGTGTTCTACTATGGCGCTGTGCTGTGGCAGGCGGTTGGCTTTAGCGAAACCGATGCTTTGAAGATCAACATCTTGAGCGGCAGTTTGTCGATCATTTCTTGCTTGGTTGCGATTGGTTTGATCGACCGAATTGGTCGCAAACCTTTGCTTCTGATCGGCTCGGCCGGCATGGCGATAACGCTTGCCACGATGGCGATTGCTTTCATGAGCGGTTCGCTGGTGGACGGCACGCTTGAACTTTCGGATGGTGCAGGGCTTGCCGCGCTCATCGCTGCCAATGCCTACGTGGCCTTCTTCAACTTCAGCTGGGGCCCTGTGATGTGGGTGATGCTGGGTGAGATGTTCCCCAATCAATTGCGCGGTTCGGGCCTTGCGGTCAGCGGTTTTTCGCAATGGATTGCGAACTTCGGGATCACCATGACTTTCCCGATTATGCTCGGCACGATTGGCTTGACGGGCGCTTATGGCTTCTATGCGCTCAGCGCAGCGATCTCCGTGATCTTCGTTTGGGTCATGGTGAAAGAAACCAAGGGCATGGAATTGGAAGAGATGACTGGCTGAGGGATAGTAGTTTCGCGAGTCGGTTTCGTCGGCTAAACTGAAGCAATGGTCGGATCATCTCATTCCCGCTTGCGCGTCGTTGTCCTTGGCGGGGGAACCGCCGGATGGATGACGGCCGCTGGCCTTGCCAAGCTGTTGCCCAGCCAATGCTCGGTTCACCTCGTGGAAAGCGAGGACATCGGCATTGTCGGTGTGGGGGAGGCTACTCTCCCGCATATCCGCGGCTTTGTGGAACGGCTCGGCATTGATGAAGCTGCCTTCATGAAGGCGACCCATGCGACTTATAAGCTGGGCATCGATTTCCGCGATTTTGGCAGCATCGGGACGAGTTACATCCACCCGTTTGGCAGCTTCGGTGAACCGGTCGCGGGTGTGGGCTTCCACCATTACTGGCTGGAGCTTGAGCGGCAGGGAATGGCGCAGCCTATCGGCGACTATTCGCTGGCGGTGCAAGCCGCCGCCGCGAACCGTTTTCAGCCGCCGGGTCGAGATGACAGCCTCGCCTCATCCTATGGCTATGCCTATCAGTTTGATGCGACTTTGTTCGGCCCGTTCATGCGCGAATTTGGCATCGAGCACGGCGTGAAACGGACAGAGGGCAAGGTCACATCGGTCGAGCGCGATGGCGAAAGCGGGAACGTGACAGCACTGATCCTCGAAAGCGGTGAGCGCATCGAAGGCGATCTTTTCGTTGATTGCTCAGGCTTCCGCTCGCTTTTGCTTGGCGATGAGCTCGACGAGGAATGGGAAGATTGGACGCATTGGCTGCCCTGCGACAGGGCAGCAGCCATGCCGTGCGCGCATGTTAGCGAAGACATCCAGCCCTACACCACCGCTACTGCAATGCCCGCCGGATGGCGCTGGCGCATCCCGTTGCAGCACCGCGTCGGCAATGGCTATGTCTTTGCCAGCAGTTTCCTATCTGAGGACGAAGCCTGCGATGCGATCATCAAGGCGGCGGAAGGCTCGCAATTGGCCGACCCGCGCATCCTGCGCTTTAGGCCGGGCCGCCGCAAAAAGAGCTGGAGCCACAATGTTGTGGGCGTGGGGCTAGCGAGCGGATTCCTAGAACCGCTTGAATCCACTTCGATCTATCTCTCGCAAATGGCGATCACCTATCTGATCGAGCTATTCCCCCATGGGCAGATAATCGAGCCGGCAGACCGCGATGAGTTCAACCGGCTGGTCGATATGGAATATGACCGGGTGAGGGACTTTCTCATCCTGCATTACAATGCGACGACCCGTGATGACTCCGCCTTTTGGGATCATGTGCGCACCATGACATTGCCCGATACGCTTGAGGGCAAGATGGAATTGTGGCGCGAGGCAGGGCGGATTGAGAAATATTCCGAAGGCCTGTTTTACGATGCCAGTTGGATCGCTGTGTATCTGGGCCAAGGGCTATTGCCCGAACGCCATGATCCGCGCGCGGCATTGCCCGCCGCCAACCAAGTCAGCGGCGCTCTTTCCAATTTGCACAATGCGATCAGCAGCGAAGTGGCGAAGATGCCCAGTCATCGCGCCTATCTAGAGCAGCAAAGCGAACGATTAGCGGAGCCGATATGAGTGTTCCAAGAGAGCCGCTTCGCAGCATCGTTGTCGTGGGTGATGGGCAGCTTGGCGCGCTTGCCGCTTTGGGTCTGAAGAAAGCGCTGCCAACGGCAAGCGTTACCGTTGTTGCTACGCCGGTTGATCCCGCCAATATGGCTGACCGCGCGCCGAGCGC
>CAZAIG010000006.1:7125-13465 GCA_964485135.1 uncultured Porphyrobacter sp. | reverse complement strand
CCGTTGTTGCTACGCCGGTTGATCCCGCCAATATGGCTGACCGCGCGCCGAGCGCGCTGCCATTCACAAATCAGCTGCACGATAGATTGGGCATAGCGGAGGAAGACATCCTACGCCGCGCTGGTGGCAGCCACCGCCTCATCACGCGGTTCATCGGATGGGGCGCTACGCCAACCGATCCCGATCAAGTCCAACATGGCGCGCTGCCCTATGGCATGACAAGCGATCCTTCGCTCAAGACTCGCTTCGCACAGGAATGGGGCGGGGGATCACGCAGCGGGACAGAGCGCGGGTCGTCTGCACAAGAGTTTGCCGGATCGCTTGCCGAAGTTCTGGCGCAGAGCAGGCGGTTTGGGGTTCCGCCACCAGGCGCTCTATCGCCCATCGGTGAAGTCGACTATTGCCTGCGTTGGAATCCCTATGCGTACCGGCAACTCATTATTGAGGCTGCTACTAAAGCCGGTGTTGAGTATCTCGCCGCGCCTATTCTTGGCGCTGAACCGGATGGGCAGGGCGGCCTGGCGCGGATCAAAGTGGATGGGCATCCTGTATTGGAAGCGGACTTGTTCCTCGATTGCAGCGGGCCAGCAGCGATCCTGCGTGCAAGCTTGGACGAGCCAGAGGCGGAGGATTGGAGCGATTATCTGCCGATCGGCAAACTCGCCTATGCTAAACCAAACCAGCCGATCATTGAACTTGAGGATCGTATTTCATTGCCGCAGCCGGTCGGGTGGTTGAGCGAGTTTGCTGGCCGCGATGCCCTGCAATCCACGCTTGCTCTGCCTGCCGATGTAGATGATGCGGAAATAGCGACTATGCTGGGTGATGAGCCTGCAGAACTTGTTATGATATCGCCAACTGGGCGGACAAAGCCATGGATGGGCAATGTTATTGCTTTGGGTGATGCGGCGGCGCGCTTTGAACCGCTTGGTTTCCTCAATCTTGACCTCGCGCACCGCCAGCTCGATCTCTTGTTGGAGATGTTACCGGGCCGGGAAATCAATCCGCGTGAGCGGGATGAGTATAACCGGCGAACGGCTCAGATGATGCACGCTGCGCGCGATGTTCTGGGAATGCACTATGCCGCGCCGCAGGCGGAAAAGCGCTTTGGCAAGTTGAAGCGTTCAGCTGCGCTAGAGCGAGTGCTCGATCAATACGCGCGTCAAGGCCGTATGCCCTTTGCCGAAGAATCCCCATTAGTGAGTCAGGAGCTGATCGCTCTTCTAACCGCTTTGGGCATAGAGAGCGCGCAGACGCCGCTCGCTCGCGAAAGCTCTGAAGTTTCGGCTGAGACTGCGCTTGGGGAATTTAATGCGAAAGCGCGCTCGGCCTTGGAAACTGTGCCCCCCTATCAAGATTGGTTGCGGTCAATTTTGGAAAGTGATTTGAGCTAGGCCGGTTTCCGATTTGTGGTAGCCGTCCGTTTAGCGGGCGAAGACACCTTTCAAAATACCGCGCATCTTGGAGAAAAGCTCAACGCTAGGCTTGCCCAACATACCCTTCGCATTGTCGGGGATATGGGCGGCCGGATCACCGCTCGTTTCAAAGACGTAATAGTTCAGCCATTGCTTCCAGACTTGCCGCTGATCATCCGGCAGATGGCGGAATGTGCCCAAGCAATGCAGCAGTGCGTCATAAGGGCCAGATAGGCCGTGCGTGGTATCGTCCCACCAATAATTGACGAGACAACTAACACCGCTCAGCGATTTCACCCCATGCCACCAGCAATAGGGGACATAGATCGCATCGCCCGGTTCCAATTCGACCTCGCGCCTGTGTTCCATTGCATCGGCATATTTTGGAAAGGCGGATAGGTCTGGATTGTCGAGATCGACCATGCTCACCGGTGTGCCAGCGGGCGTTAAGTCGAGCGGGCCGGGGTAGAGGTTTGTGATTTGATCAGGCGGGAACACGGTGAAGCGCCGCTTGCCCGCAACGCAGACCGCGACGTTTTCTTGAACATCGTAATGCGGCGCAACTTTGGCTCGGTTGCCGATCCAAATGCGGGGCTGCTTACCGGCCAGAAACTCGATTTGGTTTTCCTGTGGGAAGCGCGGCATGATCTCTGCGATCGCCGTTGATTGGACAGCCATGGACGGCGGGCTGGGCGCGTCGCTAAGCTTGATGAGGTCAGTGAGGAAAGTGGTGAACGATCCTTTCCCCTGCACGAAGTTAAAGCCGGACATGTCAGCATTGTAGAAAAAGCGTTTTTGCTGATCGTGGCCCGCCATAATCGCGCGAACCAGCTGTCCATTGGACTGTGCGCTCAGATAATCGACAAATGCTTGATCGGAGGATTGGGCCGACTGCACTGCAGGCCAATCCTTTGCCAAACCACGCATAACGACGGGTTCGCCATTTCTGCGAATGTCGACAAAGGTTTGGGCCGATACATCGGTGTATTCTTGAACCGCGCGCGGGTTGGTCTGATTGGTCATTGGATTAGGCAGCGTCGATTGCGCTGCGATTGGCGCGCAGGAATTCGTCTTGCGTTGGCATTTGCGCCGCAGTGTTGGAAACAACATCGCGAATATGATCGAGACGCTTGAGCGTTTCGGCTTTGTCGATTGCGCTGACCGCTGGATGCCATCCGCCGGCCTCAATTCCCTGTCCGACCATCACGGCAAGCCAACTGTCCTCTGTGAAAAGTTCATTGTGTTCGCGGATGATCCGGCCAGATGAGCGAAACATGGCCAATTTGCGTGCAAGCGCTTCGGGTGGCTTCATATTGCGGCAAGTGTTCCAGAAGTCCGAATCGTCGCGCTCAGTGGCAATGTAATGCAGCAAGAGAAAATCGCGGATGTCGAGATAGTCCTGCTCGTTTTCTCGGTTGAACTGGTCGATTTCGATCTGGCTGAATTCCGCCGTCGGGAACAACGTCATCAAGCGTGCAATGCCCGATTGGACAAGGTGGATGGCGGTCGATTCCAATGGCTCGAGAAAACCGGCTGCAAGGCCAAAACCGACAACGTTCTTTTCCCAAGCTTTCGCGCGATGCCCGGCGGTGAAGCGCAGTTGGTTGGGCTCCGCCATCGGCTCGCCATCAATATTGTCGAGCAGGATGGCGGTGGCCTCATCATCGCTCATATGAGCGGACGAATAGACGTGACCATTGCCGATCCGGTGTTGCAAGGGGATGCGCCACTGCCATCCGGCCGAGCGAGCGGTTGAGCGCGTTAAGGGGTCAGTGTTACCGGCCAGTGTGCACGGTATTGCAACTGCCCTGTCGCATGGCAACAAGTGCGACCAATCGACAAAATCTACGCCCAAGGTTTGGCCGAGGAGGAGCGAGCGAAAGCCCGAGCAATCGATGAAAAGCTGTCCGTTAACAGTCTTGCCGCTTTCTAGCGTTACGCTGGTTACGAAGCCGCTCTCGCCGTCTTGCTCGACGGAGACGACACGCCCTTCGGTTCGTTTAACTCCGCCTGCTTCTGCGATTTTGCGCAAGTACTTCGCATATAGGCCTGCATCGAATTGAAAAGCGTAGCCAATTTTGGAAAGGGCGGACTTGGGATTGTTGCGGTCGGGATGCATGAATTTGCCCGACTTTGCGGCCATCGCGGCAATCGAATAATCGCTTAGGTCCGAATGGTGGCCCTCTGATTTTCCTCTGAGCCAGAAATGGTGGAATTCCACACCCAACATATCGAGGCCATAAGAGCCGAATGGGTGGACGTAGGAATGCCCGATTTTGGTCCAGTCAACAAACTCAATTCCCAGTTTGTAAGTCGCATGGGTTTCACGAACAAATTCGTGCTCATCAATCCCGAGTAGCGCGTTGAAGGAGCAAATTTGCGGGATAGTTGCTTCGCCAACTCCGACGGTCCCAATGGCATCGCTTTCGATCAGTTCGATCGACAGCCCCGGTGTACCCGCCAGCACTTTGGACAGCGCAGCTGCTGTCATCCAGCCAGCAGTGCCGCCGCCGACGATTGCGATCGAGGTGACTGGTTTGGCCATTGTATCGCTGGGTGCCATCAAGCGTTCGCCCATGATCCGGATTGCTTCAAGAAATCCAACTGGCTCGGCATTTGTTGGGCGGTTCGCTCATATGCCTCCCGCATTTGTGTCATGGCCGCGGCAACCTTTTCCTCATCTAGTGTGTCAGCGATGGGGTCATGACGGTTCGGCCAAATATTCTGACCTAGCATTACTGCGACCCAGCTTGGCGTAGTAAAAAGTTCGGCATTCTCGCGGAAAACCCTGCCATGGAGCCGCCAAAGCTCCATTTTCTTGTGCAGCGTGTCGGGAATTTCCATGTCACGGACATAGCGCCAGAAATCTGAATCGTCGCGCTGCGTAGCTTTGTAGTGAAGTATGATAAAGTCTCGTATGTCCTCAAACAATTCTAGCATGCCCCGGTTGTATTCGTCGCGCTCAACAGGGCTGATTTGCTTGTCAGGGAAGAGTGCGAAGAGCCTGGCAATACCGTTTTGGATGAGATGTATACTTGTCGATTCAAGCGGTTCGATGAAACCAGATGAAAGGCCAAGCGCAATAACATTATGGTTCCAGGGTTTGCGCCTCATCCCGGTTTTAAAGCGCAATTCGCGCGCATCAGCCAGCGGCTCACCTTCCAAATTGTCCCGCAGAATTCGCTCAGCCTCTTCTGATTCCATATACGAACTGCAAAAAACATGGCCATTGCCCGTACGATGCTGAAGAGGGATACGCCATTGCCAACCAGCGCTATGGGCGGTGGAGCGGGTATAGGGCTGAAGGTCGGTTGGATTGCTGCAAGGCAAGGCTATAGCGCGATCAACAGGGAGCCAATGGCTCCAATCTTCATAGCCAGTCTCAAGGCTTTCTTCGATCAACAGTCCTCGGAAACCAGAACAATCAATAAAGAGGTCGCCGGTCACGACTTCGCCGTTTTCTAGCGTAACGCTTACAATGTCACCCGTATCCGGATTGCGCTGCGCCGATGCGATCTTGCCCTCGATGCGTTTCGTCCCTTGTTGTTCAGCCCGGCCGCGCAGGAACTTCGCATAGAGGCTGGCGTCGAAATGATAGGCATAGGCAATCTGTTTGACGAGCGACTTTGCATCAGGTTTAGCTCGAGCAAATTTACTTTGACGCGCGGCCATCGAACTCATGGAGTAGTTTGAAATGTCGCCTGGGTCGTTGGAGCTTCTTTGGGCGCCCCCGCGAGCGGCTTCGCGCAAATACAATTGATGAAAGGCAATTCCGTGCAGGTCCTGCCCATATTCGCCAAACGGGTGGAAGTAGCTGTCTCCAACCTGACCCCAGTTTACGAATTCAATACCCAGCTTAAATGAGCCATTGGTTGCTCGAAGAAATTCGCTTTCACTGATATCGAGCATGTGATTGAAATTGGCAATTGGCGGGATAGTCGCCTCGCCAACGCCGACAGTTCCGATCGAATCAGACTCAATTAGGGTGAAACTACGCTGGCCGTTGTTGAAGTATTTTGAGAAGGCCGTTGCAGCCATCCAACCGGCAGTTCCTCCTCCGACAATAACAATCTGTGCGATATCGCTATCATTGTTCTGCTGCATCGCTGTTCGTTCATCCATTTTTGTAACAAAATTGCATCACTTCGGCGGGCTCTGCACTAGAGAGGTTGCCAAGATGCGCAAAGGTCAATATGCCTTGGCATCTAACAACTGTAAATGACTACCCGAAAAATGGTAGCGCTACCACAAGGGCGGAGGGATAGAAGTGAAGAGTTTAAAGAAGCTTCAGGAATCGTGGCTTGCAAGTGCGAGCCCGCGTTCAGTATTAAAGGCCGGTGCATCTTTGGCCGTAATTGGCGGATTTATTTCGTCGGGCGCTGTCAGCGCTCAAGAGGCTGCTGATGAAGGCAGTGAACCCGTTGCCGAAGATGAGAATGCGATCGTCGTTACGGGCATTCGTGCATCGCTCATTTCTGCGCAGAACATTAAGCGTGAAGCCGACACGGTGGTCGACGCTATTACTGCTGATGATATCGGCGCGCTTGCAGATCGTTCGGTAACAGAAGCGCTCCAACGTGTTCCGGGCGTTGCCATTAACCGGTTCGCAGGGTCGAATGATCCCGATCACTTCTCTGTCGAGGGTTCCGGTGTGACAATTCGCGGGCTCAACTTTGTGCGTTCGGAATTCAACGGTCGAACTGCATTCACCGCTGGTGTTGGTGGTCAAGCGTTGAACTTTGCTGACGTTCCGCCTGAGCTGCTGGGTTCCGTGATCATCAATAAAAACTCAACTGCGCAGATGGTCGAAGGCGGCATTTCAGGTACCGTCAATCTCGTTACGCGCAAACCGCTCGATGAAGGCGGATTCAAATTGGCCTTCAGTGCGGAGGCTAACTATGGTGACTTGGAGAAAGAATGGTCGC
>CAZAIG010000006.1:0-7025 GCA_964485135.1 uncultured Porphyrobacter sp. | reverse complement strand
AAATTGGCCTTCAGTGCGGAGGCTAACTATGGTGACTTGGAGAAAGAATGGTCGCCGACCTTTAGTGGCTTGATCAGCAACACTTGGGATACTGATCACGGAACATTCGGTCTCTTGGTCAGTGCAAACTATTCGCGAATTCGCAATCGCGCGGACGGCGTTCAGGTTACGAACTATCAAACTCGTGACGGACGAGAGGTCATCGCGGCTAATACTGCAAGTACGCTTGTTTGCCGCAATCCGCTTCCTTCCGGTGCAGACAACAATACGCTTCCTGCCGGTGGTTCTGCTTGCGGCACCGCGGAGGGCCCAGGCGCCGACGGGTTTGCTGATTTTGCTGACGCACGTTTCGCGCCATTGGGGCCTCAATGGCGTACGCAGAACTTCGACCGTGAGCGTGACGGCTTCGCTGTGGTTGCTCAATATGAAACTCTTGATGAGCGCACGCGTCTGACTGCTGAGTTCATTCGTTCGCATACTCGTAATCAGTGGGGTGAGCGGAGCTTTGAGACAGGGCCAGATCTCTCTGAGTACAATACATATCCAATTGGCTGTCAGCAGAATGAAAACGGTCCGGGCGGTTCGGCAAGGGCGGAATGTCCCGTTGGCGGCTTCCAAGACTATGTGTATGACAGTAACGGTCTGTTCCAATCGGGTTATATCACAAGCCCGAACAATGGTTGGCGCGGTGATCCAAACAATGGTGCGGCATTTACCGCAATTGGTGGGCTCCAGCAGAGCTTGGCACGTCGCCAGGTCGATCAGACATCGACTAATGAAGATTACTCGCTCAACATGTTCACTCAGCTAACCGATCGTTTGTCGATCGAGCTGGATGCGCAATATGCCACTTCTCGCAGGACTGATTTGGATTTCTCTGTGTTTGGTTCTACATTCGCAGATGCGGAACTCGACCTAACTGGCGACCTTCCTGTGGGCATTCCGCACCGACCGCAGTTCACTGGCTATTCTTGGTTCAACAATGGTCAGGGGAACCCAAACCTTTCAGGCCTTAGCGATGAAGAGTATTTCGGTAATCCTGACGTCCAGTTCTGGCGCGCGGCCATGGATCACATCGAAGATAGCGAAGGTGACCAATACGCTTTTGAAGCAGATTTGAGCTACGAATTTGACGGCGACTCGTTCATTCGTTCGGCTCATGCAGGCGCTCGCTTCTCTAGCCGTGAATCCACGATCCGTTACTCAACCTTTAACTGGGGCGTGCTCAGTGAAGTCTGGGGTGCGAACGGTGATGTTGTACGCTTTGGAGATACAGATCCGGCCCAGTCAGAATCGTTTGACTTCCCGAACTTTTTCCGGGGGCAAACAAATGGGCCGCCTACGGGTCTCTACTATTCTGGCGACTTGACCGGAGACTATGATGGGGCTTCCGATTTCTTCTTGTCGATCAACCAGGAATTCCAAAATCGTGGTGGTCCGGCGGGGTGGCGGCCTCTTGCTCAGCGCGGTGGTGTTGTAGAGGGCACACCGTTCCTGCCTTCTGAGATTCAAGAGCTGGATCAGACTGACTTTGCCGCCTACGGCATGCTTAAGTTTGGCAGTGATGAATTCCTCGGAGGCAATGTCCGTTTTGCCGGTAACATTGGTCTACGCTATGTCGATATGGAGCGTCGTTCAATTGGACAAATCAATGTGCCAGATGCCCAGTCGCTTGGTGTCGGTCAGACCTTTGCAGATCGCTGTCAACCAACAGTCCAGCCTGGCAATCCGAACCCGCAGCCTAACAATGATGCGTTGTGCTTGAATGGGCCAGAAGCCTACGCATTGTTGCAGCAGTTTGCCGGTGCCGATGAGACAGTGGGCCGCAATGTCCAGGACTTTAACAAATCTTACTGGTTGCCGAGTTTGAACCTCAAATTTGGCCTCAGTGATGATGTTATCTTGCGGTTTGCGGCATCACGCGTTCTATCGAATCCAGATAATTCGCTGGTGCGGAACTTCCTCAATGTGACGCTTGACGGAACTTCGGGTGGATTGACTTCGCAGTCTGGCAACCCGTTCCTCCGGCCTGCCACAGCGTGGACTTTCGATGCTTCGTTGGAATGGTACTTTGCGCCAGTAGGGTCACTCACTTTGAATGGCTTTTACAAGGATATCTCTGGCTTCTTCTTCCAAGATGTCAGTGTCATTAATCCAACCAATAATGGCATAACAGCGCCGGTTCTGAACCGTGGTCCAGCCAACTTTGATGGCAACGGTAAGGTGCAAGGTTTCGAGATTGCTTATCAGCATACTTGGGACTTCTTGCCAGCACCGTTTGATGGGTTTGGTGTCCAAGCGAACTACACCTACATCGATAGTTCTGGTTTGCCGAACAGTTCTCTCAATGGGCCGGGAGGGACTCAATCGACTGTGCCTCCAGGCAATTTGCCACTGGAGCAATTGTCGAAGCATAACGTGAACTTCACCGGTTTCTATGAGAAGGGGCCGATCAGTCTTCGTGCCGCTTACAACTGGCGTTCGCGTTTCTTGCTAACGGCGGCGGATGTGATCTTCCCGTTCTACTCTATCTTCAATGATGAGACCGGGCAACTTGATGGTTCGATCTTCTACAGCATCACCGACGATGTCAGAATTGGCGTTCAAGGTGTGAACTTGCTGAATGAGACAACTAAAACTCTGCAAGCCTACACGGGTGATCCAGATGATCTGGCGCCGCGCTCATTCTTCACGAATGACCGCAGGTTCTCATTCATTTTGCGGGCCAACTTCTAAGGTCTGCTCGACTCAACCAGTGGAAGGGCCGCTCCATGTATGTGGGGCGGCCTTTTCTTTAGTTGGCAAGAACTTGACTCCGAATGGAGCAACCGCTTTGAGAATAGAAACAGTCAGGCTGGTCGCCGCGTGTGAGGCGGCATGGTTTTGTTGCAGTAGTTGAGGGGGCTGGGCTTTTGCCGACCAAAGCCGGGAAATCACGGGTTCAACGAATGCGAAGTGGGAAAGGCAAAGCGCCTACCATTGCAGACGTCGCGAAACTTGCCGGCTATTCGCCGATGACAGTTAGCCGGGTGATCAATGGAGAAAGCCGCGTCAAACTTGAAACTCGCGAAAATGTGATGGCTGCGGTGCGCCAACTCAATTATGCGCCAAACAGCGCGGCGCGCAGTCTTGCGGGCGGGGATCAATTGCGGGTCGCCTTAGTTTTTGACAACCCTTCTGCGTCCTATCTGTCCGAGCTCTTGCTTGGTGCGCTCGAAAAAACAAGTCGCAGCAATATTCATCTCGAAGTACACCGCTGCGAGAATATGAGCCTAGCGCCTGATCTTATCACTAAGCTGGCTAAGAATGGCACAGATGGTTTCATCCTCCCTCCGCCCTTATGTGATGATCAGCAGGTCGTCGATTTGGCGAATGAGTTGGGCGTGGTGGCTGTCGCTGTCGGTCCAGGCAAGGTGGCCGGAACGCATGCCGCGGTCTTGATTGATGATTTCAATGCAGCGCGAGATATGACAACTCATATCATTGAGCAGGGTCATCAACGCATCGGCTTCATCACTGGAAACCCTGAGCAGGTCGCGAGTGAGCGCCGCCTTAGCGGTTATCTTGAAGCGCTGCAAAGGTATAGTATCGAGCGTGCTGATGAGCTGATTGTTCAAGGCCGCTTCACTTACCGATCTGGTCTAGCGGCTGCGGAGAAACTGTTGTCGCTTGACGAGCGGCCCACGGCGATCTTTGCATCCAATGACGATATGGCAGCTGCGGCGGTGGCCGTTGCGCATCGCGAAGGGCTTGATGTGCCCAGCGATATTTCAATTTGCGGTTTTGATGACACCGAGATGGCAAGCACGATTTGGCCTGAGTTGACGACCATTCGCCAGCCAATCCGAGAAATGACAGCATGGGCAGTCGAGGCCACAGTCAAAGTATTGCGAGCCCAAAGAAGCAGCATTGCAACCCCAGCCCTTCGAGAAGAAATGCCCTATCAGCTCATCAAGCGGGATTCCGACGCCGCACCAAGCCTACTTCAACAAATTAAAGACTAGGCTGAACCACTGAGCATTCGCTCGCTAGTCGGCGATTGATGTCACCCCTTTCAGAACAAAGGTCTGACCAATCTCAATCTCTTGCTGATAGTCGCCAAATTGCAAACTCACGCTCGCGAGCTTCTTCGAAATTGATTGGTCCGCCGTGGAACTCACCTCGTACCAGCCCCAGTCGCTAGTCGGTTTGATGACAGTTGCTCCAAATCCTGGATAGGGGTCAGAGTTTCGTTGAAAGCGGACTGCCACTCGGCCTTTGCCGTCATCGGTTTGAGCAGACTGCGTCCGGGCAAAGAAACCAATGGTCATCACATCCCCTTTTTCAATATCTCCTAATAATGGTACGGTCACGCCAGCAGAATAGACCTCTTTCGGTTTGCTGACCGTGTAACGTGTCGCTGCTTGTCCTCCCGGAATTGAGGCATTCTGGATGTCCTTCGTCTTCAGATAATTGCCATAAGTATCCCAAGCTAAGCTGGTCGGATCGTTCATCAACGCGCCCGGAAGCGCTTTGTCGATTGCTCGGAGTCCCTTCGGAAGATCCGGGTTGTCGAGCTGGACTTGTGGCTTTGCGCTGGCCTTAGCCACAGCATCCTTTAGACCGAGTGCGCCAAGCATTCCCGGCAGCCACTCGCCTGCCTCATGGTCGTAGAATGGGAAGGTATTGGTGTAAGCCCAAGTGCACATGCCGATCCCAGTTGGCTCAAACGCTTTGCGCACGGACTTATGATACAAAATTCGCTGCTCGAGCGGGATATGCTTATCATAGGCGCCAACCTCGCCCATGATAGGGGTTAGTCCGGTTCGCTCCATATATGAGCGCAGCTTGGCGACGTCTTCCCTGAGCAATTGCGCATCGGCGCGTGATCCATAGTTTACGCCAGCGGGCGCGCTGCCCTCTGGCACCCAAGATGCCCCCTGATGCGTGAACTTGAATGGCGCGTAATAATGGAACGTCGGGTGGATGTTGGGATCATCAGGAAGCTCCAGCGTGGCCAGTGAATCGATGCTGCTCCAATCTTCGCCGCCAATAATCACTGGACGGTCAGGATTAGTCAGACGAATTTCTTTGAGCGCAGGGTTCAGAGTGTCCATCAGATTCGCATTGGTGATCTTGTCATGCGGCTCGTTCTCAATTTCGAACCACAATGTCTCAGTTGGATAGTCAACAAATTGCGTGCTGACCTGCGTCCAGACCGCGGCGAGCCAATCTCTATTGCCTTCGGGATCAGAATATAGCGGCTCAAAATGATGGCTGTTTAGGATCACTTTGAGATCGGCGGCCAGAGCCTGATCGACGGTTTCCGTAATCCGCATCATCCACTTAGGATCAATAGTGTGGGGGGCCTTCTCTTCACTCTTATTATACCAGCGCACGGGCAGGCGGATTGTCTCGAAACCGGCCTTCTTGATCCGAACAAAATCCTCCGCGTCAATTTTCTTGCCGCCCCAACCAAGCTCTTCGGGGGGTTCAAACGAATTGCCCATATTGATGCAGGTGCCAACGGGCAGAGGCTCGTTTTTGGCCGCCGCCGGAGAAGCAAGCACGAGCGAAGCAGCGATCGCTGACAAGGAAATGAACTTTGACATAAATTGTTTCCTTTGGGATTAGCCGCGCGGGGGCGCGAGCATTTGTGTGATGAACTGGCGCATCATCATATCGCGCTGCTCACTTGGAGGGCCATTTATGCCCTTTGCATTGGGCGGAAGATGATCCGCAGCTTGGCTTGAGTTTGGGCCAAAAATGAAATGATCGAACCAATCGCCCCATGCCTCTTTCTGCTTCAGCGGTAGATCCCTTATCGACAACAAGGCATGAACGAATGCTAGGAATCCGCCGCCGTGTGGGGCGTTGTTGTGCCAGAAATTGAGTAGGATATTGATGGGTTCGCTTGCATTGACATGGTGCCACCACAAGGTTGGAATATAGAGGCCGTCGCCCGGCTCAAGATCCGCAGTGAGAGCCAATGGCTCAGCATTGGCGAAATCGGGATATCGCTCAAGATCAGGGTTGAGAGGATCGACCATGCTAACGGGCTGGCCGGCTAATGTGAAATCGAGTGGCCCGACATACAGGTCTTTGGTTGCCGATGGCGGGAAGAGCGTGAAACGCCGTTTGCCAAGGCCGACTACGGCGAAATTGTCAGAAAGATCGAAATGGGTCGCAACTTGGGTGGCATTACCCATCCAGATGCGCGGCGTTACGCCGGATAATGTATCGAACAGAGGCAAGGAATTGGCGTCTGCAAAGCCGGGCAGATGCGCCCGCGTCGATGCCGCGCCTGCGTAAATTCCGGGTGGCTGAGGATGGTCTACAAAAGTCTCAAGCTTCTCCGCCAATTGAGATAGGTTTGCTTTTTGCCGTTCAAAGTTCAATCCGCGCATGTCATCACGGTAGAAGAAGCGTCCGCGCTCCTGTGGCTGAGCGAGCATGATATCGGTAGGTGCGCCCTTGTCGAACTGACGCACATAGTTAAGTGCTTGGGCGTTCCCATCGCCCGCTGCTTTGACAAGAGGCCAGTCAGCGCCCATCCCGCGTACCACAAAGGGTTCGTAGGCAGGGGCCAGTTCGGTGTGGAATTGCTCCGGTGAGGGGAGCGAGATTTCCCTTACTCTTGGCATCTTACACGTCCGATACTCTCGCCCCTCGGCCTCCGATCGTTATTTGCACGGCAGCACTTGCTCCGCATCGGTTCCCAGACGGACTTCACCGATCGCGTAATCGGTTGGTCCAGTTGTTTGCAACACGAACGGCATGGTCAGATCGCGCATGTCGGCGCCCTTGCTGCGGATGCAGCGAAGCGGGATACCATAGCGAACGAAGTCTTCGCTTACCGGAAGGTTAACTGAAGCCAAGCCCACGCTGTTATTGCCTGCTGAACCAAGGAGAGCGGTCTGCGGTGCTTTCCAAACCTTGGCCGTCACTAGCATCAACACATCGCCATTGGTTTCCTTGTCTAGGTCAATCGCTTCGAAATTGCGCAGGATTGTGCTCGTTTGGCCGCCTTCAACCTTGAAGCGGCG
>CAZAIG010000005.1:25536-37409 GCA_964485135.1 uncultured Porphyrobacter sp. | reverse complement strand
AGGAATTGGAGCACACCAGCTCAGCCAATCCAGCGGTTTGATGGGCAGGGGTCATCTCTCCAGAACCACGCATTTCGGAAAGGCGCACTTTCACCCCGCGCTGGGCAAGCTGCCATGCGGCTTCTGATCCGGCCAAACCGCCGCCGATGATATGTACCTGATGTGTCATTGCGCGCGCTGTAGCAAAAGGGCTGGTAAGGCGGTAATAAAAAGCGTGGGCGCTGGCGGTGCGAAACGAAATTTTAGCAAGGATAGCGGCATGTAAGAGCGTCGCCATGATGTTAGGGGTAGGACTATGTCAAAAAGTGCATTGGTAGAGCATCGGCCTTGGCTCCTTGCGGCCATTGCGGCGGCCATCGCTTTCTATGTCTTGAAAAGCAGCACAATTGG
The DNA here is from genome assembly GCA_964485135.1 of uncultured Porphyrobacter sp. Taxonomy (GTDB): domain Bacteria; phylum Pseudomonadota; class Alphaproteobacteria; order Sphingomonadales; family Sphingomonadaceae; genus Erythrobacter. Next base: position 37,019 of record CAZAIG010000005.1, on the reverse strand, counting down.
CGAGGCTTTCCTTATCCCGATTAAGGGAGCCGCGTGCATTTTTCTTGCGCTCTATGCGCTGCGGCGCGGGAAAACTTCAGATGCCAAGATCTTGGCGGCATTCCTAGGCCTGTCGGCGCTTGGCGATATGGGGATTCTGCTCGACCTTCAGCTCGGCGGTGCCTTGTTCTTTGCCGCGCATTTGGCAGGTATAAGCCTGTTCCTGCGCAATCCGCGGCAATCACCAACCGGCAGTCAGAAAGGGCTGGGCGTCGCGCTTTTTTTGGGTACGCCATTTGTGAGTTGGGTGATTGCGGGTGACTGGCAGATCACGCTCTATTCGCTTGCTCTAGGCGGCATGGCGGCAAGCGCGTGGATGAGCCGTTTTCCGCGTTACCGCGTTGGTATCGGCGCGGTGCTGTTCGTGTTTTCGGACTGGCTGATTTTCGCTGAGTTCGGCGTGTTGTCGGGCAGCCGCATCCCAGACTTAGTGATTTGGCCGCTTTATTTCCTCGCGCAATTCTTGATTGCAACCGGTGTGGTTCAGACCTTGCGCGGCGAGCACTCAACCGGGGCTCAACCTGCTTCGTAAGCTTTCACTGTGGTGCGATGAAGCTCGCGCCGGTATCCTTCATATCCGCCTGTCGCTTTGTGGTTGAGCGAGCGATTGTCCCACATGATCAGCGTGTTTGGCTGCCACTTGTGGCGGTAGAGAAATTGCTCCTGCTCGCACCATGCATTGAGCTCTAGGACCAGCTGCATCGCCGCCATCTCATCCATGCCTTCGATCCCGACCACATAGCTAAGCGAGCAGTAGATCGCCTCTTCTCCGGTTTCGGGATGAGTTTGGATAAGAGGATGAGAATATGTGGCAAGCGCCGCGTCGCCGGGCGTAATTGCCATCGAACGGCCTTTGTCATTGTCGCCGTATAGGCCGTCTTTCGCATAGCCGCGCTTGGCAGAATGAATCGCAGTGAGTGAACGCAGCTCATCCTTCCTCGCATCAGGAAGTGCAGCAAAAGCAGCCACTTGGTCGGAAAACAGTGTATCGCCGCCATGCGGAGGAATATCCACCGCGAGCAAGCATGTGCCCGATGGAGGTTTCTCCAGAAAGCTCCAATCCGAATGCCAGTTCTCAGCAAATAGCGGCGAAATTTCATCGGCTTCACGCAAAATAGCAGCGATGTTTTGACGCCCTTCAATAGGATCGAAAAACGGATCTTCACCAAACCCGCCCATCGCCAAAGTGAAGCGCTCAAGAGCATCATCATCCATGTTTTGGTCAGCGAATGCGACAACGCGGTGTTTTAGCCAAGCGGCCCGAATTTCGGCAATCAAATCGGCGCTGAGATCAGCCGAAAGGTCAACATCGGTGATGGTTGCGCCGCACGCTTGACCTGATGGCTCAATCTTCATTTTGATCTCTAGCTGTTGTCCGTTTTATCGGAATTCTCCGGCGAGGACTCAGGGGCATCTCCCGAGGTCTCTGGGTTATCTCCGTTTATCTCTGTAGGAGAAATTGGGTTGCCATCGGCGTCTAACTCAGGCCCGTCTTGCGTCTCTTCATCCGGCTCCTCGATCCTGACTGCACCTACGATTGTCTCGCCTTTGGCAACGTCAAACAGGCGAACACCTGCGCTACCGCGCCCGATAACCCGCAGAGAATCAAGGCTAATTCGGATCAGCTTCGCCTGATCCGTAACAAGCATCAGCTGGTCATCGCGGGTGGCGGTAAAGCTGGCGACGACTTCGCCGTTGCGCTTAATATTGTCGATATTGGTGATGCCCATACCGCCCCGGCCAGCGCGGCGATATTCATAGGCGCTGGAAAGCTTGCCATAGCCATTGGCACATACTGTGAGAATGAATTGCTCTTCTGCTGCCATGGCCGCGTGATCATCGGTGAGAGTAGGGGCATCTTCATCAGCCTTCCATGGCGCAACCTTCAGATAAGCATCGCGCTCATCCGGCGTAGCTGTGCCGCCATGCAGAATAGAAAGCGAGACAACTTCGTCTCCTTTCTCCTTGAATTTCATGCCTCTTACACCCGTCGAGGTTCGCGACGTAAACTCGCGAACATCTTCGCCAGCAAAGCGGATCGCCTTACCTTTTAGCGTCGCCAGAAGCACATCATCACCTTCATTCAGCAGTGCAACACCGATCAAGCGGTCCTTGCTTTCTGGATCAAACTTCATCGCAAATTTGCCGTTCGAAGGAATATTGGCAAAGGCATCCATCGAATTGCGCCGGACATTACCGAGCGCGGTTGCAAAGACGACCGAAAGCGCGCCCCAGCTGTCTTCATCCTCAGGCAGAGGCAAGACGGTGCGAATGGTTTCGCCTTCATCCAAGGCAGGCAGCATGTTCACAATCGGACGCCCGCGTGTCGCCGGTCCGCCCTCGGGCAATTTCCACACTTTCAATCGGTAAACCTTACCCATGGTGGAGAAGAACAGCACCGGATTATGCGTGGATGTGACGAACATATCGGAGATCGCATCTTCGTCTTTCGTCGACATGCCCGCACGCCCCTTACCGCCACGATTTTGCGCGCGGAACGTGGAGAGCGGCGTGCGTTTGATGTAGCCATCATGCGTGACGGTCACGACCATATCGTCGCGCTCGATCAGGTCTTCATCGTCGAGGCCATCCCAAGCAGGCGCAATCTCAGACAGACGCGGTGTGGCGTAAGTGTTGCGCACTTCCTCAAGCTCTTCGCGCATAATCGCGTAGAGTTTGACCCGGTCAGCAAGGATAGCGAGATATTCAGCGATTGCTTCGGAGAGGACTTTCAGCTCATCACCGATTTCATCGCGGCCCAGCGCGGTGAGGCGATGGAGGCGTAGATCGAGGATCGCCTTCACTTGGCGCTCTGACAATTGGTAGGTTCCGCCGCTTTCATCAGCGGTCGGCTCAATCGCTTCGACCAAGGCGATGTATTGCGCGATGTCGCCAATCGGCCATTCGCGCGCGAGCAATTTGGCGCGCGCCTCTGCGGGATTGCTGGCACCGCGGATGATCGCCACCACCTCGTCCAGATTGGAGACAGCCACTACTAGGCCGAGCAAGATATGCGCGCGGGCACGGGCTTTGTTCAGTTCAAACTTAGTGCGGCGCGTGATGACTTCTTCGCGGAAGTTGATGAACGCCTGAATAAATTCGCGCAGCAGCAGTGTTTCTGGGCGGCCATTACGGATTGCCAACATGTTGGCTGGGAAGCTTGATTGCGCCGGGGTGTAACGCCAGATCTGGTTGAGTACGACATCGGCAGAGGCGTCGCGTTTCAGATCAACGACAACCCGCACCCCTTCGCGCGAACTTTCGTCGCGAATGTCCGAAATGCCTTCGATCCGTTTGTCTTTGGCGGCTTCTGCAATTTTCTCGACAAGGCCGGATTTGCCGACTTGAAAGGGGATGGAGGTGAGAACGATGCTCTCTCGGTCGCCACGCTTTGTCTCAATTTCGTGCCGGCAACGGGTCAGGATTGATCCGCGACCTGTTGTGTAGGCATTCTTTGCCCCGCCTGAGCCCAGAATAATGGGCGCAGTGGGGAAGTCAGGCCCAGGAATATACTCGATCAGTTCCTCTGACGTTATTGCCGGATTGTCCATATAGGCAAAGCAGCCATCGATAACCTCGCCCAGATTATGCGGCGGGATATTGGTTGCCATACCCACAGCAATGCCGCCTGCTCCATTGACCAGCAGATTGGGAAAGCGCGCAGGCAGAACCAGCGGCTCTTGCAATTGGCCATCATAGTTCGGGCCGAAATCGACAGTATCCTTGTCCAGATCATCGAGCAAGCTGTTGGCGACGCGGGCAAGGCGGGCCTCTGTGTAGCGCATGCTGGCTGGCGGATCGGGGTCCATTGAACCAAAGTTGCCTTGGCCATCGACCAAAGGCACTCGCATCGACCAATCCTGTGTCATCCGCGCGAGCGCATCGTAAATCGCACTATCGCCATGCGGGTGATAATTGCCCATAACATCGCCGACGATCTTGGCGCTTTTGCGGTAAGGGCGCCCGGCGACAAAGCCGCCTTCTTGGCTGGCGTAAAGGATGCGGCGATGAACCGGTTTTAAGCCGTCGCGAACATCGGGCAAAGCGCGGCTAACGATCACGCTCATGGCGTAATCGAGATAGCTGGTCTTCATTTCATCAACGATGTCGATGCGTTCAAAATCGCCTGCGGGGGAGGCGGGGGATAGAGTTTCGGTTTCGTCGCTCAAAATACGGCCATTTCTGTTCTTTACAGTATGCCGTGAATGTACGCGTTAGCGAGTGTTTTTGCTATCCGTTTGGATGCGCAAACGGGCAAAATCCCGCGCTTTATCCACATAAAGCACCGATTGACCGAACAGAGGCGTTTTTCGGTCGTTCTTGCGCCAGTTTGGGTGGAAATGGCGATCATTCAATGGCCATTCAGCCACGGCTCGTTAGGAAGAATTGCAAATTGGGAAAAGCCGGTGCATTGGCTTTTTCCATCGATATTCAATTGCGCCGCAATCGGGCGTATTTCAGGAGAGACTTCGTATGTTTTCTACCAACTCACACACTGCAAAGCGCTTTAAGCCAGGGAGTCACATTGCTCTAGCGCTTGCGCTGGCGACAGGTGCAGTTGCAATGACCGGCGTTGTTGCCGATCCCGTTCAGGCCCAGAAAAAGAAGAAGGGTAAGAAAGAATATTCGAAAGAATTTATTGCTGCATATAACCCGATCAACGAAGCGCTAGGCGCAGAAGGTGCGGACGCAAATGCGGTTAAATCACAACTGTCCGGATTGATCGCAGCGTCCGTTTCTGCCGATGAGCGTTTTGTCACGGGCAACACGGTCTATTCTGTAGGGACTCAAACTTCTGACCAGCAGTTGCAGTTTGATGGCATGAAGATGATGCTTGAAAGCGGTAAGGTCGATGCAGATAAGGTTGGTAAGTTTAATTTTATCGCGTTCCAATTGGCGCGCGGCATGGAAAAGCACGGCGAGTCCCGCGGCTTTTTGCAGCAAGCGATCAGCAACAATTTCACGACAGAAAACATCAACCCATCCATTTTGCGAATTGAAATGTCAGAGACTTATTTTCGCGAAGACAATTTCGCAGAAGGGTTGAGGATACTGAAAGCCGCCATCGCCGAACGCAAAGCTGCTGGTCAAAATGTTGAGGAATCATGGTATCGCCGCGGGCTATCGGTCAGCTTCAAGAACGATATCAAGCCTGACATCTATGACTTTGTGCAGGGATGGATCTCTGACTATCCGACGGACAAGAACTGGCGCGATGCGGTGAACATCACGCGTCAAACAAATAACTATGGTGCGCAAGAAACACTCGACATTATGCGGTTGGGTTTCCGCCTTGATACGCTTCAGGATAAAATCGAGTTCATCGATTATATCGAGGCTGCCGATCCACGCCGTTTGCCAAAAGAGGTGAAGGATGTGATCGACCATGGCTATTCGACTGGCCGGGTCACGCGCAATGATATTTATGTAGCTGAATCGCTTCAAACGGCGTCTGGCCGTATCGCCGCGGACCGTGCTGAACTGCCTGCAATTGAACGTGAAGCGCGCGGAGCTAGCGCTGACTTGCGCACACTGATGGCCGCCGGCGATGTTTTCTTGAGCTATGGTCAAGGTGACAAGGCCGAAGAGTTTTACGCTAAAGCTCTAACGAAACCGGGCGTGAATAGCGCGCTCACATTGACCCGGCTTGGCATCACTCAGGTTGATCAAGGCAAATATGCGGAAGCAAAAAGCACATTTGCTCAAGTGCAGGGCCCTCGCGCACCGATCGCGCAATTGTGGACTGCCTATGTTGATAGCAAGACCGCTGGTTCTAATACGCCAAGCGCTCCTGCAATTATGGCCCAGCCCACTGCTTCGGCAAGCTAAGGCGAAATAAAGACCGAGTTCAATGGCGCGGGTCTCACAATCGAGGCTCGCGCCATTTTATACGAGCAACTACCGCAGGCGCTTCACATAGACTTCTTTGTTATCGCCCACTTCAATCTTGAAATTCTCAAGCGATTCAAAGAGTTCGCGAAGGTTCTTGAAACCGTAATTGCGCACGTCAAAGCTTGAACGATTGCCCGCAATTTGACCCAATTGCGACAGGCGCGCGAACCCTTTTTCGTCACGCTTAGCCTCGCCATAAGCAGCCAGAACCAGCGCATCGAGATCCTGCAATTCCGCTTTGGTGCTACGTTTTTTGCGCGGTTCGCTGTCGGTCGTCGACGCAATCAGATCATCGATATAGAGAAAGCGTGTGCAAACCGCTTGGAATGCTTGCGGCGTTTTCTTTTCGCCAAATCCATAAACAAGGATCCCGTCCTGCCTCAGCCGCGTGACAAGCGGGGTAAAGTCGCTGTCTGACGTCATGATGCCAAAACCATCAACTTTACCCTGATTGAGCAGATCAATCGCATCGATAGTCATTGCCATATCGGTGGCGTTTTTACCCTTGGTCACGTCGAATTGCTGTTGGGGCCGAATACCGAATTTATTGGTGATCTTCTCCCAGCTGGCGAGGTTGCTTTTCGCAAAATTGCCATAGGCGCGCCGGATGTTCACTTGGCCCAGCTTTGCCATTACGGTCAGAACAGGATCAATGCCTTTGGGCGTGGTGTTGTCTGCATCGATTAGCAGGGCGATGTTCTTAAGTTCAGTCTCTGACATTTCCTCAGGATGCAGCGCGCGGGTGTCCGGAGCAAGGGCTATTCTTCGCTTATGAACTCACCTGTTTCGCTGTCCAGCGAATAGAGCGCGCCCTCTGATAGGGAGAAAAATGCGCCGCGCAGTTTGAGCGAGCCTTGCCCAACCTTTTGCGACACCCATGGAAAAGTGCCCAGATTGACGATCGAGTGCTTGACCGCGCCAAATTCCATCGCGCGCAAGGCATCCTCGCTCTCGCTGCCGTGCTCTCTCACCACGCCGTCGCGCACAACGGCAAGCTGGGCGGTCCACGCGTCGACCGCGCCGCCTTCACCAAGGGGCTTGCCAGCGAAACCGCGCGTAAGCGATGCTTTGCAACCGCCGCATTGGCCGTGTCCCATTACGAGGATTTGCTTCACTTCAAGAAACTGCACAGCAAACTCGACGGCGGAGGCAACGGAATGTTCGACCCCAAAAGGCGGGACGAGCGCAGCTACGTTGCGGACAACAAAAAGCTCGCCCGGATCAACATCGAAAATTCGCGCTGGTTCCACGCGGCTGTCCGAGCACGCTATGACCATTAGCTTGGGGTGCTGGCCATTGGCTACCAAGTCTGCGTATTTGTCTTTCAGCGCGGGATAGCTGTCTTTGCGAAAGCGGCGATACCCGTTCAGCAGTTCAGCATATTCAGGCATTAAAAGCGCTCTCCTCGGATAACCTCAACGTCCCACATCATCAGCAATAGGCTGTGGGAGGTTAGTATAGGCGCGAGCGCCTCTGCCAAGACGTCTGCTTTGTCTTGTGAAGCGACGGTCAGGACGAAAGCTTTGTCCGTTCCCATCACGCGTTCTTCACGCCAATGACCATCACGGCCTTTACCAGATGTAACCGGGGTAACCGTCCAGCCCGTGATGCCGGATTGATCAATGGCATCGGTCACCCGCTTTACCAGAGCCACATCAGTAAGGATCTCGATCCGTTTGCGGATGACGGTTTCAATCATGGCATGGAACCTCCTGAGCCGATAAGCAGGGTGGCAAGCGCGCTGATCAGGCTAATGTTGATGAGGATATTGAACGGGAACGTGACCGAAAGGCTCATGGTCAAATAAATGCCGGGATCAGCTTCGGGCAGGGCGAGCCGCATAGCGGCCGGAACAGCGATATAGCTTGCGCTTGCGCACAACACGCCCAGTGCCGCGGCCGAACCAACATCTAACCCGCAAAGCGCAGCAGCGCTTGTCCCAATTGCTCCATTGATAAGCGGCAAGCCAATCGCGATTAAGACCAAGCGGATGGTCATAGCGCGGGCGTCCATAATCCGGCGTGCGGCGATCAGCCCCATGTCGAGCAAAAAGAGGCAAAGAACACCTTTGAAGCCAGCCTCAAAAAATGGAGCGACTTCGCCGAAACCTTTGGCCCCGCCGATGATACCGATAGCAAATGCCCCCAGCAGCAAGACGACGGAGGCGTTGAAGAAGACTTCATGCAACAAAGAGCTGGTCTTTTGCCCATCTTTCGATCCCAATCCCCGCGCTAGTAACAGGCCTGATAGGATAGCAGGGGTCTCCATCGCCGCCATAACCGCAACCATATACCCGCCCGGCGGTTTGCCCTGTGCCTCTAGAATTTCAACAGCGGTTACAAATGTCACGACGCTGACAGAGCCATAATGCGCCGCCACCGCGCCAGCATTTATCCGGTCAAGCTTGCCAAAGGTTTTGAGGACGAAATTGGCGAAGAAGGGCATGGCAAAACTGGCGAGAATTCCAATTGCAAGGGCGACCAGGACGGTGGAATCGATACCAGATTTTGCAACCGCAACGCCGCCTTTCAGGCCAATCGCTGCCATCAAATAGAGCGACATACCCTTTGCCAGCGCCTCGGGAATGGCAAGATCTGACCGTGCGAATGCCGCAAGCAATCCCAAAATGAAAAACAGCACCACGGGAGATGCGAAAATCTGAAAAATGCTGGCGTCCATGAGGATGCGTTTAGCGAGAGGCGAACCTTACGGCAAGCAAGCCATTGCGCCTGTCCTCACTCATCCCTAAATGCAACTGCATGAATGATCTCACCAATCCTCCCCCGGTCCCTGAAACGCCAGAAGCGCCGCGTCCTAAACGCCAGCGCAAGCCGGATTGGATCCGGGTCAAGGCTCCGACGAGCAAGGGCTATAATGAAACGCGCAAGCTGATGCGCGACCTCAATCTCAATACGGTGTGTGAAGAGGCAGCCTGTCCCAACATTGGGGAGTGCTGGACCAAAAAGCACGCGACTGTGATGATCTTGGGCGATGTGTGCACGCGGGCCTGTGCTTTCTGCAATGTGAAGACCGGCATGCCGCGCATGGTCGATCCGATGGAGCCGGAGAACACAGCCGTTGCTGCGGCTAAGATGGGTCTCGAGCACATCGTCATCACCAGCGTTGACCGCGATGATCTACCTGATGGCGGGGCAGGGCAGTTTGTAAAGGTGATCGAGGCATTGCGGCGTAATACGCCGGAGACGACGATTGAGATTCTCACGCCCGATTTTCGCGGTAAGATGCGCCCAGCTGTCGAGGCGATTTGCGAAGCTGGCCCCGATGTCTACAATCACAATCTGGAAACCGTGCCGCGCCTCTATCCCACCATTCGGCCAGGAGCGCGCTATTACGCTTCGCTGCGGTTATTGGAAGAAGTAAAGAACCACGATCCGATGATCTTCACCAAATCGGGCATTATGCTGGGTCTTGGCGAACAACGGCTCGAAGTGCATCAGGTGATGGATGATATGCGCAGCGCAGAGGTCGATTTCATGACTATGGGGCAATATCTTCAGCCCACTCCCAAACATGCGAATGTCGAAGAGTTTGTGACGCCCAAAGCATTTGACGCTTTTGGCTCGATCGCGCGGGCGAAGGGGTTCCTTCAGGTCGCATCAACACCGCTTACGCGATCTAGCTACCATGCCGGTGATGACTTTGCGCAAATGCGCGATGCGCGCGCGGCGAAGTTGGCAAAGAAAGCCGCCGCGAAGTAGACTGTTATGCCGGGGATCAGCGAAACACGCGAGCTACCCTATAGCGCACAGCAGATGTTCGATCTGGTGGCTGATGTTGGCAGCTATGCGAAATTTCTGCCGTGGGTCGTTGCCACGCGCATTCGCTCTGACAGTGAAAGCGAAATGATCGCCGATATGGTGGTTGGATTTAAGTCTTTGCGCGAGCGTTTCACGTCCAAAGTGCTAAAAACTCCGGGGGAGATGATCGACGTGCATTATGTCGATGGCCCCTTGCGCGATCTTGAGAACACTTGGCGCTTTATTCCGCTTGAGGGCGGAGGTTGTACCGTCGATTTCCGCGTAGACTTTGCGTTTAAGAACCGCGTTTTCGAAGCGCTGGCAGGACAATATTTTGACCGCGCCTTTCGCAAGATGGTGACGGCATTCGAAGCGCGCGCTGAAGAGCTTTACGGTAGCAGCAATTCGAGCGCGACCAGCGTTGCCTGATGGCGGATTGCCGCACGGGTTTTCCCGTCAAAATGCTTTAGCTCGCCTTCTGGCTCCCCATCTGCATTGCGGATGGCGCGGGCAAACACCACCGTACCTACTGGCTTTAAGTCTGTCCCGCCGCCTGGACCAGCGACGCCGCTAATCGCTACCGCTACATCAGCGTTTGAGTGTTCCAACGCGCCCTTAGCCATAGCCCAGACGCACGCGATCGAGACTGCGCCGAAGGTTTCGATGATATCGCTAGCAACGCCAAGGCTCTCCATCTTGGCTTCATTGGAATAGGTCACAAAACCTCGGTCTAGTACGGCGGAGGAACCAGCGACCTCGGTAATCGCCGCTGCCGCTAGTCCGCCTGTGCAGCTTTCTGCAAGAGCGATTTTTCGCCCTGCTTCAGCGTTCTGCGATACAACCCGTTCGGCAAGATCCGCGATGTCGGCCGGCAGCAGATAATCGCTCATTCGGGATCCTTATACGGGCAAATATTGGGATTTTTGACATTGGAAACTTCGAACAAAAAGCTAGCGAGACCGCCCACGTTTTCCGGTGGAAGAGGAGCAAGCAATGCAATGCCGCGTTCTATTTTTTTGCAATCTTTGAGGGGAATTTCCTTAGCAACCATGGTTCCGATCATTGCGTCGACAAATGGCCGCAAGGCCTCTTCAGGCATGGTTTTCATCAGCTCGCCGATGTCACCGCCTTTACCGCGGCTATTGCCGAAAGCCTGCAAAAGACGCAGAGCACCGGGCCAATTGGCGTCTTGTTTGGCTTGGAATTTCGCGATGTAATCCTCGCCCCGCGTTGCCATAAAGCCGGAAGGCGCCAATTCGCCACTGCATTTGTCCATGAAGGCTTGAGTGACCAAAGGCATGGCATAGACTATGCCGTCAGACACATCTTGCTGTTCGATGCATTTTTCTTGTGCTTGCGCGATTGAGGTTTGAGCCAGCGCAGTCAGAGCCAAAGCAGTTGCTGCAAAACGTGTTTTCTTAGTCGTCATCTATCTGTCCTCCTTCTGAATCAATACTGCCGCTTGGGCAGCGATCCCTTCTTCTCGTCCGGTAAAGCCGAGCCTTTCGGTGGTGGTGGCTTTTATGCTGATTTGATCGAGCGCAGCACCGGTCAAGGCGGCCACGGATTGCCGCATAGCTTCACGGTGGGGGCCGATCTTGGGCGCTTCGCAAATGATCGTGAGATCCAAATTCCCCAGAGTATATCCTGCCTTACGCATCAGGCCACAGGCATGCTCGACAAACTGTGCGGATTTCGCGCCGGCCCATTGCGGATCGCTCGGTGGGAAATGGGCCCCTATATCTCCATCGCCAATCGCACCCAGCAATGCATCCGTGATGGCATGCAGCGCGA
>CAZAIG010000005.1:3280-25436 GCA_964485135.1 uncultured Porphyrobacter sp. | reverse complement strand
ATATCTCCATCGCCAATCGCACCCAGCAATGCATCCGTGATGGCATGCAGCGCGACATCGGCATCGCTATGGCCCGCAAGGCCTTTGTCATGGTCCAGTTTCACTCCGCAAAGCCATAGCTCCTCGCCCTTTGCCAGAGCGTGAACATCGTACCCTTGACCTATTCGCATTGTGGCTCCTTGATGTTGCAAATCTTCGGCAAAAGTGACCTTTTTGAGGCGCTCGTCTCCTTCAACGAGGGCGATGGAGCCACCATTGGCTGCAAGGACCTGAGCATCATCGCCGGCATCGGGCTCGCCAGTCCAAGCGCGGTGCGCTGCCAATATAGCATCAAAACGAAAGGCCTGCGGTGTCTGCACGCGCCTCAACGTATCGCGATCCGCTGTGCCCGCCATCATGCCCTCGTCATTCACTGCCAGACTATCGACGACGGGAAGGGCGGGAATAGCGCCGGAATGCGTATTCAAGGCGATCAGCAGTCTTGACGTCACAGCGGGAGGCAAATCGGGCCGCGCAGCATCGTGGATCAGAACGATTTCGGGCGGATTGTGCGTAAGAGCTTCCAGCGCATTGCGCACTGAAGCCTGGCGAGTATCGCCCCCTGTCACGCATGTGATGTAATCGAGGCCTGCAAGCGCATCTATCGCCAATCCCTCGCAACCCTTAGGAATAGCGACGATCACTTGTCCGGCACCTTGCTCCAGCAAATGCTTAGCCGAATGGCGCAGCAATGGCTTGCCGCGAAACGGAGCAAATTGTTTCGGAATATCGCCGCCTGCACGCAGGCCTTTGCCAGCGGCCACTATGATGGCGGCAAAAGGGGGAAGGGGAGCGTCGGAGTCAGGCATGGCTTGCGCGCTTAAAGTCTGGACGCCGCAAGCGCAATCCACTATGCGCTGCTCAAATTTTAGGCATCGCTCAATATATGACCAAACTTCCTCCGCCTCCGGCATGCAAGCCAATTGAAATCGGCAATATCGAAGTGGCATGCCCCGTGCTGCTTGCTCCGATGACGGGTGTGACCGATATGCCGTTTCGCACGCTTGTACGGCGCTATGGATCGGGCCTCAATGTAACGGAGATGATCGCTTCACAAGCGGCTATCCGCGAAACGCGCCAATCCATCCAAAAGGCGGCATGGGATGCAATTGAAGAGCCCGTTTCGATGCAACTTGTTGGCTGCGATCCGGAGAGCATGGGCGAAGCAGCAAAACTCAACGAAGATCGAGGGGCTGCGATCATCGATATCAACTTTGGCTGTCCGGTCCGCAAGGTAACCAATGGCATGGCCGGCAGTGCTTTGATGCGCGAGGTTCCGCTCGCAACCAAGCTGATGGAAGCCACCGTCAAAGCGGTCGATGTGCCGGTTACTGTCAAAATGCGGATGGGCTGGGATCATGCCAGCCTTAATGCGCCTGAACTGGCTCACATAGCCGAGGATCTGGGCGTTAAAATGATCACCGTTCACGGACGCACGCGCAACCAAATGTACAAGGGCAGCGCCGATTGGTCTTTCATCGCTAAAGTGAAGGAGGCGGTGAACATTCCCGTCATCGTGAATGGCGACATTTGCGGAATTGATGATGCGGCAAAAGCGCTTGAGCAATCCGGAGCAGATGGGCTGATGATCGGGCGCGGGGCTTATGGCAAGCCGTGGCTCCTTGGCCAAGTGATGCATTGGTGGCAAACTGGCAACGGGCGTGAGAGCCCGAGCTTTGATGAACAGTATGAAGTTTTGGTCGAGCATTACAAAGGCATGCTAGAGCACTATGGACGCGATGTGGGGGCTAAGGTCGCCCGCAAGCATATCGGTTGGTATACCAAGGGTATGCATGGCTCTGCTGAGTTTCGCAATAAAGCAAATTTTATCGACGATCCTGACCAGGTTTTGGGCGAAATTGAGCGCTTCTACACGCCGTTCCTAAAGCGCCGCGCTGCATGATTCAGGCCCGATGAGCGAAATTGTCACCAAGCCCGATGCAGTAACCCAAATTGGCGGTTTGGTCTTTGCGTTGCTGCTGCTGGATGATTGCAATAGAATTGCGGAGGTCAATCATGCGGCCGAGAACATGTTGGGCCGCAGCACCAAACGGCTAGCAGGCAAAAGCGCGTCCGATGTCATTGATTTGACAGACAAGAGGGTGGCCGCTCATCTTTTTGAAGCACGAGAAGCCGCTTTAGTTGCGCGCGATGTGGGCCTGTTGGTCAACGGGCAAGAGCGCCGCGTGAATTTCACTTTGTCTCCGCTTGCTGCGCATCCTGGTTGGCGGGTTATGACGCTATCTGACACAGGGCGGGACGATGCAGTAAAGGATGAAAACGGCACTTTGGCATCAATGGGTGCGCCGTCGATTCTTGCTCATGAAATCAAAAATCCGCTCGCCGCGATCAGAGGTGCTGCGCAATTGGTGGAGCGTAAGCTGCCCGACAAACACCGTACTCTGGCAAAGATGATCCGCGATGAAGTGGACCGTATCGCGCGTCTGATTGACCGCATGCAGCGATTGGGAAGCACAACGCCGGAGCCCATTGAACCATCCAACCTTCATGAAGCCATCCGAACCGCAATAGGTACCGTGCGCGCAGCCAGCAAAGCTCAAGCCGAAATTGTTGAGGAATTTGACCCGTCGATTCCGCCGGTTTTGGTCAATCGAGATGCTTTGGAGCAGGTGTTCATCAACCTCATTTCCAATGCTTGTGACGCAGCAGGTTCTGATGAGCAAGACCCGCAAGTCACCGTGCGCACGCGGTTCGTGAGCGGTCTGGCGTTTAGCGCGATCCGCTATGGAAAAGCAGTTAAACTTCCGATTGAGATCACGATCATTGACAATGGTAACGGAGTTCCGCGCGAGCTGCGTGACCATGTGTTTGAACCCTTCGTAACGTCCAAGAAGTCTGGTCAAGGTTTGGGGTTAGCTTTGGTGCGCAAGCTGCTCAGCGATATGGATGGCCGGATCAGTCACGAGCGCGATATGCGCGCAGATCAAACCCATTTCAGAATACATCTTCCTATGGCTCCGTTGGAGACAGATTGATGAGCGGTAATGTCTTATTGGTTGAGGATGATGAGGGGATCGCCACCGTCATTACCGCTGCGCTGGAGGATGAGGGATTTTCTGTCCACCGCTGCGATTCAATTTCAGGCCGGGACCGTTTGCTAAAGGGTCATTCCTATCGGGTCATGCTGACCGATGTGATGCTCACCGATGGAGATGGTATAGAGAGTCTAGGCCGCGTGCGGGCCGACCATGCAGGCTTGCCCATAATCATATTGTCTGCGCAAAATACACTCGATACCGCCGTGCGCGCGAGCGACAACGAAGCCTTCGAGTATTTTCCAAAGCCATTTGACTTAGATGAATTGGTGCGCGCTGTCGTTCAAGCTTCCGGCCAGCGGCGCGATGCAGAAAATCCTTCGCCAGTATCGAGCGATGACGGCATACCGCTTGTAGGCCGCAGTCAGGCGATGCAAGGTGTTTACCGGATGATCGCGCGGGTGCTGCGCAATGATCTGACTGTCTTGATCACCGGCGAATCCGGTACGGGTAAGGAATTGGTCGCTGAGGCGATTCATCAATTGGGTGAGCGTAAATCTGGGCCGTTTGTGGCCGTGAATGCCGCGGCCATTCCGCACGACCTGATTGAAAGTGAGCTGTTTGGTCATGAAAAGGGTGCCTTTACCGGCGCCATTGGGCAGGTGATTGGTAAATTCGAGCAAGCCAATGGCGGGACACTGTTCCTCGATGAAATCGGCGATATGCCGGCCGATGCGCAAACACGGCTGCTGCGGGCCTTGCAATCGGGCCGTATTCGCCGTGTCGGCGGGCGCCAGGAAATCGCGGTGGATGTTCGGATTGTTGCGGCGACCAACCGCGATCTGATGCCAATGATTGCGCAAGGGCTTTTCCGAGAGGATCTGTTCTACAGGCTGAATGTTGTGCCGATCGAACTGCCGCCACTGCGTGAGCGTTTGGATGATGTCGAAGTATTGGCGCAGCACTTTATGGGACAAGCCGCAGAAGAAGGGTTACCGAGGCGGACGTTCGCATCATCGGCACTTGCAGAGCTGAAATCCCGTGCATGGCGCGGCAATGTGCGTGAACTGCGCAATGCAATTTACCGGCTTGCTTTGATGGCGCGTGATGACAATGTCGGCGCCGATGCTGTGCTTGATATCATTGGTTCTGAGGATCAAGGAAATGAAAAGACCGCGAACGGAACCATGGGCGCCGCGGTTGAGCTTTGGTTGGCACAGAACAAGCCTGCATCAGGTAGCGTATACCACAGCGCGCTGGCTGCCTTTGAAAAGCCGCTGATGGAATATGCGCTCGCCCAAACAGGCGGCAACCAGGTCCAGGCCGCGCAGCTTTTGGGCATCAATCGTAACACTCTGCGCAAGCGAATGGGGGAGTTGGAACTTAACGCTGATCGCTTCACGCGCTCAATCTGACGCAAAAGGGCAACAATTTGCTTGCCAAAATGCCACACCTGCGTTGTAGTTGGGCAACGATGTCCCGTGCAGCCCTTCCTACCCCTCCATCCCCACGCTGGTGGCGTCGTTTTGTGGTCGCATCGCGTCACGCCAATGTGTTCCTATGGCTGGAGATTGCGGCTGGGCTCGTTTTCTTTCTAGGTGTGTGGGCAACGTGGTTTGCGTTCTCGAATGCTCCGAATAACGGTGAGCTTCTGCCGACGCCGCAGGTTGCTGTCTTGTTGATGGCGACATTGCTGCCCGCAATGGCAGCTTTGGTGCTTTTAGGACGGCGTTTAGCCTTGCGGCGAGCAGCTCGCAGCACGGCGCGGTTGCATGTCCGATTGGTGTTTTTCTTCTCACTTGTCGCAGCTGTACCCACGCTTTTGGTGGCTGGATTTGCAGCAGTGCTTTTCCAGTCAGGAGTGGACTTTTGGTCATCTGATAATTCGCGCGGCTTGATGCAGAGCGCAAACCAGCTTGCAGAAGATTATTATGACGAGAACCAACGTAAGGTCGGCGATGGCACACTGGCGATGGCAGGCGATTTTCGTTATTATCTCGCCAGCTATGATGAATTCTCCACGGCTCAGTTGGCGGGAGCAGAATTTGCAGAATTTGTCGATCTACAGATGGACGGCAGGGAACTGAATGAAAGCGTGATCCTGCAAAAAGTCGCGGATGGCGAACTGCGTGTCGTAGCCGCATATGACCTGACGGAAGGGCACGATCCGCTAGGAATTTCTGAACAAGCATTCTCTGCGTTCGAGCAAGGCGAAAGTGTATTCGTTTCAGCCAATGCTTCGCGGATTGAAGCGATGGCTCCGATCGACGCTGAAAGCGGTGTCTATCTTTATAATGCGCGCAATTCTGAAGCCTCGTCTTTCAGGTCGTGGAAAAATGCGATGGCGATCTCAGAGGATTATGATGTCTTGAACACCAGAGCGAGGGCGCTGCAATTGCGTTTTAACTTGGCACTATTTGTGGTGAGTTTGGGGCTTGTTGGTTTGGCAGTTTGGTTCGCATTGCGCTTTGCGGATCGTCAAGTTGAACCGCTCACCGAACTAGTCGGGGCAGCCCGCAAAGTAGGAGCAGGCAATTTCTCGCTCAGGGTGGAAGGGCGTACTGGAGCCGATGAGATTGGTATGGTGAACCGCGCTTTCAACCGGATGACATCGCAGTTGGAAAGACAAACGGATGATTTGGTAGCAGCCAATCATCAGTTGGATGATCGACGCGCCTTTATGGAAGCGGTGCTTGAGTCGGTCACAGCAGGCGTTATCTCCCTGGATGAAAATGGGCGCGTGTTGTTAATGAACTCAACAGCGCAAGAAATGTTGATGGAGGATGCAAGTGCCGCTCCGGTTGGTGCATCGCTTGTAACCCTGGCTCCAGACATTGCCGCGATGATTGAAAGTCAATTAAAAAGCGGGGTGGTCACGCATTCAACGCGGGGTGAGTTGCTGACACTTGCGGTCCAGATCGCCCCTGAAAAAGATGGGCATGTGATCACTTTCGAAGACATTACGCGCCAATTGCTCGATCAAAGGCAGGCGGCATGGTCTGATGTTGCGCGCCGGATTGCGCATGAGATTAAGAACCCGCTTACACCCATTCAGTTGGCCACGGAACGGCTTAAACGGCGCTACCGTAGGCAGATCGAAACCGATGGTGAGCTCTTCGATGAATTGACCAATACGATCGTGCGGCAAGTCGATACATTGCGCAATATGGTCGATGAATTTTCCAATTTTGCCCGCCTTCCAAAGCCCAACTTTCGTCAAGAAGACGTGATCGACTTGGTTCGTCAATCTGTATTCTTGCAAGAAGTTGCACATCAGTCCGTCAACTTTAGGCTCGATACAACCGCTGTTGAGAATGGCACGCTCAATTGTGATCGCCACCAATTGGGGCAAGCCATGACCAATGTTCTCAAAAACGCCGTTGAAGCTGTTGAGGAAAAGGCGCTGCTTGCTGAAATCGATTATTCCGGCGCGATTCAAATCACGATGAAGTCAGATGAAGAGCTGGTAGAGGTCACGGTTGAGGACAACGGTATTGGGCTTCCGCAAGAGCGTGAGAGTATCACTGATCCATACATGACTACGCGCGAAAAGGGCACCGGTCTGGGTCTGGCGATTGTCAACAAGATTGTTGATGAGCACGGCGGTGATATCGCTTTTTCAGCAGGCAAGGACGGCGGTACACGCGTCATCATCCGTCTCTCGCGTGACCCCTTATCTCGCGAAAGACCAGCACAGAAAGACGCTGCCGAATGAAACA
This sequence comes from uncultured Porphyrobacter sp., assembly GCA_964485135.1. Lineage (GTDB taxonomy): Bacteria > Pseudomonadota > Alphaproteobacteria > Sphingomonadales > Sphingomonadaceae > Erythrobacter. The sequence continues at coordinate 18,682 of CAZAIG010000005.1, read as the reverse complement.
TTTCCCCCAAAAAGTAACTCTAGGAGGTGCCGCCCATGGCACTTGATATTTTGGTCGTCGATGATGAACGCGATATTCGTGAGCTTGTCTCAGGGGTTTTGAGCGATGAGGGCTATGAATGCCGCACCGCCGCGAATAGCACGGCGGCGCTCGCGGCAATCGACGAACGGCGTCCAAGTTTGGTGTTGCTCGATGTCTGGTTACATGGAAGCGAGCTTGACGGGTTAGAAGTCTTGGATGCAATCAAGGCACGCGAACCTGAACTGCCCGTCATTATCTTCTCGGGCCATGGCAATATAGATACCGCTGTATCCGCTGTCAGCCGCGGCGCGATGGACTTTATTGAAAAGCCATTTGAAGCCGAACGCCTACTGCTACTGGTCGAACGAGCGACGGAAACCGAGCGATTGCGGCGGGAAAATACACGCCTGCGCGAAGGGTTCGCCCATGGCGAGGAATTCACCGGCAACTCCTCACCCATCAACGCCGTTCGCGCGACATTGAAACGCGTTGCGGGCACCGGTAGCAGGGTGCTCATCTCTGGGCCTGCGGGGGCGGGGAAAGAGGTCGCAGCAAGATTGCTTCATTCATGGAGTGACCGCGCGGACAGTGCTTTCGTTATCGTCAATTCTGCGCGCATCACGCCTGAGCGTTTTGAGCAAGAGTTGTTTGGAGAAGAATCCGACGGCAAATTGGTCCGCCCGGGCCTGCTCGAACTCGCTGACGGCGGCACGCTCTATCTCGATGAAGTCGCCGATATGCCGCTATCTACGCAGGCACGTATCCTTCGCGTTTTGACCGAGCAGAGTTTTGTAAGGGCAGGAGGCACACGGCAGGTAGGCGTTGATGTGCGGGTCGTGTCATCCACGTCGCGCGACTTAACTTCCGAAATGGAAGAAAAGCGGTTCCGCGAAGATCTCTTTTATCGTCTGAATGTTGTGCCGGTTGCCATCCCAAGTCTGGCTGAACGGCGTGATGACATTCCTGCGCTCACAGAGCACTTCTTCACCCGCTACTCGACCGACCAGGGCATTAAACCGCCCACCTTATCAGCAGAGGCCATGGCTGCGTTACAAGCCTACGATTGGCCAGGAAACGTTCGACAATTGCGCAATGTTGTTGAGCGCACGATAATTATGACGCCGCGCGATCAACTCGAAGCGGTGGAACCGGATATGCTGCCCGCAGAAATCACGGGCGGCAAACTGTCTTCATCGGGATCAGGTTTTGCAACCATGATGGGTGTCCCTCTGCGCGAGGCGCGGGAGAGTTTTGAACGCGAATATTTGAATATTCAGATCCGGCGGTTTTCCGGGAACATCTCCAAGACAGCGACCTTTATTGGCATGGAGCGTTCAGCGCTTCACCGCAAATTGAAGCTACTTGGGATGACAGATCGGCGAGAAGCTTCGGGCAAGGAATGAGGGGCAACACCCGCTTACATTTCGAATTGCGCTATGAGTACTTTATTGTCATCATAGAACATGGATTTCGGTTCGTGACCTGTTTGGGTTGGGCCAGATCGTGGCTGCTGGTGGGCAGCCGCCAACAAAAGGAGGCACGATAATGTCCAAAAAAACTCTTTCTGCTCGTCCAACGCCTGAGCTTGAATCGGTTCCTACACCAGAGCCATTGACAAGCAGCAATGCACGCCAAGCTAGTCTTCAGGACTCTTTCCTCAATTTATTGCGTAAGAATAAAACCGCGGTCACGATCTTTTTGGTAAAGGGCGTAAAGCTTCAAGGCATTGTGACATGGTTTGATAATTTCTCGATCCTACTGCGCCGTGATGGGCAATCGCAATTGGTGTACAAACACGCCGTCTCCACGATCATGCCGGGCGTGCCTGTCAATGCCGAACAATTCAGCAGCCAAGGTAGCAATCGGAAACAGCGAATGTTGCAAGATGTCTTCCTTGCGCGGGTAAGCGAGGCGAACGTTCAAGTGACAATGTTCCTTGTGAACGGCGTTATGCTGCAAGGTCGGATTGCGGCATATGATTTGTTTTGCACTATGCTGGAGCGAGATGGGTTTGTTCAACTCGCTTATAAGCACGCCGTCTCCACCATCCAGCCTGCAACGGCTGTGGATCTCAGCGATGAGTTTGAAGGCGACGAAGACTGAGCTTTGACGATGATCTGCTGGGCGAAGTCACGCGCGGCGCGCGGGCATTGGTCCTGTGTCCCAATGTCTACAGCCAGCACTACGATTTAGATCCGGCCGAGCGCTTAGAAGAGGCCTGCGGCCTTGCGCGTGCCATCGGAATTGAGCTTGCCAATTCGCGCACGGTGCCTGTGCGAAGCATAAAACCGGGAGCTCTGTTTGGTGCCGGTCAAGTCAGGGATATTCGGTCCGAGTGCGAGCAATACGAAGTCGAGCTTGTGATTGTCGATGGCGCACTCAGCCCGATTCAGCAGCGAAATTTGGAAAGCGCGCTGAAGCGCAAGGTGATCGACCGTACTGGCCTCATCCTGGAAATTTTCGGCGAAAGGGCAGCAACTGCAGAAGGGCGTCTTCAGGTCGAACTTGCCCACCTTGATTATCAACAAAGTCGATTGGTGCGAAGCTGGACCCACCTAGAACGACAGCGCGGCGGTTTCGGCTTTCTAGGCGGTCCTGGGGAAACCCAGATTGAGGCTGATCGGCGGATGATCCGCCAGCGCATGGGGCGTCTACGCCGCGAATTGGAGCAAGTGCGCAAAACCCGCAGCTTACACAGAGAAAGGCGGGGAAGGGCGCCTTGGCCTATTGTAGCGCTTGTCGGTTATACCAACGCTGGAAAATCGACGCTCTTCAACCGAGTAACGGGCGCAGAAGTGATGGCGGAGGATCTGCTCTTCGCCACGCTCGATCCAACTATGCGGGCGATCAAATTGCCCGCGATCGATAAAGTCATCGTGTCTGACACAGTCGGCTTTATCTCCGATTTGCCCACGCAATTGGTCGCCGCGTTCCGGGCGACTTTGGAAGAAGTTACAAGCGCCGATATCATTCTGCACGTTCGCGACATCTCCAACCCTGCTAGCGAAGCACAGAAGCGTCAGGTTCTCCAAGTTCTTAGCGACTTGGGAATTGAAGTTGGAATCGGCGGTGATGGAGGAACGGCAAACCCTAAAGCGACGTCACAAGAGACGAAGAGAATTCCCATTCTTGAGGTCTGGAACAAGCTCGACCAATTGGATGGGGCGGTAGTAAGAGAGTTGAAGGAAGTCGCAAAGGCACGGGGCGACGTCTTGCTCGTCTCGGCGCTGACAGGGGAGGGGGTCGACACCCTGCTCAGCGAATTGGAAACAGCGCTGACCAGCGCGGCGGTGGAAAGCCAGTTCATTGTGCCTGCTGCGGATGGAAAGCGGCTTGCATGGCTTTATGCGCATGGCGATGTGCTAAGCGATGAAGAGGGGCCGGAGGAAGATGGCGCGCCAATGCGGAATATTACCGTGCGGCTCAATCCGAAAGAGCTAGGTCAGTTCGAAACTCTGTAAAGAGCATTAAGAGTTTTTGCCGCGCTTTGCCTCTTGCCAAAGCTCTTCTTGTTCATCAAGGGATAGGCCGCTGAAGGTCTTACCGTTGCTCTCTGCTAGCGCCTCCATTTTTCGAAATCGCATTTCAAATTTGCGGTTCGCGGCTTTCAGTGCATCTTCTGCTGAGATGCCATAAGCTCGAACCAGATTGACAGTGGCGAAGAGCAAATCTCCCGCCTCTTCTATCCGATCATCGATGGAACTTGCCTCTTCAAGTTCCTCGATTTCTTCAAGAACCTTTGCCTTTGGACCGGAAGGATCTGGCCAATCAAAACCAGTTCTTGCCGCACGCTTTTGCAATTTTTGTGCTCTGATCAACGCTGGCAAAGCCAGCGCGACGTTGGCCATTGCACTATTTTCACCTTTCGCGCCGCGCTCTTGAGCTTTAAGCGTTTCCCAGCGGTCCTCGGTCATTCCGCCTTTGAAGTCTTCTTCGCCGAAGATGTGCGGATGGCGAGCCTCTAGTTTGTCGCTGATCGCGCCAGCCACATCATCAAAGTCAAAGTTGCCGGCTTCCTCTGCGATGCGCGATTGAAAAACGGTCTGAAACAACAGATCGCCTAGTTCTGATCTGAGTTCGTCGGGATTACCGCTTTCAACCGCTTCAGCGACTTCGTAAGCTTCTTCGATAGTGTGCGGGACAATTGAGGCATGCGTCTGCGCTTTGTCCCAGTCGCATCCTTTCATTGGATCGCGCAAAGTTTCCATGATGGAGAGGAGGCGGTCAATTTGTCTTGTCATTGCGTTTGTCGAGAATGATAATATATATTATGTAAAATATAGTCGGTAAGCGTTGCTTGTTGCGTTCTCCCCTCATCTATCAAGCCACCATCTCCAAGCCATCAAACCCAACGAAGACATTTTCTGGCGTCTCATCACACAGTGTTTGGTAGTCCATACTCTTGTCCAAATGGCTCAGTACTAGTTTTTCGGCGCCGCATCGATCGGCAAGCTCCATAGCAAGATCCAAATTTGCATGCGTTGGGTGCGGTTCCCGACGCAAACAATCACTGATCAGAATATCGGAGCCTTCGAATGTTTCGACCATTTCATCTGTTATCGCTGAGTAATCGGTCGCATACACTACGCTCTTGCCATCGGCCTCAAAACGGTAGCCAGTCGTCTCTCCTGGACCATGCGGCATCTGACACCAGTCTACGCCAAACTCTGCGAACATGCGCAGTTTATCGAGCTCCTCAAGCGTAACGATCGTGTGATAACCGTGTTGTCCCGCAAACACATAGCCGAAGCGCTGTTTTAAACGGAAAGCTGTATCGCGTCCGGCGAAACCAGGTATCGGGCCATTGCGCCCATATCTGAGCGCGCGCAAATCATCGATCCCGTGGCAATGATCTGCATGGTCATGGCTCCAAAATACACCGTCCAGATAGTCGATGTTGTTGCTTAGTAATTGCTGCCGTAAATCAGTCGAAGTATCTATTAATAAACGCTTTCCTGCATTGTTCTCCACCAAGATGGAGACTCGTGTTCGGCGATTTCGCGGCTCTTCTGGATCGCAGTCGCCCCAGTCATTGCCAACACGCGGGACACCTGTAGAGGTGCCGGAGCCAAGCATAACGAATTTCAAAACGCAGCCTTTGCAAACAGCTTGGCGAAGTTAGCGCTAGTGTATGCGGCCAATTCGTCAAAACTTTCGCCGCGTAGATCAGCGATGAATTGCGCAGTATTGGTCACAAAAGCGGGTTCGCAAACTTTGCCGCGGTGAGGGACAGGAGCAAGGAATGGGCTATCAGTTTCAACCAGCAGCCGCTCTTGAGGAATAGTCTTAGCTACTTCCTGCAAATCCTTGGCATTCTTAAACGTCACAATCCCCGAAAGAGAGATGGAGAGACCCAAGTCGAGCACTTTCTTACCAAAGTCAGCTGAGGCAGTGAAGCAATGAATGAGCGCGGGGAATGCCCCCTTCCCCAGCTCGTCTGCCAATATCTCTAGTGTGTCCGCCTCGGCATCGCGCGTGTGAATGATGACAGGCAATTGCAGCTCTCTTGCCACGCCGATATGCATGCGGAATAGGTCTTGCTGAACTTTGCGGTCTGAATGATCATAATAGTAATCGAGGCCGGTCTCTCCAATAGCGATGACGCGTGGGTTCTGAACGGCTTCTTGCAGAGTTTCCGCTGCCAAATCCGCGTGGTCATCGGCCTCATGCGGATGAATACCAACGCTTGCCCAAACATCTTTCTCGCGCATGGCCGTGCCGATGACTTGACCCCATTCAGCCTGCTTGGTCGAGATGTTAAGAAACTGGTCAACACCGGCCTTGCGGGCACGCGCCAGAACGTTTGCCTGATCCTCGATCAAACCCTTATATTCCAAATGACAATGGCTATCGATCAACATAGTCTAATGGCTAGCTTGACCAGCGCGAGCAAGCAAGCCGCCAACCTCTGTAAGCAGTAAACCTGTATCGAAGTTATAGGTCGGCGCTTGATTGGTCAGCCTGACCAAATTGCGGTGCGCATCAATTCTTGCCGCCTGTTCGGCGGTGCTTGCAGCCCCTAACCCAGTCGTCAAACTGGTCTGCGCTAGAGTAAGAACGGATTGAAGGCGAGCGGGATTTGGCCGTTGGCCGACGGCCTTTATTAGCGCGGTTCGCTCGCTCATATCCCGATCACCTCCGTCCAAAATGCGGCTGAATATCGCGGCGATCGGGCCCAATTCTTGTTCGAGAAATTCGAATGCTGCGCCGGGTGATCCGTGGCTCGCTGCAACAGCTGCTTCGATATTTGCGGCGTCAGTTTCCGGTGCGGTACTGGACAAGAATGACGTGATTTGAGCAGGATTAAGGCCAGAAAAGCGCACTATTCGGCAGCGCGAACGAATAGTGGGCAGCAAACGTGCGGGTCGGTTCGCAATCAACAAAAAGATCGTGCCTTTTGGCGGCTCTTCCAAACTTTTGAGCAGCGCGTTTGAGGCTGATTTTTCCATATCATCAGCCGGATCTATAATGATTGCTCTGCGTGACCCTAATGTCGGGCGGGTTGTTAACCTTTTTTGCATCCCGCGAATTTGTCCGACGGTTATGTTACGCTTGGTCTCATAAGCCTCACCTTTTTCGCGTTTGCGCTCCTCCTTATCGTCTTTGGGAAGATGGGTGAGGATATGGATGTCCGGGTGATCCTTTAACGGCTCCCCTTGGCTACCATCGCCAACCAATTCGCGGGCAGCTGCAAAAGCAAAATCACGTTTGCCTAGCCCATCCTTCCCGGCAAGTAGCCACGCGTGGTGCATCCGTGTGCCTCCAAGCGCGGCGCGCCATTCCTGCCATGGGGCTGTATGATTGGGCCACTCCACCTCTAGTCGACCAACAAGCTAGCCAGCGAAGCAATGATCCGTTGGTGGACTTCTGCTACACTTCCTGTTCCGTCTATGACTGCAAAACGGTTTGGATCTTCTTTGGCAAAGCGCCTGAAAGCGTCCGCCACGGCGCGGTGATAGCTCGCGTCACGACCACCAATGGCATCGCTAGTATTGCCGTCGCGGGCTTCTAATCGGGCGGAGACTTGCGCCGGATTAGCTTCGATCAAAATGGTAAGGTCAGGGCGCAAACCTTCGCTTCCAATTTGGTGGAGGGTCAGGATTGTTTCATCGCCCAACTCCCCCGCTCCGCCTTGATAGGCTCTGCTAGAGTCTATGAACCTGTCGGCAAGAACCCAAGTACCAGCAGCTAAAGCCGGCCTGATGCGTTTGGCGACATGATCAGCGCGTGCGGCAGCGAACAAAAGCGCTTCTGCGCGCGGCGGCCACCCCTCACCGTGCTCACCTGATGGAGGGTCAAGCAAGAGTTTACGGATCGCCTCTGCACCCGCTGTTCCGCCCGGCTCTCTGGTAAGGTCACAAGCAATCCCGCGTGCCTCCAAAGCCTCTGCCAGCAGTTTGACTTGAGTGGTTTTGCCCGCGCCCTCTCCGCCTTCGAATGCGATGAGCTTACCCGTCATGATACCCAGCTCAAAAAGCCGTTGTATATGCGCTGCAGCGGGCCAGCTTTGTCGATAGATTTATCGGCAACCAAGGGTAAATATGAGGTAGGCATGCCCTCGACGGCCACTTCCAATTGAGCGATTTCCTGCCCAGCTTCAATTGGCGCACGTATTGGTCCGCGGTATCGCACTTTCATCGCCATTTTTGGCGCCGTTCCCGTGGGCATGGAAATACGCACTGGTTTGGACGCAATCAAGCTAACGGAGCGTTCCGATCCATTTTGCACTTTTGCTGACCCGATAAGCGATCCAGCGGAATAGACCTTGCGCGAGGCAAAGCTGGAAAAGCCCCATTCGATAAATCGCCGGGCGGCTTCATCGCGCACGTCTTCACTGGGAGCGCCTGCAACGACCATGACCAATCGGCGATCTCCCCGCTTTGCTGAACCGAGAAAGCCGTATCCCGCCTCGGTTGTGAAACCGGTTTTGATGCCGTCGGCGCCTTCTACCCTCCCTACAAGAGGATCATGATTGGCCTGCGCGACGCCGCCATAACGGAAGCCTTCATGTCCGAAATATGTTTCATATCTTTGGGGATGTCTAGAGATCATTGCCCCGGCCAAAGTGATCAAATCGCGCGCAGAAACGAATGTCTTGCCGTCATCGGGCCAGCCATTGGGCGTACCGAAATGACTATCCGCCATGCCGATTTCGCGGGCCTTAGCGTTCATCATTGCGGTCCATCTGTCGACCGATCCTGCCGCACTTTCGGCCAATACAACGGAACCATCATTGGCAGAGACTGTGGTTATTCCGCGCAATAGGTTGTCGACGGTAACCGGCTCATCAGCAGGCAGGAACATGGTGGACCCTTTGCGAAACCACTCTGCGTGTGTTTCGGGACGGATCGTGAAGCTTTGCGTGGGGGAAAGCGCGCCCTTCTCCATCAATTCGAAGGCGGTAAAAATCGTCATAACCTTGGTTATGGAAGCGGGCAGAAACCGGCGGTCGACGCTGCGCTCTTGCAAGATCTGGCCCGTGGTCAAATCCACCATCATGGTGATGGGCGCTTGGTTTACAGTTGGGACTGCGGCAAGCGCGCCGGATCCGGCCGCAAACGCGAACAGGCTGACCGCTATGGCGGCGGCATGGATTGGGCCGCGATTGACTCGCAAAGCTTGGCTTCCCCTGCTCAGCAGGCAGGTCAGAAGCCGGTCTCTAGCTTCAACCTGCGGTGACTACTTGCGCGTCTGTATAACCGGCTGCGCGTACCTTTGCGAGGGCTGCTTCAGCCTGTCCACGGTTGGCAAAGGGGCCTGTGCGCACGCGGTGGTATCCTCCGCCTGATTTCACAAAGCCGTCGATGGCTTTTGCAGCTTTGCGCGCGTTGGCTAGATTTCTGAATGCAGCGGCTTGAACGGCAAACCGGCCGCGTGCTGCTGGCTGGTTTTGCATTGCTGAAGCGGCAGGCGAATTGGGCGCTGCAACCTGCGAAGGGGTAGATGTTGGCTCTGGCGTTGGCCTGGCCGCAGTGTCGGCGGCAATAGACGGCGCTTTGTCTTCCGCTTTTGCCGCACCATCTCGGTCTGTCTGCGTATCGTCTTTGCTCGCAAGTGACACCGACCCGGAAGCCGGTAGCCTGCGTTTCAACACTTGAACGAGTGAATCAGGTGTATCGATGCGTGGCGGAGCTGCTTGACCGGTTCGCAATGCAAAACGCTCATTCTCCGGTGGATTAACCCGCCGCACGCGAACTGGCGTTGCTTCGCTGGCGCCAAGTAGAGCCTGTGCATCGGGCGAAAGGGCGATAATACGAGCGTTGGTCATGGGACCGCGCCGATCGACCCGTACAAGCACGCGCTTACCTGTCTCTAGAGATGTCACTTCGACATAGCTGGGTAGAGGGAGTGTTTTGTGCGCTGCTGACACACCTTCGGCAGGCTCACCAGTGGCGTATCCAACCGCGTCATAATTCCAACTATTGCTGGGCTTGTACTCAACGCCGTCCACTTTGAACGGATCGCCAAGGCGCACGGGATAATCCGCTTCCGGACCATTGCCCTTGTCAGCCATCGCCACTGCCGGATCGCTCAGAACTTTGGAAGGAGGCTCGCCCCCGCCCATAAATCCGCAACCAGCCAAAGCCATTGTTAATCCAAGCCCAGCGGCCCAGCGCGATTTTTTACCTAGCAATCTCATCTGCAAGCAATCCCACACTCATAGCGTAGTAGTTCGAACAGTTATATTCGAGGATAACTCGATAATTTGTCGTTAACAGCCAAGCTTTTGTTCCTGGCCCGTCCGGCTGAAACAGCGATGCCATGGTGTCATCGCCGATCACGCGCTGCGGATTTACGCCCATTTGGCGCCATTCGCGCACAGTTTTCCACTGACTGTGCCGTTCATGCACGCGCGGACAAACGGGTGACCGCAATTTGGTCTTAACCGCAGACCAATTGAAACCACGCGGCACAGTAGCGCGCACGCCCCATGGCTGGCCAGTCCGCCAGCCAGCGTCGCGGAAGTAATTGGCGATGGAGGCAAACGTGTCGGCACGGTTGCTAAAAATGTTGGCGCGGCCATCGCCGTCACCGTCCACTGCGAGGCGTAAATAAACAGAGGGCAAGAATTGTGGGTTTCCGAATGCCCCTGCCCAGCTCCCGACCAATGTTGAGCGCGAATATCCGCGATCAGCGACTTTTAGCAGCGCCAGAAACTCGCCTTCAAACAACTCGCGCCGGCGCCCTTCCCATGCAAGCGTTGATAGGCTGCGCGCCAAATCGAAGTTTCCGCGAATCTTGCCGTAACTGGTTTCATGACCGAAAATCGCGACAATGATCTCGGGCGGCACACCGTATTGGCGGCTTGCGCGGAGCAGGCTGCTGCGCTCAGAATTATAGACCGAGCGGCCACCCGCAATCCGCACAGAGTTCACATGCTTGGATATGTAAGGGGCAAGTGCCGGAAAGCCGCGCCGCGTTGGGGTTCCTGGCTGCCCGCGATCCAAACGTATCACGCGCTGATTGGGCGTAAGCCCGGCGGTCATGCGGTTGATTGTGTTCTCGCTCACCCCTTGGGCCCGAGCCTTTGCCTTAAGCAGCTGGATGTAAGCGCTGTAAGACATATCTTGCGCTTGGACAGATTGGGTGGGAGCAAGCACGGCGGCAAACGCAGCCCAACCCATGCTAATGGCCATCAGGGAGTTCTTTTTCATCCCCCCACGGTTGCATACCCTAGCTGAACCGCCAATTATTGTTTCCCACTTATCGACACTTAGCTTGGGTGCAGGTTTACAAGGTTTTGCAGCGAAGCAGCGCTAAAGCGTGACGGCACGCGCTTTCAAATATTCGTAATCACCGCGGCAGGCAGCTGCGATTTTCGCATAATCACCCTCCAGCTTTGGCAAAGGCCCCGGCGCTGGGCCAAAGCCAGTCGACGCGTTTACCTTGTCATACCAATGCGCCCCCCAGATGCCGTCAGATGTATGCGGGCCCGTCTCCCAGCTCAGCATGGCTTCATCCCATGCAATGCCCAGAGCGCTGCAAAGCGCCGAAAGCGCCTTTGCCGGATCGCGGAGAATTTGGTCGGAATCGACGACCGGTGGCGGTGTGTCGCTCAGCTCGCACGCCCGCGTATAAAAAGCGCGCAATTGCGCAAAGCCGAGCAATTCGGGCTGGCGCAGCTCTTTTTTGGCTTTGTAACTCGCGACAACCCGCTCAGGCGCGCGGATTAGGAAAGCGTGGCGATGATGGGGCATATGGGTGAGATCAACCGGGCCAACCATATGATGCGGCATATGCTTTTGATACCAGATGGGCTTGCCGCCGGGCACATCGCCCGATTGTGCAGCGAGCACCGAATGCCAATCGCAATCCATCTCTGCGATGGTTTCTGCACTCATCGGATGCCCCTCGCCGCTTTCCTTCAAGAAAGCGCCATAAAAGGGCTCATCATTCACCGCGCAGTCCGCCCGCGCGCCGAAGCTGCGCATCATTGCGGTGGAGATATTGCGCGGACCCGACCACATGGCAATTCTGACGCTCATGCGCAGTCCTTGTCGATCAGATCACGGTAGAGCCCTTGCAAGCGCTCTACCATCGGCCCCCTACCCTCAGACAACTCGCGCCCATCTACGCTGGTAACAGGGACAACACCTGCAAAGGTTCCGGTTACAAATGCTTCATCCGCGCCGTAGACATCGGTAAGGGAAAAGTTCTTCTCAAGCACGGGGATGTCTTGTTCGCGGCAGATTTGGATCACATTGCTCCGCGTAATCCCCCCGAGGCAGTAATCACCGCTCGAGGTCCACACCTCGCCTTTTCGCACAACAAAAAAGTGGGTTGAATTGCATGTGGCGACAAAGCCGTGCGGATCGAGCATCAATGCCTCATCCGCGCCAGCCTGTGCCGCTTGAATACAGGCCGTGATGCAATTGAGCTTCGAATGCGAATTGAGCTTTTGATCTTGCACGGCAGGGTCGCCGCGCCGAACATGGACAGTGAATAAGCGGATACCTGTTTCGATTGTGCTGGGAAGCGGCGTTTTATACTCAGGGATAATCACAATTGTCGCGGGCGAGATAATCACGCGCGGATCTTGATATGGGGTCGAGCGAATACCCCGCGTTACCATCAGACGTATGTGTACGCCTTCTGCCTCGCGCATATCATTGCCGTTGATAGTGTCCTCTAGCCTTTGCGTTAGTTCTGCACGCGAAAGGCCGATATCCATCGCTATAGCCTTTGCCCCTTCGAACAATCGGTCGAGATGGGCGTCAAGGAAGGCGATCTTGCCGCCATGAACGCGCAAGCCTTCCCAAACACCATCACCCAGCATAAACCCGCTGTCGAAGACAGAGACGGTGGCCTGCGCGCGCGGCACCAAAGTGCCGTTCACATTGATCAGAACCGCGTCATTGCGCGAATCAGGAGCGAAATCATGCGTACCTTGAGCCATTAATTCACATTAAGCGTGAACAGGTGGGTGACAATGGCGATTGTACACGCTATCGGCGCTTTCGAGCGGACAGTTGGCAGAGTGGTCGAATGCACCGGTCTTGAAAACCGGCAAGGGTGCAAGCCCTTCCAGGGTTCGAATCCCTGACTGTCCGCCACGAAAAGGCTCCACATCGCGTGGGGCCTTTTTTCTTGTCGGTTCTCTTATGTTTGGCCGAAAATTTCACGGCCAATCTCATTTGCTGGCGTTGCTTGCCTTTAGATATGGAGTGCTTTCCCATAAGCGCCCAGAACGCTTTCATGCATCATTTCTGACAAGGTTGGGTGCGGGAAGACCGTGTTCATCAGCTCTTCCTCGGTCGTTTCCAGAGTTTTGCCTACGGTGTATCCTTGGATGAGCTCGGTCACTTCTGCACCGATCATATGCGCTCCGAGAAGCTCGCCTGTCTTCGCATCGAAAACCGTCTTGATGAATCCTTCCGCTTCGCCCAGCGCAATTGCCTTGCCATTGCCGATGAATGGAAAATTGCCGACTTTTACTTCGTGTCCTGCTTCCTTCGCTTTAGCTTCGGTCATGCCGACACTGGCGATTTGTGGATGGCAGTAAGTGCAGCCGGGAATGTTGTTACGATCAAGCGGATGAGGATGCACGTCTTTGTTGCCCAGTTCCTGAGCAATCGCTTCTGCGCAGCTTACGCCTTCGTGGCTGGCCTTGTGCGCGAGCCACGGTCCGGGTGTGCAGTCGCCGATAGCCCAAAGCCCTTTCGATTTCGTCCGGCCATATGGGTCGATTTGGATAAACCCGCGATCCATTTCGGCTAGGTTCTCAAGCCCGATATTCTCCGTATTGGGCTGGATGCCGATAGCGGTGATGACATGGCTGAACTCATGCTCTGCGGCCTTGCCATCTTTACCTTTGATGGTGGCTTTCACGCCAGACGCTCCGACTTTAATCGCATCCACCCCTGCCCCCGTCATCACTGTGATGCCTTGCTTGGTGAGCGACTTTTCCAGAAAGGCAGAGACCTCTTCATCCTCAACCGGCACGATCCGGTCGAGCATTTCAACCACGGTCACATCGGCGCCCATATCATTGTAGAAACTGGCAAATTCGATCCCGATTGCGCCAGATCCGATCACCAGCAGTTTCTTGGGCATTTCCGGCGGCGTCATAGCGGTGCGGTAAGTCCACACGCGCTTTCCATCAGCTGGAGCAAACGGAAGATCGCGGGCCCGGGCACCCGTCGCAACGATGATATGTTTGGCGGTGAGCTTTTCCTCACCCTTTTCACCCTTTACCGTCATCGAAGTCGGGCCGGTCAGCACGCCCTCGCCCATATGCACGGCGATTTTGTTCTTCTTCATCAGATGCGTGACGCCCTGATTCAGCTGCTTCGCGACGCCCCGGCTGCGTTTCACCACAGCTTCCAGATCGGCCTCAATCTTCTGCGCTTTCAGTCCATAGTCACCAGCGTTTTGCATGTAGTGAAAGATCTCAGCGGAGCGCAGCAAAGCCTTGGTGGGGATACACCCCCAATTGAGGCAAATTCCGCCGAGGAATTCGCGCTCAACGATCGCTGTCTTCAGACCCAATTGAGAAGCCCGGATCGCCGCGACATAGCCGCCGGGACCAGAACCAAGAACAATGACGTCATATGAAGCATTTGCCATGGGGGTAGTTTATCCTTCTTGAGGGTTCGCGCCCAAGGCGCGGGGTTTGCCATTCTCATCAAGAACAACGAATTTGAACGTGCCTTTGGAAACTTGCACAGTTTTCTCACCGTTGCGCTCTCGCCCCACGCCTTCGGCCAGAATGGTGAGCGAGGTTTTGCCAGTGGCGGCAACTTCACAATATACGCTTAGCTCATCGCCGACTTGCATTGCGCTGGGGAAGCTAAAGTCGGTGGCGTGAACCACCACTGCTTTACCCTGTCCCAATCGGCTAGCAAGTGAGCCTGCAGCCAGAGCCATCTGCGCCATTAGCCAGCCGCCAAACACTCCGCCATAAGGATTGGTGTCGCAGGGCATGGCCGTTGCGCGGATGAGGGGATCTTTGGCAGACAAGTCTTATACAACCAGACCGATCGGATTCTCGCAAAGCTTGCGCAAAGCATCGAGCAATTGCGCACCATCCGCACCATCAATCGCGCGGTGATCAAAGCTGCCCGTCACACTCATCACGGTTGCCACTTGAACCTCGCCATCGACTACGTGGGGACGCTGTTCACCCGCACCCACGGCCAGGATCATACCTTGAGGCGGATTGATCACGGCATCAAACTGCTTGGTGCCGAACATTCCAAGATTAGAGAGAGACGCTGTGCCGCCCTGATATTCATGCGGTTTCAATTTGCCTTCGCGCGCCTTGCCCGCCAGTTCTTTCATTTCCGAGGATATCTGAGCAAGCGATTTGCGGGCGGCATCGGTGACAATCGGGGTAATAAGTCCTGACGGCGCAGCCACCGCTACCGAGATATCCGCGCGGCTATATTGGTGCAGCATATCCCCTTGGAAACTGACGTTGCAGCTTGGAACTTTCACCATTGCGCGAGCCAGTGCTTTGATCAGCAGATCATTGACTGATAGTTTGACGCCATCTGCTTCTAGTTCTGCATTCAACTGCTTGCGCAAATCGAGCAGAGGATCGAGCCGGATATCGACAGTAAGATAGATATGCGGAACAGTCTGTTTCGCCTCGGTCAGGCGGCGCGCCACAACCTTCTTCACATTGTTGAGTTTGACCGCTTCGAACGGCGCATCGCCATCGCTAGGGATGGTTGCCGGTGAAGTAGAAGTAGAGGCCGGAGCAGCAGCTGAGGTACCTGCCTCAGCATTCTCAACATCGGCCTTTACAATCCGCCCACCTGGTCCGCTGCCGGTGATGGCTGAGAGGTCTAGGCCTTTTTGCTCCGCAATCCGCTTGGCAAGTGGAGACGCTTTGATCCGCGCGCCTGAGTTTGTGGCCGCTGAAGTAGAAGCGGTCGG
>CAZAIG010000005.1:0-3180 GCA_964485135.1 uncultured Porphyrobacter sp. | reverse complement strand
GGAGCAGGAGCAGGAGTACCGCTCCCAGCGCCATTGGCGATGGCTTCTTCCACATCGCCTTTGGTTATCTTTCCCTTTGGTCCTGTACCGGTCAGCGATCCCAAATCAACGCCATTCGCCTCGGCCAATTTGCGCGCCGTCGGTGTGGCGGCGGGATCGTCACTAGTCGCAGTAGATTTCGGAGCAGGAGTTTCGGCGGTAGCGGGCGCTGGTGATGTGGATGGAGCAGCGCTTAGATCGCCCACGTCTTCGCCTTCTTCGGCAAGCATCGCTATATCTGCTCCAACAGCGACATTTTCGGTGCCTTCACTCACCAGGATGGCAGCGATGACCCCTTCATCCACGGCTTCAAACTCCATTGTCGCCTTATCGGTTTCAATCTCAGCCATAATATCGCCAGAGGACACTGTGTCGCCAACTTTAACGAGCCATTTGGCGAGCGTGCCCTCCTCCATAGTGGGGGACAGCGCGGGCATCTTAATTGCGATGGGCATTGCCGAAGAGTTTCCTTGACTGCTTTTACGTTACGGAATTCGCTTGCTGGCTTTGGCGATTTTTCCCCTTTCGAGCAAGCACCTTGCGAAGAATACGTTTTCAGTCGATATTCAGCGCGAGGGGAATTTGCGTCAATGCGTAATTTTTTGGTGGTAATGGATGATACTGCTGAGGCTAAGGCGGCTCTGCGCTTTGCCGCGCGCAGGGCGGCAGCGCTTGATGGCGGGGTCCACATTTTGGCGGTGACGCCGCAGCAAAATGTGAGCGCATTTGGCGCGGTTCAGGCGACGATTGAGCAGGAATCGCGCGACCGTGTTGAAATGCTGGCCAATGGCGCGGCGGGCAACCTATTTAGCGAAAGCGGTATCTTGCCTGCTATCTCGGTGCGGATCGGCAATGGACCCAAAATCGTCACTCAGTTCTTGGCTGAGAATGATGATATTGGCGCCTTGGTTTTGGGGGCCGCCGTGTCGGGCAATCCAGGGCCGCTTGTAGGACACTTTTCTGCCAATGCAGGCAGCCTGCCCTGCCCGCTCTACATCATTCCGGGCGAATATGATGAGCCGTCAGACGCGGCATAAGTAGCTCGCGCTAACGTTTCTTGCGCCCTTGATGGCGGATATTCGCAGGACGCCCTCGTTTACCCATTTTGTGTTTCGGCGGGCCCTTGCCATGCGTAAATTTACCCTTGCGCCGGGGAATGGGCCGACCGCGCGGTTCAATCGCATTGCCATCAGCATCGACCGTTACGAATTTAAGAGCCCCCGTTAGCGCATTGGCCTCTGCCAGTTTAAGCTGCAAAGTGTCGCCCGATGCAAAGCGAGTACCGCTATCCTCGCCGACTAAGGCTTGTGCGGCTTCATCATAGCGGAAATATTCGCGGCCCAATGTCGATACGGGAACAAGTCCATCGCCGCCCATCCCGACAATCGTTGCGAAAAAGCCAAAACTTTGCACGCCAGTGATCCGGCAATCGAAAACGTCGCCCACTTTGGCGGAAAGCCATGCTGCAACATAGCGATCAATTGTATCGCGCTCTGCTTCCATTGCGCGCCGTTCGGTTTGAGAAATCGCGTCGGAAATCTGCTGCAATCCGGCCTTGTCCGGGTCTGATAAGCCAGAGGTCTTGGGTAGGTCTCCCGTTTTGAGGGGGGTATCTAAGCGGTAAGCATCCACTAATGATCGGTGCACAAGCAGGTCAGCGTAGCGGCGTATGGGGCTAGTGAAATGCGCATAGGAGCCCAATGCCAAGCCAAAGTGACCTGCGTTGGCAGGTCCGTAATAGGCCTGCGTCTGGCTGCGCAGAACGGCTTCCATGACTTGCTGCTTTTCAGTTTCATCCTCAAGTGAGCTGAGCATCTGATTGAAAAGGCTTGGTTTAATGACCTGCCCTAGTGCAAGTTTCTTACCCATGGTCGCAAGATATTCGCGCAAAGCGATCAGTTTTTCGCGGCTCGGCGTTTCATGCACGCGGTACACCACCGGCGCAGCTTTTGCCTCAAGCGCTTTTGCAGCGGCTACATTGGCAGCGATCATGAAATCTTCAACAACGCGGTGCGCGTCCAACCGTTCGCGCACAGCAATCTCTTCGATCTGACCAGCATCATTCAGCATAACGCGGCGCTCGGGCAGCTCCAGATTGAGCGGATCGCGAGCTTTGCGTGCTTTCGACAGCGCCCCCCAAGCATCCCACAAATGCGAAAGATGCTGCGGCGGATTGCCGCTATCAACCGCTGCCTGTGCATCTTCATATGCGTGATTGTGCGCAATCTGCACGATAGCACGGGTAAAGCGAAAGTCAGAGATCGCGCCATCAGCTGAAATATGCATGTGGCACGCCATCGCTGCGCGGTCAGCGCCTTCTTTCAAAGAGCACACATCCGCGCTCAACACCTCGGGCAGCATGGGCACAACGCGGTCGGGAAAGTAGACGGAATTTCCCCGCTTGCGTGCTTCTTTATCAATCGGGCTGCCCGGACGGACATAGTAAGAGACATCGGCGATTGCGATAAGAGCGTGAAAGCCGCCCTTTCCATCCGGCTTTGCCCAGATCGCGTCATCATGATCGCGCGCATCAGCGGGATCAATCGCGACGATCGGAAGCTCGCGCAGGTCCTCGCGGTCATCGCCCAGTTCAATCTCAGCGGCCTGTTCAGCGGCCGTGATCACCTCATTTGGGAAAGTGTGCGGGATGCCGTGCTTGGCGATGGCAATCAGGCTGAAGGCTTTTGGCGCAAGCGGATCACCCACCACTTCAATGACTTTAACCGGAGAGCGCGCTGATCGACCTGCGCGTTCGCATAAGACGAGCTGACCTTCTTCGGCGCCATTGAGATCGCCGATGGGAAAAGAGCTGCGGATGCGTTTGTCGACCGGTGCAAGCCATGCTTTGCCCGCACCATCCACTTCAACAACGCCCATCATTCCTTCGCTGCGCGCGGGAAGCTTTTTCATGATGTGGGCTACCCAGCCTGCATCACTTTGCTCTGTGCGGGCCAGAAAGCGTTCACCCACTTTGGGCGCAGGAAAAGCGCGCCCTTGCTTTTTGCCGCCCTTGCCCCTCTTGGGCTCTTTCAAGGTGAGGCGCGGCGGATCATCGGGCGCGTCAGCAGGCCAATTGTCCGGGATTGCGATCGGCTCGCCGTCTTCGATATCCACGACGCGCAAAACGGTGACTTTGGGCAC
>CAZAIG010000004.1:28502-40505 GCA_964485135.1 uncultured Porphyrobacter sp. | reverse complement strand
CGCTTAAGCGCGTCGCATAGGGGCGAGCCGCCTCAGCAGCAGCCTGCGCACGGCGAAGCTTCGCCGCAGCAACCATTTGCTTGGCCTTGGTGATCTTCTGGGTCGATTTAACCGACCCGATCCGATCTTTCAGTTCCTTGAGCGATGCCATTTCGGCCTACCTTTAAGCGAACTGCTTGGCGAAAGCTTCGAGGGCTGCGACGGTTTTGTCCTTCACATCGCCCTCGAATTTCTTGGATGAACGGATTTCGTCGAGAATATCGCTGTGCTCGGAGCGGATGAAGGAGAGCATGGCTTCTTCATATTCGTTCACGCGCTCAACCGCGACATCATCGATAAAGCCATTGGTGCCAGCGAAGATCGACACGGTTTGCTCTTCAAACGGCATGGGTGAGAACTGCGCTTGCTTCAGCAATTCAGTCAGGCGCGCACCGCGATTGAGCAATTGCTGTGTCGAGGCGTCCAAGTCCGAACCGAACTGAGCGAACGCTGCCATTTCGCGATATTGCGCAAGGTCAAGCTTCATCGAGCCGGACACTTTCTTCATCGCTTTGGTTTGCGCTGCACCGCCAACACGGCTCACCGACAGACCCACGTTAATCGCAGGGCGGATGCCTTGGTAGAACAGATCGGTTTCAAGGAAGATCTGACCGTCGGTGATCGAAATCACGTTGGTCGGAATATAGGCTGACACGTCGCCCGCCTGCGTTTCAATGATCGGCAGCGCAGTAAGCGAGCCAGAACCATTGTCGCCATTCATCTTAGCGGCGCGCTCAAGCAGGCGGCTGTGAAGATAGAAAACGTCACCGGGATAAGCTTCGCGGCCCGGAGGACGGCGAAGCAGCAATGACATCTGACGATAGGCAACCGCTTGCTTCGACAAATCGTCATAGACGATCACGGCGTGCATGCCATTGTCGCGGAAGAACTCACCCATCGCGCAGCCAGTGTATGGCGCAAGATATTGCAGCGGAGCAGGCTCAGAAGCGGTCGCAGCGATAACGATGGAATATTCCATCGCGCCGTTTTCTTCCAATTGCTTCACAATCTGAGCAACGGTTGAGCGCTTCTGACCAACAGCAACATAGACGCAGTAGAGCTTCTTGCCCTCATCATCGCCTTCATTGACCGTTTTCTGGTTGATGAAAGTGTCGATGGCGACGGCTGTTTTGCCGGTTTGACGGTCACCAATGATCAGCTCGCGTTGACCGCGGCCAACGGGCACCAAAGCGTCAACGGCCTTTAGGCCGGTTTGCACTGGCTCAGACACGGATTCGCGCGGGATAATGCCCGGCGCTTTGACTTCAACACGCTCGCGCTTCACGTCTTTGATCGGCCCTTTGCCATCAATCGGATTGCCGAGAGCATCGACCACCCGGCCGAGCAGGCCCTTGCCAACCGGAACGTCCACAATCGTGCCGGTCCGCTTAACGCTATCGCCTTCTTTAATCTCAGCATCAGAGCCGAAGATGACGACGCCGACATTGTCCGCCTCAAGGTTCAACGCCATGCCCTGAACGCCATTGGCAAATTCAACCATCTCACCAGCCTGAACATTGTCGAGGCCGTGGATACGGGCGATACCGTCACCAACGGAGAGAACGGAGCCTACTTCGCTGACCTCGGCTTCATTGCCGAAACTGGCGATTTGGTCCTTGATGACCTTGGAGATTTCTGCGGCGCGGATTTCCATGTTTTGTATCCTTTAGCCTTTCATGGCCTGAGAAAGTGAATTCAAACGGGTGCGGATCGAGCCATCAATGCGCTTCGATCCAATAGTTACGACCAAACCGCCGAGGACTTCGGGATCGATCGTGGAGTTGAGCTTAACCGTGCGGCCTTCGCGCGCGGTCAATTTGTCTTTGAGCTTATTCAGCTGTGTCTTGGTCAGCGCATGGGCGCTGGTGACGTTCGCTGTCACCTCGCCGCGCTGGGCCGCTGCGATAGTCTGAAACGCTGAGATCATACCGGGCAAAGATGACAGGCGGCGGTTTTGCGCCAGCACACCGAGGAAGTTTTGCGCTAGTGGCGATAGCTTCAGCTTTTTCGCCACTTTACCAATCGCCGCTGCCGAATCGGTTCGGCTCACTTTAGGATTGGTGGTGAGGGCGGTGAGATCGGCCGAGGCTGTCAAAGCTTCTCCAAGCTTTTCCAGGTCGGTTTCGACCGTTGTCACTGTGCCTGCTTCGGACGCCAAATCGAACAAAGCCGATGCGTAACGCCCTGATAGGCTAGACTTTATACCGGCGGAAATGTCCACGCGTGAGAGGTCCTTCTAGAACGTCTTAGATACCGTTGCGAAGCATCGCGGGGGCGAGACACCTTGAGAGCATCTCCCACGAAACTGGCGCGCGCCTAGCACCGTGACGATGGCAAGGCAAGCGGTCAGCGCCTTGATCCTTTACATAGCCGCTGAGTTCTGCCTATTTGCTGGGGAAAGGCGCAAAAAGCGCATGCAAAATAGCAAAAATTGCACAGGTAAGGTGCACCGGGAGAGAGTGATATGAAATTGACACCTATGGCACCGCGCTGCGGCGTAGAAGTATCCGGCGTCCAATTGGCCAAGGCCGAGGGCGAAGTGATGGATGCGATCAGGCAAACCATTTACGAGCATGGCGTGGCCGTATTCCGCGATCAGGATTTTTCTCCTGAAGATCACATTGCCTTTGGCAGACGCTGGGGCGGGATGGATGTGAACAATTACTTCCCGCAGCAAGGCGATTATGACGAGATTTCTGTCGTTAAGAAAGAACCGACGCAAAACACCAATATTGGCGGCGCGTGGCATACCGATCATTCCTACGACCAAATCCCCGCTATGGGTTCAGTGTTGGTAGCGCGCGAGCTTCCCCCGCAAGGCGGCGATACGATGTGGGCGCATATGGGCGCAGCCTATGATGCCTTGCCCGCTGATCTCAAAGCCAAAGCAGACAGTCTTGAGGCATTCCACACCGCTGACCATGTCTATAAAGAGGGCGGGCTTTACGCTCAAACCGACATGGGTGAGCATTTGCGCGGCCAAAACTTGAAAACTGGTGCAGTGCATCCTGTGGTGATTCGCCATCCGCACACAGGGCGCAAATTGCTTTATGTGAACACGGCCTTCACGATCAATTTTGTCGGCCAAACGCGCGAGGAAAGCCTGCCATTGCTGACCGAGCTTTGCGATGCTGCGCTGACAGATGATAACCAGTGCCGTCTCGAATGGAAGCCGGGGACGGTGGCGATCTGGGACAACCGGACCAGCTGGCACAATGCGATGAACGATTATGCTGGACACCGCCGCGAGATGCACCGGATTACGCTAAGTGGTGAGGCGTTAGCGGCGTAGATTGTTGCGCTATCGCTTCGCTACTTGAGCGCGTAGTTTGCTCTCACGCAAGTCAGGCTGCCGCCTGACTGCTCCGAGGGGCGCGGCAGTGGCCGCGACGCGCAGTCGCGCTTGCGGGCCGTTGGCCCGAATTCCTTAGCCTTATCAAGATCGCCCTCTCCTGGGGAGGAGGGGGTTAGGGGTGGTGGGCTGCTTAAGCTCTCACGGTTTCCCTGGGGCATCTGTTGTTTCGCCAGAAACGACACGCGCCCGCCCACCCCATGGTGGGCGCGTTCCTTGCCCACCTGGGCGGTCGCTAATCGCTAAGGACTTAAGTTAAGCGATGTCTGATTGAGCGCATAAATGCTCGAACCAATCGTCGTGTAATTTTTGCAAAAGTCGGTCTTCCCACTCAATCGTTTCAGCATTTTCCGCAGGGTCAAAGACTTGTTGTGTTATGATGTTCGCCATTTCCACGTCGTTGCCCATCGGAGTAAATCCGAGCTTTCGTTCGAGAATTGGCTTCGAATAATCAAACAGGGTTTCTTCGCGCCAATTCACTACATGTACCCACGGCAATAGCTTATTCCTTTTGACCAGCCACTGAATTCCAATTTGAGCTGGCCAGCCCTGTGATGTTTCCAAGTGGGTTGCTGTAACCTGACATTGCGTATGTTGTGGGATGTGGCCATCGGTTAGAGGGTAAGGGGCTTCAACTGGAAACCACAGCGGCCTAGTGCGAAGCGCATCATCAATGTGTCTATAAACCTGAAGTGATAGCACTACTCAACTTTACCCTTGCATTCATAGACCAGTCGTTCGTTTGGCTGGGTGGGGAGTTGACCCAGGACGGAGGATTGCTGCTCGCCCAAGGTCCGCGATGCATCCGACACGCCGCATTGCGGAGGGGTGTATTTGCCGCGGGCGCTGCGCGCTTTCTCCATATCATTGGCCCCGAGCAGATAACGATCTGTGCGGAATGTCCGCGTATCGGGATCATAGCTGTTCACCGACACTGCATCCTCTGTATTGGGCACAAAGACGCGGGTCCACGCCGCATCTTTGAAGCCATATTGAGTGCGATTGTTGACGCAGCCATCGCTTTCCCATTTGAATTCGACATCATCGCGCCGAGCGCCGGTAATGCGGCTGCGGTCAGGGACCAGAGTGCAGATCAGTGTGCCTTCGTTCAGAGCGGTCCCTTCGCTGTCATCGGCCACCTCACCATTCCCGCTCATCGCTGCGGCCACGCGTCTATCAATATCTTCCAGCCCCGGACGTGTGAGCCACAGATAAGCTGCTGCGCCAATCGCAACCACGACCAAGGCAGCAAAGGCGGTAGTTTTTTTCTGGCCGCCGTCTTCATAACGTTCTTGCAGCGCGAAATAGCCCGCGCCAATTGCAATTAACAAAGCGATCATGGCCATCGCCATCGCGTTTTCGCGTTCATCCATGACGGCCATTTGTGCTTCTAATTGAGCACGCGTACGCTTCTGAGCCAGTTCAGCATTGCGCGCGGCCATACGTTCGCGGGCCTCTGCGCGTTGTTCTTCAAGGCGTGCCGCCTCGGATGCGTTAAGCTCTTCAATGGACCGGCAAGGCAGAGCATTAACACGAGGTGCCACATCATTATCGCGCAGAAATGGCAGAAGTTCACGCATGGACACAGCAAAGTAAAACTCAGCGTCGGACCCGTCGCTATCTGCGCCAAAGCTGTTTACGCCCAATACGCGTCCACACCCATCCAGCAGCGGCCCGCCCGAATTGCCGCGCGCAATCGGCGCTGTGTGTAATAGGGTGTCGAACTGACGGGAAGGGCGCTGCCCTGACAGAAATCCGCGCGCTTTTACTGGCGGCTGCGCCTTGAAAATATCGCCAATCTCCAACCCTTGCGCTCGGTCAACATTCATAGGGTAGCCAACCGAGCTGACCTCTCCCATATCGCCGCCCCTTCCGCCGGCAGTCGCACCAGCCAATGTCAGCACGGGCAAACGCAAGCTCCCCTCAGTAATTTCGAGCAGGGCTAGGTCATTCTTTGGGCTGACGGAAATTGTTTTACCGTAAGCTGCCTCTGCACCTTGGCTGGGCACGATGCCAATTTGCAGCGTGTCGTCCTGCAACGCCTCACGCACGACGTGCGCATTCGTTACAATCTTGGTCGGAGTGACGGCAAAGCCGCTGCCATGGCTGATGGGGTAGATTTCTTCGCCATCGCTACCGATCAGGACAACGCGCACAACTCCGCGCGCTGCTGCATCAATATCAGCCTGATCAGCCGAGACGGGCGCAGCGATAAGTAGCGCGAGGAGCGCAGCGATTGCAGTGATTATCCGGTCCATTGTTAGGCAGCCTAGCCTTTCATCCACATTGACCGCAAGCATTGGGATGCCAGCACACCCAAATCATGGCATTACGCATTGCATGACAGACAATGGCTCGCTCAATGATGAACAGCGCTGGCAAATTGCGCTCGATAGGGATCGCCGGTTCGACGGCGTCTTTGTCACTGGCGTGCACTCGACTGGCATATATTGCCGGCCAAGCTGCGGCGCACGCATGCCCCTGCGCAAGAATGTTGAGTTCTACAGCTCTTGCGATGCGGCAGAAGCAGCGGGCCTGAGAGCTTGCAAACGCTGCTTACCCGATCAGCAATCGCGCGAAGAAGCGGCCATTTTGTCAGCGATCAAAGCGATTAAAACCGCAGGTGCGCCGGTGCCTTTGGCGAAGCTTGGCGCCTTGACTGGCTATTCACCTACGCATTTCCAACGCGTGTTCAAGCGTGCGACCGGCCTATCGCCTGCTGCCTATGCGCGGGCACTGCGCAGCGAGCGCGCGCGCGAGGCTTTACGAGAAGAAGATAGCGTTACTGATGCAATTTACGAGGCAGGTTTTGATGCGCCCAGCCGATTCTACGATACGATGGAGGGTACATTGGGAATGACACCAAGCGATTGGTCTGGCGGCGGCGCCGGGCGTGTAATCCATTGGACTGTGATGGATACTACACTGGGCGCTATGCTTGTCGCGGCGACAGATATCGGCGTGTGCTGTTTGAGCTTTAATGAAGGGGAAGCCGACCTGCGTGCGCGCTTTCCGAAAGCCGAATTGGCCCAAGGCGGCGAAGCGTTTCGCGATCTGTTTGCGCGCGTTCTGGATGCTGTCGAAGAACCCGGCAGCGCCGCGGCGGGAACCATCCCACTCGACGTAAAAGGCACTGCGTTTCAGCAGCGCTGTTGGCAGGCTTTGCGAGACATTCCGCCTGGTGAAACCCGCAGCTATGGTGAACAGGCGGCGATGCTTGGTAATCCCAAGGCAAGCCGCGCGGTGGGCAGCGCGAATGGGGCGAATAATATCGCTGTGCTTATTCCGTGTCACCGGGTCGTTCAGGCAAATGGCAGCATCGGAGGCTATGCATATGGCGCAGAGATAAAACGCGAGCTTTTGAAAAGAGAGTCTGCCGTTTGAGCATTGACTTGGCCGGGAAACTGACCACTTTCCAATGTAGGGACGGGACCAGTTAAGCGTCTCAGGAGTATCCAATGAAATTGACCGCGATCAAGAATTCTCTCACCTCCGCATCATTGTTCGCTCTGGCTATTGCCGGTGCCGCCCCCAATAACGCACTCGCGCAGCAAGAGGTCACAGCCGAAGAAGCCTTAGAAGCCGCTACTTTGGCTGCTGATGAGGCGCAAAAAACACCTCAGGCAAACGCTTGGGCTCAGACCAACATCGATCTGCCCGCCGATGAGGCGATCCGCTACGGTATGCTGAGCAATGGGATGCGCTATGCCTTGCGCAAAAACTCCACACCCGAAGGTGCCGCTTCGGTCCGGATGCATGTGAATGTCGGCTCGATCGCTGAGGCGGAAAACGAGCAAGGCCTTGCACATTTCTTGGAACATATGGCCTTTAACGGATCGACCAATGTTCCCGAAGGCGAAATGGTCAGCATGCTGGAGCGTGAGGGCCTGAGTTTTGGCCCGGACACCAATGCAAGCACGGGCTTTACCGAGACAATTTATCAACTCGATCTGCCTGATGCGAGAGAATCGGCAATGGATCTGGCGTTGATGCTGATGCGGGAAACCGCAAGCAATCTCACCATTAGTGACGAAGCGGTTGAGCGCGAGCGCGGAGTTATTCAATCCGAACGCCAGTTGCGCAACACAGCCGGCTTGCGAAGTGCGAGAGTGCAATTTGCCAAGCAATTGCCCAATACACCAGTATCTGACCGTTTTCCGATTGGAACGGCCGAAGTGATCGATACGGCCCCGGCTAGCCGGATACGCGATTTCTACCACCGGTATTATCGGCCTGAAAACACGACTTTGGTCATTGTAGGTGACTTTGATGTTGAAGCGCTCGAAGCTAAAATCGTGTCGCAATTTGGCGATTGGAAAGCGGTGGGCCCCGCTGGCGCGCCAATGGACTATGGAACAATTGATCCGAACAGCCCGCTCTCCGTTGGAAGCTTTAGCGATCCTGCTTCGCAAACCACGGCGATATTCCAGAAGGCCAAACCCTATACGGCCACTCCCAATAGCGTGGCAGGTAATCTTGAATCGATTCAATTGGCCGTCGCATCGCAAGTATTGGCAAGACGCTTTCTAAATCTTGCTTTGGCGCAAGATGCGAAAATTCTTGGCGGCGCGGCACCGTTTAACCCGTTTGCCAATATCGCAGAACAAGCCTTCTTCATAACGGTTGGCAAAGATGGCGATTGGCAAAGCGCGCTCGCAATTGGCGAACAAGAATTGCGCAGAGCATTAGAGCACGGTTTTACGCAAAGCGAAATCGACGAACAATTGGTCAATCTTACGGCCAATCTGGAAAACGCCGCCAAGCAGCAAGGCACCCGCCAAAATGCTGGCATTGCCAATGAACTCATTGCCTCAAGCGTTTCCGGCGAAGTTGTTGTGACACCAGCGGGCCAGCTCGAAGTGTTTCAGACACTCAAACCTGCTCTTACGGCCGCTGCTGTAACGCAAGCCTTCCGCGCCAATTGGCAGGGCGGTCCGAATAATGTGTTTGTGACAAGCAAAGCGCCGATTGAAAATGCCGAAGAGTCTATTCGAGCAGCGCTTGCCGCCAGTGCGAAAGTTGCGGTTACGCCTCCTGTTGACGAGGTAACAAATCCCTTTGCCTATGATGATTTTGGGACTCCGGGCAAGGTTGCTTCGGATGGCCGAATTGAAGATCTTGGGATTCGAACCATAGAATTCGAAAATGGCGTGCGCTTGAATATCAAGAAAACGGATTTTGAAGATAACGAGCTGCGTTTTGCCGTCGAAATAGGAGAGGGGCTGCGCGCCATTCCTGATGCAGCGGGTGGTCTTAGTTACTTCATGGACAACGTCATGGCGCTCGGCGGGCTTGGTGAGCACGACTTTCAAGAGATTCAAAGGCTAACAGCCGGCAAGACAGTGAATTTTGGACTGGTTGCCAATCAAGATTCGCTAAGATCATCGGGCACGACCACCCCTGATGATGCTGAATTGCAGTTCAAACTGGTGGCCGCGCTTATCACCGATCCAGGCTATCGCGTGGAGGCAGACGCGGCCTGGCAAAATGCTCTGCCGACAATCAATACGCAAAACGCAGCCACACCCATCGCTGTCTATCAGCGCGATTTCAGGCGGGCCTTAGCCAGCGGTGACACTCGGATTGGGCAGGGCACAGCTGAGGAATTGGCTGCCATCAATATGGCAATGGTCAAGAGTCAGATTTCCGATCAGCTAGAAAACGGCGCAATTGATATCGCAATCGTCGGCGATATTGATGAACAAGCAGCGATCGATCTGGTTGCACAGACATTCGGCGCTCTGCCAGCCCGGCCAAAGCGCGAAGGGGTTTTGGATAATATTCGCCCAATCACATTCCCGGCTGATGCGGGCACGATTAAACTCTATCACAACGGTCAGGCAGACCAAGGTGCCGCCGCAGCTGTGTGGCCAACCGACGATTATGACGATCAGAAAGATGATGTAACGCGCGATATGATGGCAGCGGCCATGGGCCTGATTCTGATCGATGAGGTGCGCGAGAATTTGAGTGCAAGTTACTCAACCCAGGTCTTTTCCCGTTCATCCAGCCTCTATGACGGCGATGGTTTTGTAACCGGTTTCGCCGTGGCGGATCCGGCCCGCATGGATCAAATCTTTGCAG
Organism: uncultured Porphyrobacter sp.; assembly: GCA_964485135.1. GTDB lineage: Bacteria > Pseudomonadota > Alphaproteobacteria > Sphingomonadales > Sphingomonadaceae > Erythrobacter. The sequence continues at coordinate 31,030 of CAZAIG010000004.1, read as the reverse complement.
CGATCCGCAATGTCGCGAAGCAAATGCGCGACGCGCCGATTGATGATGACGTTTTGCTGCGCGCTCGCAAGCCTATGATCGAACGGTTGGAAGCCCGAGTTCGCGAGAATGGGGCATGGCTTAACATTGTGGTTGAGGCGCAGCGCAAGCCTGAATGGCTGGACCGTTGGCGCGCGCGCAAAGACATCGTCAATCAGATTTCTGCGGCTGATATCCAAGCCGCGGCGCGCAAATATTTGACCGACGAAGCTATGGTTGAGGTTAGGGTTGTGCCTGAGCCTACCGCCGAGTGAGAGGCGGTCTGCAAACCTGTGTTTTTGCCTTTGCTGACGCTAGTGCGCTTAGCTGATCCCGTTCTGCGCGTTCACAAAGTCAGATCCAATACAAAAATGCCCCGGGAAATCCCGGGGCATTCTTTTATAATACCGCGCAGAATTTAGGCGCTGATTGGATCATCGTCATCTGAGGCGATAATTACGAACACAGCAATGCTCGCGACCAAGAGCAGTGCTGCGAGCACGCCTTCGCCTTCTACCTGGCTTTCACCAGTCACCGGTGCCGTGGCCGGGGTTGTACCAATTTGTCCGTTGGCAAGTACGGGGGTGGCTATCAGCGAAAGCCCGCCCAGCATAAGTCCAAATTTCTTCAACATAAGGGTTCCTAATACTATCGTTACAAAACCCTCTCCCAAAGTCATTAGAAGCAAAGTTTAATCTACAATGCAATAGAACTCAGACTATTTGCTTGGCGTTATTTCTTCATACGCTGCGGAACACTGATCCCACTAGTCCAGTTTTGGCGGCATTCCCGGTTCAGCCTTCGCAAAAGCGCGTTGGTAGGCCTCACGCTCGCCAATCCGCCCCAGCCAAGCCTTCAGGTTGGGCATATGATCAATGCTCATGTCGTTAAAGGCGCGCGCTGTGGTCAGCGAGAAGCCGAGCATGATATCCGCCGTGGTGAGCGCTGAACCACCGAAATAGTCCGCCTCGCCCAAAGCCTGCTCCACATGCGCCCAGGCATTGGTCACCCGCTTCATTAGCGAAGGCGGCATTTCTGCCTCGACTGCATTCACGGCGATTTGCATCATGCCATTGGTCATCAGCGTCGCATTGGCGAAGTGATACCAATAGAGATGCCGCGCAAAATCGGGATGGTCCGCGCTGGGCACTAGATCAGTGTCGGGCGCATATTTGCCGACAATATAGTCGATAATCGCGCCGCTTTCGCCCAAAACCAGATCGCCGTCTGTGATAACCGGCGCAATCTCCATCGGATGCAGCGCTTTGAGTTCAGGCGGGGCGAGCCGCGTTTCAGGATCGCGATTGTAGAGCTTGAGATCATATTCAAGGCCCAGCTCCTCCATCAGCCAGACGATGCGCTCGCTTTGAGAAATACGAAGGTGATGGATTGTAATCATGGTTTGGGGTTCCTCTAATTGTCTCGCGCCCAGCCTTTGCTTGCTGGCTTCAGAGAGTCGAGAAAATTCTCAGCGCTCTTGAGATAATCGCTTCGCTTTTCCCCGCCCATCCGGTCCCAAGTCGCATAGATCCGCCCGATCCGGTGATTGCTTTTGAGCCGGTCGCGGTGGGTGTCCATAAAGTGCCAATATAGCGCGTTGAATGGGCACGCATCATCGCCGGTTTTCTTGCTGGCTTTGTAGCGGCAGTCGCCGCAATAATCGGACATTTTGTTGATGTAATTGCCGCTGGCGGCATAGGGTTTGGTGGCAAGCTTGCCGCCATCAGCATAGAGGATCATGCCCGATACATTGGGCTGTTCCACCCATTCAAACGCATCGGCATAAACGGCGAGATACCAGTCCTGCACATCCTTAGGGTTGATCCCCGCCAGCAGGCAGAAATTGCCGAGCACCATCAGCCGCTGGATATGGTGCGCATGGGCATTGGCATGAGTGGAGCGCACGCAATCGGCAAGGCATCGCATATCCGTCTCACCCGTCCAGAAAAACTCAGGGAGCGGGCGTTCCGCATCCAATTCATTCGCTTCGCCAAGGCCGGGCGCGAAATACCAATAAAACCCGCGAACATATTCGCGCCACCCGATGATTTGCCGGATGAAGCCTTCGACGCTGTTTAGCGGGGCACGCCCTTCGTGGTAGGCCTGCTCTGCGCGCTGGCACAGCTCTAGCGGATCGAGCAATCCGATGTTGATGCTGGTCGAAAGCATCGAGTGGTAGAGGTCGTCTGAGCCATAGACCATGGCGTCTTGATACGCGCCGAAATTCTCGATCCGTTCAGCGAAGAAGGCATCAGCGGCTTTCTCCGCTTCATCGCGGGTGGCGGGCCATTCGAAGGGTGTCAGCGCGCCGAAATGTGTCCCAAAGCGCGCCTCCACCAATTCGAGCACGTCGCTGGTGATGTCGTCGGGAGTGAATTTGGGGCGAGGGGGCACGAAGAGCGCGCCATCCAGCTTCTCGCGATTTTCAGCGTCGTAATTCCATTTGCCGCCAACAGGCTTGTCGTCACCATCTAACAAGAGGCCGGTTTTCTTGCGCATTTCACGATAGA
>CAZAIG010000004.1:22302-28402 GCA_964485135.1 uncultured Porphyrobacter sp. | reverse complement strand
TCATCGGGCAGGATATCCACTTCGCAGTCGAATTTGTCAGGCCACTCTTCAATCGATTGTTGGACGCGCCATTCGCCCGCTTCGACAATGCGGATGGCGTCGGGGGAGTGCCGCTCAACCGCGCGGGCGACTTCGCCGGTGAAGCTCTCTGCGTTATCGTCATCGTCGAGCCGCGTGTATTCGACTTGCCAGCCCGCTGCGCGCAATTCTTCAGCAAAATGCCGCATGGCCGAAAAGATAAGCGCAATCTTCTGCTTGTGATGTTTGACGTAGGTCGCCTCTTCCCACACCTCCATCATCAGGATAACGCTATCGTCTTTGGTTTGTCCGCGCAGGCTGGGGAGCGTTCGGGTAAGCTGATCGCCGAGAATGGGGATGAGTGTCGTCATGGATTGAGATACGAGAGGCGCGCGCGATTAGACGAAGGAATAGGGATCAATATCAATCCCGACACGCACGCCGGGCGGGAAATTCTGCGCATCGACCCATTGGCGCAGCACTTTTTGCAAATTGGCGGAGCGCCGCGCATTGATCAGGAAGCGATAGCGATAGCGCCCTCTAAGGAGCGCCAACGGAGCGGGCGCAGGGCCAAGAACCATAATATCATCTACATCGGGTTTCTGCGAACCCATTTGGTTTGCAAAGCCGCGCGCTTCCTTGTCATCCTCGCTCGAAATGATGATTGCGGCCCATCGGCCAAAGGGCGGTGCGCCGACGGTCTTGCGCGCCTCTGTCTCCGCTTCATAAAAAGCGTCGCGATCGCCATTAGCCAGCGCGGAAATCACATTCGCATCGGGATGGCGCGTCTGGATCAGCACTTCGCCATGCTTGGCCCCGCGACCCGCGCGGCCCGCGACCTGCGCGATTTGCTGATAGGTGCGCTCGGCAGCGCGCAGATCGCCGCCCTCGAGGCCCAGATCTGCATCAATCACACCCACCAGTGTCAGCTCGGGAAAGTGGAAGCCCTTGGTTACCAATTGCGTGCCAACGATCACATCCACCGCGCCTTGCTCCGCTGCCGCGATAAAGGCTGCGGCGCGCTCGGGCGAGCGTAAAGTGTCTGACGTGGCGACCATCACCCGCGCATCGGGCAGGATTTCGGCCACCTCATCAGCGATCCGCTCCACGCCCGGCCCGCAAGCGACAAGGCAATCCGGTTCGCCGCAATCGGGGCATTCGGTTGGTGGTGCGGTTTCATAGCCGCAATGGTGGCAGGCGAGGCGCTGCGACAGGCGATGTTCCACCAACCATGCGCTGCAATGCGGGCATTGGAAGCGGTATCCGCAATTGCGGCATAACGTCAGCGGGGCATAGCCGCGCCGGTTGAGGAAGAGCAGCGATTGCTCGCCCTTCGCCAGCCGATCCTCCAGCGCGCTGACTAAAGGCTTGGCTAGCCAGCGCCCGCGCTCTGGCTCTTCTTGGGTGAGGTCAACCGTGTGGATCGTGGGCAATTCCGCCCCGCCATAGCGCTGCCTCAGATCGAGCTTTTCGTATGTTCCCGCCTCCGCCATCGCGAGGCTTTCGAGAGCCGGTGTCGCGCTCGCCAACACCACCGGAATTTCTTCAAACCTTGCGCGCATCACCGAGACATCGCGGGCATTGTAGCGCACGCCGTCATCTTGCTTGAAGCTCACCTCATGCGCTTCATCCACCACTATCAGGCCTAGCTTGGCATAGGGCAGGAACAGCGCCGAGCGCGCGCCCACCACCACTTGCGCCTCGCCGCTGGCAATCGCGCGCCATGCACGGCGTCTCTCGGTGGATTTGAGCGAGGAATGCCACAGCACGGGCGGCGCACCAAAGCGCTGTTCAAAACGGACGAGGAAATTCTCGGTTAGCGCGATTTCGGGCAGAAGAACGAGCACTTGCTTCCCCGCTTGCAATGCTGCGGCCATTGGCTCGAAATAGACCTCTGTTTTGCCCGATCCGGTCACGCCATCGATTAGGAAGGGCGCGAATTCATCGGCCTCCACCGCTTCCACCAATCGGCTGGCGACTTCATCCTGTTCGCCGGATAATTGCGGCACATCATGCTCTGGGTCAGGCGGGGGGAAAGGGCGGTCAATCGCGACTTCGACAGGCTCGATCAGCCCCGCGCCCACCATTCCGCGCAGCACACCGTCCGATACGCCCGCGATTTGCGCCAGCTCGCGGATCGTTGCCTGCTTACCCGGCAATCGCTCCAAGGCTTGCTCACGCTGAGCGGTCATGCGCGGTAAATCGGCCCCCTCGACCAGCCGATATTCGGTCATCGTCGTCGGCCCTTTGATCGCGCCGCCCGATGAAATGACCATCCGCGCCACCGAAGACATGCGCGCGCAATAATAATCCGCCGTCCATTCGATCAGCCGCCGCAGGGCAAAGGATACCCGCGGCGAGGGCAGCACTTCGATAATCGGGCGCAGCTTCGCATCGGGCACTTCTTCGCCATCGAGTCTGTCAGCTTCCCAGACGATCCCCGTAATCTGGCGCGGCCCCAGCGGCGCAACCACGAGCGAGCCTAGCGGCGCTTCCATCCCGCTGGGCAAACGGTAATCGAGCACCGGCAGCGCGGCGTTGAAAACAAGGAGGCGAATACGGTTCATTGGACTTCCTCTTTATGGCGGGTAAGAGAGGGGCGCGACAAGTTCGGGAGAAGGCAAATTGACAAATTCATGTGAGCAAATGGGTCGACGCGGCTTTTTGAGCGGTTCTGCTGCTTTGGTAGCAGCGACTGCGGTTTCGGGTTGCGCGAGCATCCCGGGTTTCGGCCTGACCGAGGCGATACAGCGGATATTGTCCTTATCCAGCGAACGTGCATTTGCCCGCCTGACCGCGCCCGATGGTTATTGGGATAGCCAGATTGCGCAGATTGGATTGAACAGTTTTTTGGGCAGTAACGGAAATGCGCTGGGCAGCATCTTAACCTCCGGCCTGTTCAAACGCCGGCTTGAAGGCGCCTTTGCCGGAGTTGCGGAGAAAGGCGCAGCGGCCGCTGCTCCCCTTGTGGCAGATGCGGTGCGCAATATCAGCATTGCAGATGCGGCGGCTCTGGTGCGCGGCGGGCCGACTGCCGCGACTGGTTTTCTGCAAAACCAGATGGGCGGCGGCTTGATCGGCGCGATGGTGCCGGAGCTGGGCGGCGCATTGCGGATCGCCTCTGACCCGCTTGTGGGGCAAGCAATCACCGCTCTGACAGGACGCGATGTCGGCGCAATGGCAAACCGTGTCAGCAGCAGCGTAGATAATGCGATCTGGCGCGAGATTGGAGTGGAGGAAAGCGCAATCCGCGCCAATCCGCGCGCGACCAATGATCCGCTTTTAATCGGCGTGTTCGGAGTGGGTAGCGCGCTTTGATCATGAGCGCTTCAAACATGGCGGTGTGCGGATAGCTATGCGCGCTAGCCAGCCATGGTTCGCTGTGCCAATCAACGCACCATTCAACAGCGCACGATTCGATTTGCGCTTTTCGATTTTTTGGGAGCATTCAGACCGATGAAATTCTTTGCCGATACTGCTGAGATTGATGACATTAAAGAACTGGCTGCAACCGGCCTGCTCGATGGGGTCACCACCAATCCTTCGCTGATCCACAAATCGGGCCGCGACTTTATGGAAGTGACCAAAGAGATTTGCGGCATCACTGATGGTCCGGTCTCCGCCGAAGTGGTGGCGATGGATCACGAAACCATGATGGCCGAGGCAGAAGTGCTGCGCAAAATTGCCGACAATGTCTGCATCAAGGTTCCGCTCACGATTGATGGCCTGAAAACCTGTAAGGCGCTGACCAATGATGGAACTATGGTCAATGTCACCCTGTGCTTCTCCGCCAATCAGGCGCTGCTCGCAGCGAAAGCGGGTGCGACGTTCATCTCGCCTTTTGTGGGCCGCCATGATGACAATGGCACAGATGGAATGGAGCTGATCGAAGACATCCGCCTGATCTATGACAATTACGGATTTGAAACCGAAATCCTCGTCGCATCCGTGCGCCACGTCACTCATGTTTTGGAAAGCGCGAAGATTGGCGCGGATGTGATGACTGCTCCGCCCAAGGTCATTAAAGCGCTGTTTAATCATGTGCTTACCGATAAGGGTATCGACGGTTTCTTAAAGGACTGGGCGGCCACAGGGCAGTCGATTGTTTAGGCAATCGTTTGACCGTATTGGCTGAATTGAGAGGCGATTTTGCGGGCGTAAACGTCCAACAAAACCCTACAGAGATGACCCATAGACCACCCCTAGACCTCGCGAGATGGGGCTAGATGGGGCGCTGAAAAGACAAGTGATACGTATTGGCCGAAGAGACCCCACTCGACAAATTTAAGGCAGCGCTGACCGGTGCTTCACGGGCTATTGGCGGCGAGCCTGAAGTCGAAGTGGCGTGGTCTGCTGATGCGCCAAGCCAGTCAGGCACAAATTTCCGCGTGCCCTTGCCGGGGCGCAATTTGCCGCAGGAACAAGTCGCCGAGGCGCGCGGATTTGCTGACAGTTTTGCGCTGAAGTTGCGCCATCATAATGAAGGGCTGCACAATGCTGGCGCGCCGCCAGAGCCGGTTGCGCGCGCGTGTTATGATGCGATCGAGCAGGTGCGCTATGAAGCTCTTGGATCGAGCAATTACAGCGGGATACGCGAGAATCTTGAGAGTGCGCTTGCAGTGCGGATGGGCGCAGACCCGATCACTCGCGCGCAGAATGAGAGCGAAGTGCCGGTCCAAGGTGCGCTCGCTTTGTTGCTGCGCGAGAAGCTGACGGGTCAAGCCGTGCCCGAAACGGCTGCGCCAGCGGTCAATATGCTGCGCGATTGGATCGAGGAGACGGCGGGCGAGAGCATGGATGACCTCGCCTCAATCTTGGAGGATCAAACCGCTTTTCAAAAGCTTAGCCTCGATATCTTGGAAGACCTTGAGCTTACGAACCCCTCCGATCAACCCGACAATGCCGATGGCTCTGACGAGGAAGATGAAGAGGGCCAGGAAGAAGAGCAGCAGGACGATAATCAGGAGGATGGCGAGGGCGATCCTGATGCTGCTGAAATGGCGGGCGAAATGTCCGAAGGGGACGAGCAGGGCGAAGGCGAAACCGAGATGTCCTCTGAAGAGGAAATGGCGGAAGGCGAGCCGGGCGAGGAAGGCGAAGAGGGCATGATGCCCGTGCGCCCCAACCGTCCCAATACCGACTTCCCGCTTGATCTCGATTACCGCGCTTACACGGATAAGTTTGACGAAGAGATTGCCGCCAACGATCTTTGCGATGCTGAGGAGCTCGACCGGCTGCGCGCCTATCTCGACAGCCAGCTAACGGGCCTCCAAGGGATCGTCACCAAGCTCGCCAACCGGCTCCAGCGCCGCTTGATGGCGCAGCAAAACCGCAGCTGGGATTTCGATCAGGAAGACGGGATTATTGATGCAGCGCGGCTCAGCCGTGTGGTCGTCGCGCCGGGCACAGCCTTGGCTTACAAGGTCGAGCAAGACATTGATTTCAAGGACACGGTCGTCACGCTGCTGATCGACAATTCCGGCTCTATGCGCGGGCGTCCCATCTCGATTGCGGCGATCAGCGCCGATATTATGGCGCGCACTTTGGAGCGCTGCGGGGTCAAGACCGAGATCCTCGGCTTCACCACGCGGGCATGGAAAGGCGGACAATCGCGCGAGGCTTGGCTCGCCGATGGCAAGCCGCAAAACCCCGGACGCCTCAATGATTTGCGCCACATCATCTATAAGAAAGCCGATGAGCCATGGCGCCGCGCGCGCCGGAACCTTGGCCTGATGATGCGCGAGGGGTTGCTGAAAGAAAACATCGATGGCGAAGCGCTGATGTGGGCGCACAATCGGATGATGGGGCGGCAAGAAGATCGCCGCATTCTAATGGTGATTTCCGACGGCGCGCCGGTGGATGATAGCACTTTGAGCGTGAACACTGCAGGCTATCTGGAAGCGCATTTGCGCAAGGTGATCGATTGGATCGAAAAAGCCTCGCCTGTTCAATTGGTCGCGATTGGCATTGGGCACGATGTGACCCGCTATTACAGGCGCGCGGTCACGATTATGGATGTCGAGCAATTGGGCGGCACTATCATCGAACAACTCGCGGAATTGTTTGAGGATGAGAAGTGAGC
>CAZAIG010000004.1:0-22202 GCA_964485135.1 uncultured Porphyrobacter sp. | reverse complement strand
TGGGCGGCACTATCATCGAACAACTCGCGGAATTGTTTGAGGATGAGAAGTGAGCCAGTAAGTCACTCTTCGCACTTCATCACAAAAGTCAGCCTTATGGCGAGCAAAAACCCTCAGAAGCCTGCGTGTAGATAAATAAAAGACAAAGCCCTTGTCTATTTATTCTGACAAAGATAGCTGTAACCTTAATTGAAGCTCGGGGGGCAGCTTGTCGATTTTTGCAGTGCTTTTGCAGTCAGCGGTTGCGGCCTCTTCGCCTCAGCCAGCGCTCAACACTTCTGATAATGAAGGCGGAACGCCAATCGCTTCTGAAGAAGGGGCGCAGCCAGCAAAGACCTCTGTTGAGGAAGCGGCCACCAAGACCATTACAATTCCCAAAGCGCACCCGATCCTCATCACGGTCGAGGGGCAGGTCGGCTCCAAGATCAGTAAGGCGAAGGATTTCTTCCCGATCAAATTGGCACAAGCCGTTGTGATTGATGGAGTGGAAGTCTTGCCTGCGGGGATCGAAGGCGAGGGGCAAGTGGTGCATGCGGCGAAAGGCGGCTTTGGCGGGAGCGCGGGCGAGCTTATCTTGGCTGCACGCTACCTCGAGCATAACGGCGTCAAAATTCCGCTACGCAGTTTCAAATTCTTAGAGGAAGATGACGAGTTCTTCCATCGCGGCAGAGATAACACCGCCGGAGCCATGGCCGCCGCTGCAGTCGCTTTTCCGGTGGGTTTGTTGATCGGCGGTGGAAACACGACGATTCAACCGGGCACGGCGGCCAAAGCAAAAATCAAACAGGAAATGAGCTTTGATCTTCCGCTTGAAGGCCATCATCGCGCGTTAGCGGTTGAGGAACCAACTCTTAACGCAGAAATTGATCAAAATGGAGGGAATGAATGACTAAGAAAATGATCCTTGCAGCGGCAATGGCTGCCAGCGTTCCAATGATCGCAACAGTGGCCGCAACGCCGGCCTATGCCCAAAAAGATAAAGATGCTGAGTTTGTCATTCCGACCCCGCCAGAGGGTAAAGGGCAAGTCCTGTTCTATCGCACGGGCGGGATTTCAGGCGCGGCACTAGGTTGCGCAGTTTTCGATGTCGATGGCAAAGACAAGCTCTCATCGCTTGGGTCGGGTAAGTATTTCGTGCTTGTGTCCGAACCGGGTGAACGCAGCTTCAAGGTCAAGTCGCTTGAAACCAAAGACACGCTGACCTTGGAAGTGGAAGAGGGCGAAACCCAATTCGTGCGCTGCAAGATCAAGATGGGTTTCTTGTCAGGCCGCGCGAATATCTCTCCCAGCTCTGAAAAAGAGTTCCGTAAGCGTCATAAGAACCCCAAATTGGTCCACGAAGACGACATGTCGGAAGCCGTCGCGGGCATGAATTATAAGAGCGACACGCAAACGATGGTGAAAGAAGCGTCGACTGAATAAGCACGGCTTGCACAATTAGTCCTTAAGCGGGTAGGTTCGGTCTCGATCCGAAACCCGCTTGAGGATATTGAAAAAATGAACGTAACAGAAGCCGTCACATCGCGCCGCTCCGTGCGCGCGTTCACCGATCAAAAGGTTGATCTGGAGACCATTCGCCGCGTGATGGACACGGCGCGCTGGGCGGCATCGGGCTGTAACTACCAACCATGGGAAGCCTCGATCCTAACCGGCGAGCCTTTGAAGGAATTTCAGGCCAAGATCGCCGCCGATGGTCCGGGCGAAGGCGAATATGACTGGGCCGCTCCCGGGCAAGAAGACATGTATAAGGAGCGCCTTAACAAAGTGTCGGCTGGCATGTTCGGCGCGCTGGGTATTGCGCGTGATGATACCGAAGGGCGCATGGCCGCCATGGGCCGCAACGCAGTATCTTTTGATGCGCCAGCGCTTCTGCTTTGCTATTTCCCGCGCCTGATGAAAGAGGCGCAGTGGTCGGACACGGGCATGTGGTTGCAGACGATCGCATTACTGCTGCGTGAAGAAGGTCTGGACAGCTGCTTCCAAGAATTCATGGGCCTTTACCACAAGTCGATCCGCGAATTTCTCAGCCTCGATGATGATCGCTATATGGTTTTTTGCGGGATGGCGATTGGCTCCCGCGATGCAGAGGCACCGATCAACAATTTCGATCGTGAGCGGGTGCCGCTTGATGATCAGGTCAAGTTTCTCGGTTTTTAGCCTCAATCAGTAGGTTGTTCCGTCTTAGAGCTGGACAGAACTGTAAAAATGTCGCCCTTATACTAGACGCGCTGTGCCGTATGCGGCAACACACCATGCGTGCCGATGGGGATCGGTACCAACGGGGCAAACCTGACAAGAGCAGTGGTCGCACAAGTATTCCGTCCTGAAGCAGCAGCTTCGGGCGATGTTGCTGTGTGGAGAGACCTGTGCGTCATATATTGCTGCGATCGCTTGCTGTATCAACTGCGTTTATCGCCGTGTGTCCGCCTCTTATGGCGCAAGAGCGTCCGGTGCTGCTGCGCGACAGTTTCCCGATTGGCGATGCAGACGGCGTGCTTTGCCAAGTGCAGGACCGCAGCGTTCAGAACCCCGCCCGCCGCAATATGTTCGACCGGTCATGGGCTGTGGTGTGCCGTGATAGCGCGGTTCCCGTGGCGACCATCTATGCTTTTCAAGGGCTGAAAACAGACCCTCTTCCTCTAATCAAAGGCTACCGACGTGAAGCAGTTGATTGCAGCGGTTCTGGGCCGGTCACAGCGAATGATTTGGGCACGACGCAGACTTGCAAGGTAGCGGAATCGCAGCTCGATTGGAGTGTGATGCGCGCCAATGCGTTTAACGTCAGCTATATCGCGGAAGGGTTTTCTGCCTATGATGATGCGGCGCAGCTGGCCCTGCGCTCGCTAATCAATAATTCGCCTGCGCCCGGCACGATCGATATCGCCACCACATCTGTCAGCGATCCGTTTGCGTTTGCCCGCGTGCAAGCCGGCACTTTGGAGCCGCAGCAAGCTTTGGAAGAAGGATATCGCCGCAATTTGGGCGGCGACTATGCTGAGGCTGCGGCCTATTTCGAAACGCTGCAAAAACGGCTTGAGGATGAGGACAAGGGCGATGAGACGCGCGGCGAGTTTTTGATCAACCGTGCTTTGCAGAAATCAAACCTGCAAGAATTTGCGGTTGCCGACCGGCTGTTTATCGCCGCTGAGCCAGAGAATATAGGCAAGCCGGTATCCGAGCGTTTGCAGCGCAATTTCGAAGCGATCCACCTCATCAATCAGGGCTATTTTGAAGACGCGCTGGAGCGTGTTCGCACGCCCTTGTCAGCCGGGCTTCAGGCAGCGGAAGAAACCAGCGAGGGGCTCACCATTACGCAGCCCATTGCAGCGCGTTTGAACGCAGATACCGAAAGCGCGCGGCTGCTCGGTTTTGTCGATGATCTCTCGCTATCTCCGGGAGAGCGGGCGCAGATTATCGATGCTCAAGCCTTGCAATTGGCGGGCACATCTTTGCGGGTGCTGGGCGAACGGGCCGAGGCGCGCCGATCCTTGCTCGACAGCTATACACAGGCAATTGCTGTGCGCGATGGTCGGGTGATCACTATCGTTCGCTTGCGGGCGCAGATTTTGGGCGAGCTTGCGGCTTTGTCAGAGGCTGAGGGCAATAAGGGGCAGGCGGAAAACTATCTGCGCTACGCCATCGAAATTCTCGAAACTCAATATCCAGAGCGCCGCGCGGTTAGCGGAGCAAAGGCCCGGCTCGCCGCCTTTCTGCTGCGTGATGGCAGGGAGGCAGCCTCGCTCGACCTTTACCGGGAAGTGATTGATGAAAGCCTGGGCAAGCGTGATGCGGCAAGCGGCTTTGCCAATCAGCTGATCCCCTATTTCCGCTATCTTGCTCCGCGCGTTGAAAGTGATGCCGGACTGGCTGACGACTATTTTAAGGCCTTGCAAGTGCTTGTGCGCCCCGGCGTGGCGGAAACACAGGCGGTTTTGGCGCGGGAGCTTTCAGCCAGCTCTGACGAAGCTGCGCGGCTGTTCCGCCAATCGACCGATTTGGCGCGCGAGATTGAGCAAGTGCGGATTGGTGTAAAGGCGCTCACAGCAGCGCCGCAAACGGGCACAACCCCGGCGAAATTGGCTGAGCTTTCTGCTCGGCTTGAGGAGCTGGAAAATCAGCAATTGCGCACACAGGCTAAGCTCAGCGATTTTCCCGAATATCGCGTCATTTCTCCCAAAGCGCTGGCCCTGTCTGAATTCCGCGAAACATTGGGCGATGGCGAGGCCTATGCGCGGCTGGCGATTGTTGGCCAAGACGCCTTCATGTTCACTACCAGCCGCAGCGGGGCAAAGGCGTTCAAGCTCGATCAGCCGGCAGAAGAGCTTGATTTTCTGGTCGATGTGATCCGCTCTTCCATCGCCAGCAATGAAGGCGGCGCGGTTGTCACCTACCCGTTTGATATCGAAAAATCGCATGCTTTGTACAATACGCTGCTGGCCCCGATTGAAGGCGAATTGGCAGGCGTTTCGCACCTCATATTTGAGCCTGATGGGGCTTTGCTTCGTCTGCCGCTTGATCTGCTGGTTGCCGACAAAGCATCGGTCGATGCCTATGTCGCGCGGGTTGATGGCGCAGGCGGCGATGCGTTTGATTTTCGCGGGGTCAATTGGTTCGGTTTGAACCGTGCTATCAGCACGGCGGTGTCGGCTAGCGCTTTCGTTGATGCGCGCAAAGCGCCGACCAGCACGGCGGGCCGCGAGTATCTGGGCGTTGGCAGCAATCAGCCGGTGGGCGATGGCAGCGGCATTCGCGCCTTGGCACTCAGCGGGAATGACACATGCGGGTGGACCGCCCGCGAGTGGAACCGGCCTATTGCCGATGATGAATTGCACGCGGCGAGCCAGATTGTCGGCCAGAACACTTCGCAGGTTTTGACCGGCACGCAGTTCACCGATGATGGTCTGATGGCAAAGGATGATCTGAGCGATTTCCGGATCGTCCACTTCGCCACTCACGGCCTCGTCACGCCGCCGCGTCCATCTTGCCCGGCGCGCCCGGCACTGCTTACCAGTTTTGGCGGCGAGGGATCCGATGGCCTGCTCTCTTTCCAAGAGATCTTCGACCTGGATCTGGACGCTGACCTGATCATCCTTTCTGCCTGCGATACGGCGGGCGGAGCGAGTATTGAGGCAACCCGTGCTGCCGGTGTTGGCAGCGGCGGCGGCACTGCGCTCGATGGGCTCGTGCGTAGCTTCATCGGAGCAGGGGGGCGCGCTGTATTGGCCAGCCATTGGCCTGCGCCCGATGACTATGATGCGACAGAGCGCCTGATGAGCGAAATGTTCCGTGAAGGGCGCAGCCGCAATCTCGGCATGGCACTGCGTGCATCGCAAAAGCGGCTGATGGCAGAAGCGCAGACATCGCACCCCTATTACTGGGCTGGTTTTGCCATTGTCGGCGATGCGGTCCGCCCGCTTTTGACGCCAAGCAATATCGCGCAATCCGGTGAGAATACAGCCAGCGGTTCTGCAAACGGAGCCGCAGAATAATGGAGAACACAATCAAAACTCTCGCAAAAGTCTCTCTTGTGAAAACCGGTTCGGTCTTGCTCATCGCCGCTGGTTTGGCCTTGCCATCTGTTGCCGCTGCACAAGCGGGCGGCGCGCCCACGCGCGAGGAATTGCAGCGCGATCAGTTGGAGACAGATCTACGCAGGGACGCGCAATCGCTATCGGTAGAAGGCGCGGTTGAGCGCGCTCCCTGCCCATTGGCGGCGCCGCAATTTGCCGACCTTAGATTCACGTTCAGCAGTGCAAGTTTTGCCGGGATGAGCGGCGTGGATGCAGCATTGCTCGACCCAGTGTGGAGCGAATATACGGGGCAAGAAATCTCTGTCGCGACGATCTGCGAAATTCGCGACCGGGCTGCCACTCTGCTGCGCGCGCAAGGCTATCTCGCCGCTGTGCAAGTCCCCGAACAGGAGATTGGCGCAGGCGTTGTGAAATTTGACGTGATCCTTGCCCGGATCAAAGCGGTGCAAGTGCGCGGTGATGCCGGCAACAACTCCACCATATTGCGGCGCTATTTGAATGCGCTTGAAGGTCAAGCCGTCTTTAACGTCAATGAGGCAGAGCGCTATTTGCTGCTCGCTCGCGATATTCCTGGGATGGATGTGCGGCTAACCTTGCAGCCACTACCCGATGGTCAGGGTGGCGAACCCGGTGATGTGGTGGGCGTATTTGACGTCAAATATGAGCCGAGAATTATCGACACCAATATCCAGAACTTTGGTTCAAACCAGGTGGGCCGGTTTGGCGGTCTGATCCGGATGCGGGTCAATGGCCTAACCGGTCTTGGCGATGAAACCATGCTTAGCGCCTATTCTGCGCAGGATTGGGATGAGCAAGTCGTGGTGCAGGGGCACCATGAATTTCGGGTAGGTTCAGAGGGGTTAACCCTCGGCCTGGCAGGAACTCTTGCCTATACCGAGCCGGATATTCCCGGACCTGACCTGTTCCGTTCGGAAACTCTCGTCGGATCAATCTATGCCCGCTATCCGATAATTCGCGGCCAATCGCAGAACCTTGTCGTGTCTGGCGGCGCGGATTTCATCGATCAGGATATCACATTTAGCGGGCTCGATTTCTCAGAAGACAAAATGCGCGTTGGCTATGCCCGCGTGGATTATGCCGGAATGGACCGCAATTCGATCAATGGGGTTGGCGGGTTTTCTTCGATTGAGCCTGCTCATCAATACCATATCGGTTTAGAAGCGCGGCAAGGGTTTGATATCTTTGGCGCGACCAAGCCTTGCGGCGCGGGTTTTGCCAATTGCCTGCTTCCCGGTGTGACCGCGCCCAGCCGGCTTGATGCAGACCCCACTGCCCTGGTCCTTCGCGGCGAAACCAGTGCGACATTCCGCGCAACGCCATTGTTTGGCGTGCGGGCCAATATGCGGTTCCAGTATTCGCCTGATCCACTGCTGAGTTATGAGCAATATTCGGGCGGCAATTATACCGTGGGGCGCGGTTATGACCCCGGCGCGATTATTGGCGATAATGGGATCGGCGCTCAGTTCGAAGCATTCTACGGATCACTGGTTCCTGCCACGCCTGATCAAGCCGCAGTCCAGCCGTTTATCTTTCTCGATATTGCGCGGGTTTCGCTCAACAATGTCGCGAATGATTTTGATCGCCTGACATCGGGCGGGGCGGGAATGCGCATGGCGCTTGGCCGTCAGGCACTGCTTGATGTGGTGGGAGCGGTCCCGTTTGAACGCACGAACTTGGCCACGAACAAAGGCAGCGCACGAATTTTGATGTCGCTGACTATTCAATTGGCGCCTTGGTCGAATTGAGCGCGCAAGTTCAGGAGCAGGTTCAAGACATGACCGGGCGGGAGAAAATGATGAAAAGCACTGTAAGCACCGCGATGACCGCAAGCTCTCAAGCTGGAGCGAATGTTCGCCGAAGACAGTGGCTGAACGGCGGTTCTGTGCTGGCAGCGGCAACGGCCCTCGCCGCGTTGGGATCGGCTGATGCAGCTGAGGCGCGTAGCGGTATCGGCGCGCCAGGTGTTCACAGCTCTGCCCCCGGCGTTTCGGCCGGTCGCCTTAATGCGCGGCGTGTCGCTCCTAGAGAAGTGGTGGGCGAAACGGTGTCTGTGCCCCGGCTGCCGCAGCGTCTTCCCAACAATCGAGTGATCCTTCCCAATGCGCAGACCACAATGGTCGCTCCCAATGTTCAGCAGCAGATTACGCAGGCACCTGTCACTGCACCGGCGCCCCCTCCCGCTCCGTCAGCGAATGTTCCGTCAGTCCCTGCCCCCCAAAATCAGAGTACTCAGCAAACGGGCTCTTCTGTTCAGCCGATCTCTGCCCCTGTCTCGGGCGATCCGGGCAATAACGTCCAGGCGAATGCGGCATATGATGACACTCAGATAGATTTCGCTGCCGGGGGCTTGGTCGATACAGTGACTGTTCTTGCCCCTTCCGCGATCATTGATTGGACCACTTTCAACGCAGGCGCTCCGGGCACAGAAGTGATCTTTTTGGACACGGGAGATAGCCTCGCGTTCGAGTCCAATCTGCTCGACTATACTGTTCTCAACCGCATATTTACGCCGGGCACTGACCTCCATCAAATCCGTATCGACGGCAATGTTACCTCTACGGTCAATGGCGGGCTCACAGGGGGCAATGTTTGGTTCTATAGTCCCGGCGGTCTGATCATCGGTGCGAACGCCTCGTTCAATGTCGGCAGCTTGCTGCTTACCACAAGTGCGCCCGATCCGACCGATGTCGGCAATCCCAATTTTGATGTCAGTTTCCTCGGCACGCCTGATCCTACGTCTGCGATTGTTCTGGAGAATGATGGGACAAATTTCGCCAGCATTACAGCCAATAACCAAGATTCTTACGTCGCTATGGTTGCCCCTAGGATTGTTCAAGGCGGCACTGTCGAGGTCAACGGATCGACCGCTTATGTCGCGGCTGAAGAAGCCACTCTAACAATCCAAAACGGACTGTTCGATATCAGCGTCGATCTGGGCAGCGAAGATGGCAATGGCATCGTCCACACTGGAACAACCGGCGGCGCAGCCTCTACCGGTGGGTTCGACGAGCAGGCCATTTATTTTGTCGCCGTGCCGAAGAACAACGCGATCAACATGCTGGTTGGCGGCTCGGTCGGCTATAATGCGGCCAGCTCTGCGATGGTCGAAAATGGTAAGATCATTCTTACAACCGGCAATCGTGTTGAGCGGATTGATTCCGCCGTTTCCATTCCCAACCCAGGCGGCGGATCAACGACTGTGCCGGTCTCATCAAATAGAGTGGATACGAGCATCGATGGCGGTGCAGCGGGTAGTCTCACCCTAGAAAACGTCAGCTTTTCCAGTTCGGCTGAGATTTTCGCTGAAGACACACTCACAATCAACAATTTGGTCGCACGATCCAGTCTTTCAGAAACGGTGGACGTAACTGCGACTGCAGGCTCTGCGATCGATATCAATCTCCTCGATGGAGATGCAATTGCAATCAGCGGGCATTTTGACCTTACTGCGGGTGATGGCGCTGGTCAGGGCGGCGATGTCAACATCACCATCACGGGCAGCAGCGCCACTAGTGGCGGTGGGGGCGGCGGTCCGGTTGGCATTGGCGGTCCCGGCGTCGAAGGGTTGGTTGTTGACGGTAATATGACCGTCAATACCGGTGCGCGCGGGCTCGATGATTTCATCAATAACCGCAACAATGGCGGCACCGGCGTGGGCCAAGATGCAATTGCTGGCGATGTAACAGTGAATATCGCTGACGACGGCAATCTGCAGGTTGGCGGAGTTCTGACGCTCGATGCGAGCGCGCAGGGCGGCAAGGGCGAGACACAAAATGGCTCTGCCACGGCGGGCAATGTCGAGCTTACTTTGGCAGATGGCAATCTTTTAGCCGGGGTGGGCCTTTCGATCGACACGCAAGCAATCCGCGCTCAGGAAGGGAAGAACACCGAGGGCGGTCTCGGTCTGTTGGGCAATGACGGCTTCGCAGGCGATATTACGATCGATCTTCTGGGTGGAACATCAGATCTAGGCGCTGTCACCATTTCAGCCCATGCAGATTCGACAGATGGATCAGACATGTCGGCCCCTCAGATCAATGATGCGACGGGCAGCAATTTTGCACTCAATGTAAGTGGCGGCAGCCATGCAATGGAGGATCTGAACGTCGATCTCTCTGCAGAATCCGTAGATTCTGCTAGGCTCGATCCAACGATCGGCAACGGTGAGGTTGTTCGCGGTACGGCAGTGATTTCTGTGACCGGTACGGACACTGTTTTAAATCTCAGCGGCGGAATTTCCATTGATACGTCAACTGAAGGCGTTTCTGCAGATGTCTCGCCGAGCCAAGCGGTCACGATCTCAGTCACTGATACGGGCCCAAGTGGCGGCCTGATCGCGAATGATCAATTGTTCATCGACACCAGCATAACGCGCGGTTCGGAAAGTGTGTCAAACGAAGCCGGTGACGTGAGCCTGATCGCAAACAACGGGCAGCTCTCGGTTGAAAGCCTCGACATCTTTACCGGGGCAAGCCCCTTGCAAGATCTGTTTTTTGGTACCGATGGGATTGGAACCAGCTACACAGCAGGTGATGTAAGCCTTACCGCGACCAATAGCGGTACGCTGAGTGTTTCAACTCAGGCTTCGATCGAGGCTGAAGGCACTGCTCAGGATAGCAATTCTGCGGTCGGTGTCGGTCAAGGCGGCAATGTCACCATTCTCGCTGATGATGGATCGATCACCATCGGGGGCGACCTCGAGATTGATGCAAGCGGCTTTGCCCTTGGCGGCGGAACTGCGGCAGGGACTTCAGGTGAAGGTCGCGGCGGCATTGTGCGGATCACTGTACAAGGTGCTGACGGAAACATCGCCCTTAATGATTTGACCGCGAGGGCCGACGGTGCTTTCGATTTTATTGGCGAAGGCGGCTTCAGCGGAACGACCGGATTGGGAACCAATGGCACTGGCGGTCTGACGGAGCTCAACCTCTTAGGCGGGACCTTTAGCGCCGATATAGTCGAAATGAGTTCGGACGGTGAAGGGGCTGAAGGCGGCGCGGGCT
Source organism: uncultured Porphyrobacter sp. (assembly GCA_964485135.1). Taxonomy (GTDB): domain Bacteria; phylum Pseudomonadota; class Alphaproteobacteria; order Sphingomonadales; family Sphingomonadaceae; genus Erythrobacter. Next base: position 11,647 of record CAZAIG010000004.1, on the reverse strand, counting down.
TCGATGGAGGCGAGGGGATTGGCGGCGCTGTCACTATCAATCTGGACGGGGCAGCCGCGAATATAAACAGTTTGGAAGTCTCGGCCAGTGGAAGCGGCGGCAATGGCGGATTTGGTGGTGTCGCGACCGGTGGGCTTCCCGATGTCCCGCCAGGTGTTGGTGGAGAAGCAAGAGGCGGAACGGCTACCTTAAACGCAAACTCTGGCTCGCTTACGATTGCCAACAATCTCACCGTCCAAGCTGATGCCAATGAGAATTTCTCAGGGATCAATTTCGGTGGCCGTGGCGGCGATGGCGACGGCGTGGCTGGCGCGGAAGGAGGCGTCGCGACAGGCGGCACTGCGACCATCAATATGGACGGCACGGCATCGGTCGATGTCCTTGGCGATGCGACCATCTCGGCTCAGGCCTTCGGCGGTGAAGGCGGGCGTTCGGACGAAAGCTTCCTCGGACCGGCAGCGCAAGAAGGCGGAGCGGGCGGCGATGCGACCGGCGGCGATGCGATCTTCAATGATGTAGCGGGCACGTCGACCTTCAATTCGCTTACCGTGAATGCGAGCAGTATTGGCGGCGAGGGTGGTGTGAGCGACGGGAGCTTAACACCGACTGTGGCGGCTGGAGGCGCTGGCGGCACAGGAACCGGCGGAACGGCGCTGATCTCGCTCAATCAGGACGACAACACCCCCCGCACTTTCTCGGCCATTTCCACCGGTACGGGCGGTCAAGGGGGAACAGGGGCCAATGGTGGCGCAGGCGGTCTTGGCCAAGGCGGTGAGGCGCGGCTTGACGTCAACAATGTCGATGTTGTGTTCGGGCTGTTGTCCGTCAATAGTTCAGCGACCGGTGGCCAAGGCGGCGATCTTGATGGGTCGGTAATTGCTAACGGAGCGAATGGCGGCGATGCGATTGGCGGAACGTCCACCTTGGCCGTGTCGGGGCCATTGGCTGGTTTCACGGCCAACAATCTGATCGACATTACAGCAGGCGCTACGGGCGCTGGTGGTAGCGCCGGCGCGTCGAGCAACATTGATGCAGTTGACGGCGGTGATGGCGGCAATGGCGGCGCGGGAACGGGCGGCACGGCGCAATTTGTTGTATCCGATAACGCAGTCTATCAGCTCGATGCAGATACGATCAGCCTTTCCGCTGATGCAAGCGGCGGTGATGGCGGTCAAGGCGGCGGCAACTTTGGCGGCGGTGGCGGCGGAACCGGCGGACGAGGCGGCGATGCGACCGGCGGAGCTGCGGCAATCGTCGCGACTACGGGTGCGGATGTGACCCTGCAAAGCTTCTCCGTTCCCTTTCTCATATCCAGCTCGGGCTTTGGCGGCAGAGGCGGCGAAGGCGGCGGGATCGACATGCTCTCCGGCGGCGGCGCTGGAACAGGCGGTGACGGTGGCAATGGAACGGGCGGTTCGCCTACGCTCAGCGCAACCGGAGCGACGATCACCAGCGGCGAAACCGAGTTATTTGCGCAGGGCTTTGGCGGCAATGGCGGCGTAGGCGGCGATGATGGAACCGGCCCCATTGGCGTATCTGGCAATGGCGGGATCGGAGCGGGTGGTTCTCCGCTGATCGAAGTCATCGAAGGCAGTCCCGGGATCATCACGCTGGGCGATGTCACCATTAACGCGTCGGGAACAGGCGGCACAGGAACGACGGTTGGCATAGGCGATGGAGGACAAGTCACAATCCGCGATCTCTCGCCCGATCCTGCGGGCCTCATTACCTTTGGTAGTCTGACCGTAGACGCCACAGGCGATCCGACAGCAACCGGCGGCAGGCTGACCTTTGAAAGTGCTAGCGGTCCGATCACAATCAATGGCACTCTTGATGCTGAAGTGGCTGGCGACATCAACTTCGACATGGATGGCACAGGTCAAGTTGTCGTCACAAACAATACCTCGCTCACCGCGACACAGGATATCACCGCGACCCATGCCAATAATGGCGCAGGCAATGCGACGATCGACACAGATGCGACGATCAATGCCTTTACCGCTGTTGCGGGGCGCGATTTCCTCTTCGGCGCGGGCACATTTATCGACGCCGTGGGCGCTGTCGATATTGAGGCTCAGAATGTCGCTTATGACGACATCACCAGCACGCGAACGGTAAATATCGAGGCGACGACAGGATCGATTACTGGCACGGCTACCGGAACGATCACTGGTTCCAATATCCTGGATGCCATCACTCTTCTTGCGAGCCAGAACGTCACCTTTGGCAATTTGCTGACCCCACGCGGCAATGTGCGGATCACCGCCACCAATGGCGGGATCACTGGCGCATCGCTTCGGTCGGAACAATCGGTTGTGTTGAACGCAGCCGGCCTGATCGCGGTCGAAACTATTGAGCACACCAATGCCATTGGCCTGATGAATATCACCGGCGGGAGCGTAGATATTGGAACACTCTCCGCGAATTTCATCGCCAACATCGCTGCAACTACGGGCGATTTGGCGATCGATGATCTGACAACAACAGACAGTGTCGATTTGGATGCAGCCGGATCGATCACTTTGGGCACCGCCGATGTCGGCGGAATCAACGCGAATGCGACTGGCGACTTTACCGTAAACTCGCTCACCACCAGCCAGACTGCCGCAATTGATTTCATCACCTCTGGCGGCACAGCGACTTACACCGATATCAACTCCTCGCGCGGGATTGAAATCAATGCGGTCAGTATTGTGGGCGGCGATTTGGTGGGGGCTTTCCAGGTCGACCTTGAAGCGGAAATTATTTCAATTGGTGATGCAACTTCGACCGGTGGTTTCCTCAATCTTACGTCCAATTCGGATGGCATTACTGCGGGCAATCTGACCTCGAACAATTTCGGCGTTTCAGTCGATTCTGCGGCTGCTGCCAGTCTGGGTGACATCAATGCAAACGGGCAAGTTAGGCTTGTTACATTGACCGATTTAACGCTTGGAGATGCAACTACGAATGGCTCGATCCTCATCAATACTGGTGGCGATCTGACCGGCGGGAACTTAACGACAAATTCTACGAGTGTGGGAGCAGTCTTCACAGTTGGCGGCGATGCTGACGTGACCAGTGTGACCGCAAGCGGTACACTTGATTTGAACATCACGGGCACGCTCAGCGGCGGAAATTTCCGCGCGGTCGGGACGGTCAATACCGTCGATATCGACGCAGGCGCTGTCGATATTGATCTGGCGGAATCGCTCAATCAGTCGGTCGATATTTTGGCGCTGAATGGCGATGCGATTGTCGGCACAGCCAACTCGGCGCGCAACACTGTGATCGAGGGCGATAATGTTACGCTCGATAGCGGCACGATTGGACGCAACCTCACGCTAAATGCCACTGATGGTAGTGTAAACGGCACTGGCGCGATCAATGTTACCAATACGATCAACATCGATGCGACGCAGGACATCAATATCGGCGCGTTCACCGCCAGCGGTGTTGTGGACATGGATGCGGGCGGCAACATCACCTCGACCGGCGCAAATATCACGGGCACGCAGGTCAATCTGACAGCGGGCGGTAATATCACGGCCAATGATCTGATTACGACGCTTTCAAACGGAGCGAATAACATCAACGTCAATGGCGTTGACGTGACGTTCACCAGTGCGACAGCCGAGAACAATATCCTCATCACCGCGACCGGCGATGTGGATGTTGGCACGCTGGATGCGCGCGGAACCTTTACGACCATCAACGCGGCATCGGGCGCTGTATCCGTTGATAATGCTATAAGCTCCGGCAACACGACCATTACCGCTCAAAGCGCTTCGCTCATCGATAGCGACGTGGGCGGCAATTTGACCGTAACGACAAACACCGGTGATATTGATGTCGCGGGTGATCTCGCTGCGACTGCTGTGATTGATTTTAATTCCGCACAAAATGTGACCATCGCCAGTGGCGCTTCGCTCGACGCGGGCGGTTCAATCAACATTGATGCACCGGGCGATGTTGTCTTCACTGGCGCTGATCTTGCCGCTGCGATCATCAATATGACTGTCGGCGGCGATCTAACCGGCGGCACACTTGAAACGCGGTTGACCACCTCCAACAACACAGTCGATCTGGATATTACAGGGGCGATTGAAGTCGACAGCATCGTCGCAGCTAACAACATTTTGCTGGATGCAGCCGCGATTGATGTGGGCACGCTGGATGCAATCAATGTGACGGCCGATGCGACCGGTGCAGTGAGCGTTGGCAATGCAATCAGCGACAACGATACCGACCTGTCCGGCACGAGCGTCAATCTCGATGCGGGCACAATTGGCGGCGCTTTGACGGTCACCTCGACAGTGGGCGACATCACCGGAAACGGAACGATCACCGTCGGCGGCATTGCCAACCTTGATGCTGCGCAAAGCATCGCGATTGGCACTTTGGATGCGAACTCGATCCTGCTGTCGGCGAACGCCAATGTGCTCTTCGACAATCTCATATCGCCAAACTCGATTGAGATTAGCGCAACCAGCGGGCAGATCGGTGCCAATACTCCGGGCGAAGGCAATATCGATAGTGATGGTGATGCTGACCTGACCGCGCTTACAATCGCGGTTGGAGACGTCGATGCGCTCGGCTCAGTTACCGCTATTGCTGGGGGCGGCGACGCCAGTTTTGGTGATGTATCAGCTGGAACGACGATCAATATCAACGCATTGGGGACACCGAGCGTTGCTAGCATTACCAGCGGTGGTGATGCGGTTATTCAGGGCGCTTCGGTTTCCTTGTCCGGCGGCAATATCGGCGGATCGCTGGGACTCGTTGCTGCAACGGGTGACGTGAATCTGGCGCTAGATGGAACCGACCAAATCGTGGTTGGCGGCGTGTCCAATATCTTTGCGACCGGCAATATCAATGTCACCCATACTAATAATGCAACCGGCGTGTTCTCGGTCGATTCAACGGGCGCCATCACTTGGCTTGCGCAAGGCGACATAACCTCTGGAGAAGGGTCGATCATTTCCAGCGACGCAGCGGTATCTTTGCGCGCTGAAGGTGACCTTTCGATCAATGATGTGCGCGGCGACGGCAATATCGACCTTAGCGCATTTGGTGATGCGACGGTCAATAATGCGACGCAAACGGGCGGCATCCTCAATGTTGGCGCGGGTTCAATCGCTAATGGTGGTATTACGATTACCGCTGGCGGCGACAATGGCACCGCGCCTGAACAGTTCGACCCATCGCGCAATGCGCTGATCACCGGCGATATCAATTCAAATGGATTTATCCGTGTCGAGGCGGGCGGCAATGCCGTTTTCCAATCCGGTTCAAGCACCGTTTCTGAAAATGGGCTTGCGGTGGTCACCGGCGACGATATTATTATTCAGTCTGACGCATTGGTGGAGGCGGCTTCTAGCCCAGTCACCACGCCAAACACGGCGACGCCGTTTGCCTCATCTGTCGGCGATTTGGTGCTAGATGCGGGCGCACTGCGTCCTCAATTGTTGACCACTGCTTTTACGCCGCTTTCCTCTATTGTGATTGAGGGAACGGTTGAAGCGAATGACTTTGCTGCGGTCATGACTGCCAATGCAATCGACGGTTTGGGCGGCACGGTTAGCGCCAGCTCTTTCACCGCTGATATTGACGACGCACCAGCCGCTGGGTTTGCGCAAAGCGATGACAATGGCCTGCTTTCGGCCAATTGTGTTGAGGGCAATATCTGCCTTGGCACGATCAATGCGAACAATCAGATATCCATCGGCCAAGCGAGCAATAATGATACGATCCAGCTCATCATTGAGCAGGGCACAGTTAATGCCAACACGATCGAGATATTCACTCGCAACGATATTGTCATGGGAACAGATGGGATCGCCACTGTTCTGAACGCGACAGACAATTTCAGCCTCGATAGCGATGCGGGTAATATCAATCTTCGTGACGCTAGCATCACCTCTGACCGAATTGAGATTGATGCCGCTGGAAGCCTGCTAGGCAATGCTGACCTCATCAGCACCAACGATATCGGCATCTCCGTGGGCGATTCGATTGCGGCCAGTTCAATTGTCACAGATGGGGAACTGACTGACTCAGAGAGCATTGGCGGACCGATAGAAGGGTTCTTCGGCGTTCCGGGCGATTTCAGCGTTGGCTTCTTCCAACAAGACTCAGCCGATATCGACATTTCAGCCGGCGGTGACATCAATATTGGGCAGGCCGTCTCTCCAAACAGCATATTCTTGACTGCCGATGGTGATGCATTCCTTGGCATCGCCGATGTGACTGGCGATATTGATGTGTTTGGCGGCAGCGTCGGCTTTGATGATTTGGCTGCCGATGGCTCGGTGATCCTTGAAGCCAATGCTGCTTCGATCATCGCTAGCGGCGGCCAATCGATATCAGCGGGCCAAGATATCCTCTTGACGGCTCTAGGCGATGTTGAGGTAGGCAGCTTGCTCGGTGGGCGTTTCGTGACCATCGATGCGGGTGGGAATGCGCTCTTTGGAGATCTGTTCGGTGCTGATGTTGGTGTGAGCGCCAATGGCTCGGTTTTGGGTTTTGATATTGATGCGGCTGGCAATGCAACTGTCGATGGCGCAAATATTGAAATTGAAGATGTAACGGCAGGCTTATCGGCTTCGATCGATGGCACTTCAATCACCGTGAGTGATATTGTTGCCAATGAAATCGATCTGACGAGTGCGTCGAATATTCTGTTTGATAGCTTGCAATCACCCAATACGATAGCACTAACGGCGACAAATGGCTTGATCGGGACAAATACCGGATCAGGTGATATCGATAGCGATGCGAATATCACTCTCGATGCGCAAATTATTGCTGTTGGCAATGTGGCCTCTCAAACTGGCGCGATCACCGCCAATGCCACGGATGGCAATGCGAGCTTCGGCGCCGTCAATGCTGCGACTGATATTACGATTGAGGCAGCAGGGACACCTAGCGTTCTCAATGCGATCAGCGGCGGTGACACATCTATCACCGGTAGTTCGGTCACTTTGGACAATGGCACAATTGGCGGCGATCTGTCGCTGACTGCGACGGCTGGCGACATCAATGGCGATGGCAGTGTTAGCGTGGAGGGGGGTATCAACTTCACTGCTAGCGGTGACGTTGGCTTTGGCTCGCTTGACGCGCAGGGCGGCAGTTTTGTCGTCAATTCGGGTGGGGATATCGACTTTACTAATGCAACCAGTAGCGATTTGATCGAATTTACGGCAGATGGCTCAGTCGAGGGTGAGGGGCTAACTGCGACCAATTCGGTAAGCGTTGATGCGGGCAATATTGTGGTTGGAGACGTGATTTCTGATCAGATTGATCTCGCCAGCGCAAACGACATTCTGTTTGATCTGGTGCAATCCCCCAACGCTATTGCGCTGACCGCCAATAATGGCCGGATCGGGCAGAATACTGCGGCAAATCAGATAATCTCTGATGCCGCTGTGACTTTGGTTGGCCAGCAGATTGATGTGGCCGATGTGCAGGCGGGCGGTGATGTGACCGCGACCAGTACGGTGGGCACTCTCACGCTCGACAATACGATTTCAGGCGGAACAATTCGGCTTGATGGTACAGGCGATATCTTTGTTGATCACGCAGAAGCTGATGGTGATTTCATCGCGAACGGCCAGGCCGGTATCACCACCGGGCTCAACTCAATCATCACACCGGGCAATATTGAAATCACGGTTGCTGCCATTGCCGATCTTGGCAATTCATCGGCAGGTGGCTTTATCGATGTAACAGCGGGTCAGATCGATTTTGTTGCTTTGGATGCAGGCGGAACTGTGACTTTGCTGACGCAGGATTTTGCTGCTGTTGGCGGTGCGGGCAATGGCGATATCACCGGTACGAATGTAACAGCCGGACCGGGCGCAAGCAGTTTCACCGCCACTTCGGGCAATATCACCGTCACAGGCACTGCGCAGATTGGTGGAAGCCTAACGGCTGATGCATTGGGCGATATCTCTATCAATACCCTCAACACGTTGGCGGGCGGATTTACCGGTACTGCTGGTGGCACACTTGGATTTAACAGCATTACCAGCGCTGATTTTGTCGATATGGATGCTGAGGCGATTTTGGGCACGGGTCCGGTTGATGCGGATGGATTTGTTCTGATTACTGGGCGCGACGGTGTGACAATAGATGGCTTTGTCAGCAGCGGTGATGCGTTGGATATTGGCTCTGATGAAGGCTCGATCGATGTTGGCAATTTAGACAGTGTAGGGGCGACCACATTGCTCGCGCCAACAGGATCGATTACCACTGGCACCATCGATGCGGGCGGCGACCTTACCGCCAATGCGCTCGGTGATATTTCCAGCGGCAATACGACCAGCGGCGGCACTGTCAGTGCGACCAGCACTGACGGGGCAGTGATCTTCGGCACTATCGATGCAGCTGGCGACGTGGCGCTCAATGGTATCGGCGTGACGACGTCTGATGTGGAATCTGGCGGTAATGTTGATGTGAATGCGAACGCTGGCAATGCGGCTTTGGGGACTATTGATGCGAATGGGGCAATCGATGTTGTAGCCGCAGGCAGCGCGACCGTTGCAGCGCTTAACAGCGGCACGAACAGCACCGTTACGGCGGGCACTGTTAGTGTCACAAATGGCGGCACAGTCGGCGGCAATCTCACACTTAATGCGACCGCTGATAATCTTGATGCACTGGGGACTTTCACCGTGGGCGGTGCGATCGATTTGGATGCAGCGGGCGATATCACTTTCGGATCGCTTGATGCAGCTGGCGGAGCCTTCACGGCCGATGCAGGCGGTTCGATTGACTTTACGCAGGCGAGCGCGAGCGGGCTTGTCGATTTGGGCGCACAAACCACGATTACCGGCGGAGATGTCTCTTCTGATACGAGCATTGATCTGGATGCAGTCGCCGGTCCGATCGTTGTTGGCGATTTAGCCGCTGATGGCACAATCGATGTTGTCTCTGGTGACAGCTTTACTGCAAATGACATCACGCAAACCGATGGCAATCTTACGATTGATGCGGCTGGAGATGTGACCTTTAACAATGCCTCCGGTGCTTCTGGAGTAGCCATTACGACCGGCGCAGCAGGCGGTGTTTCGGGCAATTCGCTTGCCAGCAATAACTCAGTGCAGATTGATACGGGGACCGGAGGCGTGGACCTCGGGACGCTGACAACAGGAACCGCCGGGATCACTGCTGCTGGAGGGCCGATTGATATTGATGATGCCGTGATGACCGGCTTGCTTACAGCGAGTGGCAGTGCGGTAGATATCCAGTCGAGCACCGACCTAACCGTCGATGCCGATGCGAGCGCCGGCGATGTTCAAGTGATCGCTCAGGGCAATCTCGATGCCATTGGTACGGCTACCGGCGATGTGGCTTTGGTGAGCCTTGGCGGGGATACGGTCATCAACGGCGCGAGTGGGCAGAATGTGAACCTGTCGGCGGGAGATGCGCTTGACGTTGTCGGGACAGTAACCGCAGCGAATGCTCTAACCGTGGATGCAAACGGCCTGTTCACGCTCGATGCCACCGCGATTGGCGAGACCATCCAGGTCAATGCAGGTGACGTCGATATTACAGTCGACGGCCAGTTGGGCGACGCAACAGTCACACAAAGTGTCACTTTCAATGGCTTTGACGAGATGCTGATTGGCGGAGCAGGAGGCAGCGGCGCCCCTTACGAAGTGGACAATGACGAGTTCAGCCGTATCCATTCTGCTGGTGATGTGACTTTCCAAGTCTTTGCTCAGCAAACAGGTGCACCCGCGCTAATCACGGTCGACACGCTGGACGTGATTGCTGGCGATGGATCGGCGGCAACGGGCCAAAATATTGGTCAGGCGAGCGGATTAGTGCTTCAGTCAGATGGCGACATTTCCGTGATTGGCGATGCCAATGTCAGCAATGCGACTCTCGACACGCTGTTCATCGCTGAGGCTGCCAATCTGGTTCGCGTGAATAGTGAGACGGGCGGCATCTTCATTCTTGATGGCAATGGAGGGTTGGCCGGCGTGATCGAGATTACGGCCACCGACTTCAACGCTGTCACTGATGATGCCTTTGCCGATATCCAAGGTATGAGTGTTGCGGACATCGACACGCGTCTCGGTGATAGCGACGGGGTCGACCGGCCCGATGGCATTCTGCGCGCTGATACGCTGGATATTGATACCACGGCCAGCCAAGTGTTCATCCAAAATACGGTTCCGGGCACCGACTTTGCTGATCGGCGCGGCTTTGATGTGAACACATTGCTGATCAGCGATAGTGGCGGTACAATCCAGCCGATTGTGATCAATGGCCTAATCGGCGGTGTCGCGGGTATCGATACGATCCCACTTGCCGACATTACGAGCACATTTGATACCGCCTCGACCATCAATGGCTGCTTGATAGGCAATCCAGCGTCCTGCGCGCCGGTTATTGTCACACCGATGGATCCGGTCGATCCGCAATTCGGCAGCAATGATACGCGCGACCTTATCGAAGAGGGACTGGAGCCAGAGGACAGCCCGATTGTCGGCACCATTCAGGCGGGTCTCTTGGAGTATATCCCGACGGCTGAATTCGGTCAGGAACCGCTTATTGATGAACCAGTGACGGGCGCGGGTAACGAAGACCTTTGGGTTGATCCAGAATGCCCGCCAGGATCTGATCCAGAAATTTGCGGCGCTGAACCGGCCGAATAACTTGACCGAATAGGGGCGAGGGCGGCAAGGCTGCGCGCATGACTGATGCGCCTCTTAAACTGTTCAACTCGCTCACGCGTGAGCTGGAGCCATTCACGCCGATCCATGAGGGTGAGGCGCGCGTCTACACCTGCGGGCCGACGGTCTATAATTATCAGCATATCGGCAATATGCGTGCCTATATCTTCGGCGATACTTTAGGCCGCACGCTGAGCTGGAAAGGCTACAAGCTCTCGCATGTAATCAACATTACCGATGTTGGGCATCTCACGTCGGACGCCGATGCAGGCGATGACAAGATGGAGAAGGCGGCCGCGGCGCAGGGAAAGAGCGCGTGGGATATTGCGCGCTATTACCAAGAAGTGTTCGAGGCGGATTTGGACCGGTTGAATGTGCGCAAGCCGGCTCACCCGCGTGCGACCGATTATGTCGAAAGCATGATCGAGTGGGGTAAGCAGATGCAGGATAAGCATTGCTATGAGCTCGACAGCGGCCTCTATTTCGATGTCTCCACCGTGCCAAATTATGGCAAACTCGCGCGGGCCGTAACCGAAGATGGCGAGGGCCGGATCGAAACGGTCGATGGCAAGCGCAATGCGGCTGACTTTGCGATTTGGCGCAAGACACCTGAGGGTGAAGATCGCCAGATGGAATGGGATAGCCCATGGGGCAAGGGCGCCCCCGGTTGGCATCTCGAATGCAGCGTGATGAGCGCGGAACTGCTCGGTCACCCGTTTGACATTCACACTGGCGGGATCGACCACCGCGAAATCCATCACCCCAATGAGATCGCGCAAAACCAAGCGCACAATTGCTCCTCGGACTCGGCTGCAAATATCTGGATGCACAACAATTTCCTGATCGATAGGCGCGGGAAGATGTCGAAGAGCTCAGGCGAGTTTTTGGTGCTGCAAACCTTGGTGGATCGCGGCTATCACCCACTCGTCTACCGGATGTTGTGCTTGCAAGCGCACTACCGCAGCGAGCTGGAGTTCAGCTGG
>CAZAIG010000003.1:21341-50785 GCA_964485135.1 uncultured Porphyrobacter sp. | reverse complement strand
GAAACCCTTACCGAATTTGCAGAGCGCTCTCCGCTACTCGACTTTGCCAATACCGATTTGGCGTTCTTCGACGACATCATGGTTGCCGGAAACTACCATGGCTACAACATCTATCAGCTGGGCGAAGACGGCGTCCCCAGTCTCGTCAGCTCCATCGTATGTCCCGGCGGACAGGGCGATGTTTCTGTAGTCGGCGATATCCTGATCATGAGCGTTGAGCAGACGCGCGGGCGAGTGGATTGCGGCTTGCAAGGGGTGGATGGCGATGTAAGCCCCGAACGCTTCCGCGGCCTTCGCATCTTTAACATTGCTGATCTTGCGCGGCCGCGCCAAGTTGGCCAAGTCCAAACCTGCCGGGGTAGCCACACGCACTCCATCGTCAGCGCGGATGATACTAAGATCGTGGTCTACAACTCCGGCACATCGCGCATTCGCGATGAGGAAGAGCTGGCCGGATGCATTGGCGATGAGCCGGGCGATACACGCACTGCGCTCTTCAGCATTGATGTGATCGAAATTCCGCTCGCTGATCCGTCAAAATCGCGCATCGTCAAATCACCGCGCGTCTTCGCTGATCCGGCAACGGGCCAGATCGCTGGACTGTGGCAGGGCGGCGAGAGCGAAGAGGGCGCGCAGGACACACGACCAACCGATGAGTGCCACGATATCACGGTCTTCCCATCGAAGAATATCGCTGCTGGAGCATGCTCGGGCAATGGCATCCTCTTCGATATTTCCGATCCGATGAACCCCACGCGGATCGATGCCGTGTTCGACAAAGGATTTGCCTATTGGCACTCGGCCACCTTCAACAATGATGGCACAAAGGTGGTCTTCACCGATGAATGGGGTGGGGGCGGACGTCCTCGCTGTCAGGCTTCTGATCCGATGACATGGGGCGCGAATGCGATCTATGACATTGTCGATGGCAAGCTGGTCTTCCGCAGCCATTACAAGATGCCCGCGCCGCAGACCGATATGGAAAACTGCGTGGCGCATAATGGCTCCATCGTGCCTGTGCCGGGCCGTGATATCTTCGCGCAAAGCTGGTATCAGGGCGGTCTGTCGCTGATGGACTTTACCGATAGCGCGAACCCGAAAGAAATCGCCTATTTTGATCGCGGACCGATTGATAAAGAACAGCTTGTCGTTGGCGGATATTGGTCAAGCTATTGGTATAATGGCCGGATTTACGCCACCGAGATTACGCGCGGGGTGGATGTCTTTGCGCTTCAACCCAGCGAGCATCTGACATCTGCAGAAATCGCAGCGGCTGAAGCAGCACAATATGAGGACACGCGCTTCAACCCGCAGACGCAGACACAAGTGACTTGGCCCGATGCTATGGTGAAAGCTGCTGAGGAAAGCCGCAAGGGCGGTTAGAGCACCCGTTTCCGACGCGTTCCGGGCGGCGGCGGGTCGTTCGGTGCGCCGGCAAAACACTGCGCGATTGCCATCCAAGCTTTAGCATTGTCGCCCGACACTTCCAGCGAAGTGTCCGCCACATTGCGGGTCTGGGTGACGACTTGGCAGAACTGTTCGGCTGAGCCGCTGATGCGCTCTTCATCCGCTTCCTCGCCCAGCACCCACTCAGCGCCCGACGGTGCGGTCAGCACCAATTGCGGGCGCGGCTCGGGCACGGGCAGCTTGCGGTTGATGAAGGTCCAGCCATAGGTGTTGAGGCCGAGCACAGCGATATTCTCAATCCCGTCGGTTGAGCGGCGTTCCAGCCCGAGTTCATCATAGATCGCTTGCGCATGGCTCCAAGTTTCCATCAGCCGTGCTGTGATGGAGGAACGCGCGCTCATGTCCGGACCGAACCACGGCAGACGCGCCTTGGGATCAGCATCGGCGAAGGCATCAGCAAGCTTGGGATAGAACCCCGCCCATAGATCGAGCAGTGCTGTGCCGCTTAGCCCATCGCAATACTCCGCCTCGATCTGTGCCATATCCATCGAACTCGCTTTCGCGCCCAGATTGCGCTTGAAGCCATCGAAGCCCTTGCTGTTTCCCTTGCCTGCTTGCAGCGCCAGAAAAGCCGCATCGTTAAACGTGTGCAGGTGGGTGAGGATGCGATTGAATGTCCACTGCTTGAACCCGGTCTCGCGTTCGAAACCCTCCTCGGATAAACTGCGCAGCAGCGCCTCTATGCTCTCGCATTCTGCGCGAAAATCCTGTGCCTGTTTCATGTTGCAGAGCTTTGCCAGCAGCGGCGAGGTCAGGGCAAGCGTCAAACTGCTAGGCGTTCTCGCTCATCAGTTCTTTGAGTTTTTTCAGCGCTTGGCCGCGCAATTGATGTACGCGCGGCACGCTGACATCCAATGTCTGCGCGATTTCGGTCAGGTTCATTTCCTCGACAAAGAACAATTGCAGCACCAATTGCAGCCTTTCAGGAAGCTGCGTCATCGCCGCGACCAGTCGCTCTCTATTCTCCATTTCCGCAAGGCTTTCAAACGGATCGGGCGTGTCATCGGCAAAGGCCGTGTTGCTTTCATCATAGGCTTCATCGAGCGAGGTCAGCCGTGTCGCTGCCGCTTCGTAGTCGGCCAGCTCATCTTCGCCGCATTGCAAATGTGCGGCAATCTCTGCCCGCGAAGGCATGCGCCGGAATTGCTGGCTAAGCGCGGTGACGGCATCATCATACGCCTTGCGCTTCTTCGCTCGTCCCCGGCTATCCAGCATGAGTTTGCGCAAGCAATCAAACATCGCGCCGCGGACCCGCATTTTGGCGTAGGCGGCGAACCCGTCCTCGGTTGAACCTGTGTGCTTGGCGGCGCATTCGGTAAGAGCGAGCATACCTGCTTGCACCAAGTCCTCTATTTCCAAACCATCGCGTCCAACGCCGTAAATATGCCAAGCAGCCCGGCGCACAAGCGGGACAAAGCGCTGAACGCGCTCGTTAATTTCTGCGCTGTTTGCGGCGCTGTATCCGCGCGCGGTGTCGAAGGATTTGGGATCATGTTTCATGCTGCCAAGGCACCTTGTTGGGGCGGCTGTGTGGAGGGTGCTTCACTGGGCGGGAGAGCAGCTTGAACCTGCGTTTCTCGCGGTCTTGAGATCACAGCGACAACTTCAACCCCTTGCGATGCGGGCAATTCCTGGATCGAAAGCACCAGAGCTTGCGGTACGCGCGTCTTTAAAAGGCTGGCAATCGCGCGGCGTGCGGGCGGCTGCACGATTAGAGCGACAGGGCCGCCGGTTTTGGCCACCGCTTCATTCATGGTTTCAGCAATCATCTTGCCGCAATCAGGGTCGATCATCGGCTGACCAGTCGATGGATCAACCATCCCGCCAAGGATCGCGCTTTCCAATGAGGCTTCCAAAGTGGCGACGTTCAAAAGCTCGCCCGGACGGCAGATTTGCCCGACAATCCACGTGCCAAGGTCCGCGCGCACGGCATCAACCAGCTCACCAAAATCTTGTGTGCGTTGAAGCGCAATCGCTAGAGCAGACAGGATCGGCAGCGGGTGGCCAATGCCAATGCCATCATCAAGCAAGGCGCGAAAAATCCGCGTGACTGCAGCAAGTGAAAGCGGTTCGGGATGCACGGCCTCGACCAGACCGGGATTGGCTTCTTTCACATTGTCGAGCAATTCGCGCACTTGTTCGGGGCCGAGCATATCTGAGCCGCGCCCCATTAGTAGTCGATTCGCATGGGTCGCGATCACTGTGCTGGGATCGACGGTTAGGAAGCCGTCCGCGATAGCGTGGTCGCGCTCGGCCTCGGTAATCCAGATTGCAGGGCAGCCGAAACTGGGGTCGCTGACGCTCTCACCTTTCAGCGCGTGCGGCGCGATCACATCGCCGGAATCGATGGCAAGAATACGCCCGGGTCGCGCTTCATCCTGGCCCAGCACTACGCCGCCCATCACGATCCGGTAGTCATTTGCGCCCAGCTCAATCGCATCGCGGATGCGAAACTGCGGCAGGACGAAACCGAAATCGCGAGAGAGTTGTTTACGAATGCCAGTGATGCGCGCAAGCAGCGGCGCGCCTTTGTCTTTGTCAACGAGACCAACCAGACCAAAGCCCAACTCAATCGTCACCAAAGTCTGGTCTGAAACATCGGACACTGCGATCCTGTCTGGCGGCTCTTCTTCCACCACCTCGGCGATGACTTCGGGCTGGGCTTCCACCTTGCGCAAGTAATACCACAGGCCAAGGGCGATGGCCGCGCCGGGGATGAAGATTGTTTGCGGCATGGCAGGTACCAGACCAAATGCGCCAAGGATCATAGCGACCGGCAACCAGCCGCGCGGATCAGAAAACTGACCAGAGATTTGCCCCACCAGATCGCGCGTATCGCTAACCCTGGTGACGATGGCCGCAGCAGCGATGGAGAGTAGCAATGCGGGCACTTGCGCAACCAGCGCATCGCCCACCGCTAGCGTGATATATTTCTCCGCGCTTTCACCAGCACTTAGACCGTGGCTTAGCATGCCAAGCGCAAAACCGGCGATCACATTTACGCCAAGGATCAGCAGAGCGGCAATCGCATCGCCCTTCACAAACTTGCTGGCGCCATCCATCGAACCGTAAAAGTCGGCTTCGACCGTCACTTCGCTGCGGCGATTGCGCGCCTCCTTGGGATCGATCACGCCTGCGGCAATATCCGCATCGATCGCCATCTGCTTGCCCGGCAAAGCGTCGAGCACAAAGCGCGCGGACACTTCTGAAACGCGGCCCGCACCCTTGGTAATCACGATCATATTGATGATCAGCAGGATCGCGAAGACGAACAGGCCGACAGCGAAATTGCCGCCCACCAGAAACGCGCCAAAACTATCGATGACAGCGCCCGCTGCTGCTCCGCCATCATGGCCATTGACCAAAACGATGCGAGTGGAGGCGACATTGAGCGCCAGCCGCATCAGCGTGGCGAACAAGAGCACCGATGGGAAGGAGGAGAAATCAAGCGGCTTTCGCGAATTCAGCGCGACCATCAAAATCGCGACCGACATAGCGATGTTGAACACCAGCAATATGTCGAGCAGCGTGGTGGGTATTGGCAGCACCATCAGGATGAACAGGATGAGGATGCCAAAAGGCACAGCCACGGCTGCGGGCGCGCCGGTGAGCTTTGAAACGAAGCCCTTGATTGTTAGCCCCTGCATTACAGGCCAAATGCTTTCAGATCATGATAAGCGCGGCGCACTTGCTCGGTCGCTGCATCGCTGCGCTGATTGGTGTCTGCACGCCCGTCAAGCGAGAAGCTCTGCCGGAGCACATCCGACATGGGCGGGCGGGGAGTTTCTTTCGGCGCGGGCGCGTTTGTTTGCGAGGGTGCTGGAACACCCTGAAGCGGGCCAAACTGCGGGACCGGTGGTAGCCCCGATATGGGCGGGGGCGTATGGGTGTGGGCATCATAGCGCGGATCGCGCGGGCCACTGCCAGCGGTCGGGTGTGCCGCATCCTCAACAATCCGGGCTGCGCGTCTGCCATAGGGAGAAATCGGTTCATCACCGAACAGCCTCTGCGTATTGGGTTCAATCCACGGAGGCGGCGGGCTCAAACGGCCATTAGCGGCAATCGCGCGGCTCATCTTGCCCTCCATCAATCCCATTACGCCGGCCAGATCGCGCGGTGCGCCGCTGCGGTGATAAAAGATCGATTGATTGGCTGATGCTGGGCGGGGAAACAGAGCAGGCGCTGATTGCGAAGGGTTGCGGTAAAGCTCTGACAGGAACCGTTTGGCATCCCCCGCGCCAAGAAAATGCGCCATATAAAGCTCGGTTGCGCCCGGCTCGCGGCCCAGCACCGGCGCGATAGCGTTGCGATTGTCTTGGGCCAGCGCACCCGCCATTAAAGACGCGACCTGCGGATCCTTGCGTAGGTTCATGATCGCGCGCCTTTGCCCCGGATCGGCGACATAATGACGATTGCCGCGCTTCTGAATAACGGAGGCCACATCGCTGTAGCCCAGCGCAGGGCCGTGCCGCTTCATTGTGGCAAGCCAGGTGCTTTCGATAAATTGGAACAGTCCCGTCGCGCTGGATGTGCGTGCCTTTGCATTGGGGCGAAGGCCAGATTCTAGCCGGGCCTGAGCAAGCAAAAATTCAAAATCGGTATTGGTGCGCCGAGCGCCCTCAGCCACAGCGGACCGGACCGTTGGCTGCGTCCGGGCGCTTGCGGACATCTGTGTGCCGGCGATCTGTCTAGGGTCACTCATGATGCTTCCAACGGGTTCATGCTGAAAGCGTAGCAATGTGCGTGCCAGTTGAACGGCTATAGAGGTTTGTCCCTAGCCAGCTGTAGCGAGCCGGTCTGCGCGGTATGCCGGCTGCGGCACGCCCAAAGCTTCTAACCGCGTTGCGACATTGGCAGCGAGCAAATTGCGCACACGCCGGTTCACATCGTTCAGCTGGCGTGCGGTGCTAGCGAGCGCGCGGGTCTCGCCGTTCAGCTGATCGGGACGAACAGGCTCCAGCACATCGCACAAGGCTTCCTTGTCGCGAACAGCGCTGGTGAGCAGGTCAAGGTCAAGAGTGGCAAGCGCTTGCCGTTCATCTTCCAAAGCGGCAATCATTTGCCGCAATTGCCGTTCAAGCGGCCGTTCTGACATAGGTACCTCGATCACGAATCAATGGTTAGGCTAAGGCGCGCTGCGATCATCGCATCGGCGATTTGGGCAGGCACAATGGGATAGCTACCGTCTTGCAGCGCTTGGCGCACCTCGCTGACGCGGTCGGCGGCTACAGGCGGCTCGCCTGCATCGACTTTACCGGTGACTTCGACCGAGATCCCGCTTTGGTTTGCCGCAGCGGGCTTGGCCGAGGTTACTGCTTTTGAACCCGCTTTAGCGTTGACGCCAGCATGGTCTCCTAGCCCAGCGGGTTTGACCGCGCTGGTTCCTTGCAGTTTCATCATATCATTGATCGACATAGCCGTGATCCTTTACCTTTCCAGCCACCAGAACGGCCGGTCAAATGTATGTTTAAGGTCTGCCTTGGAACTTTTTTGCAAGCGGCCCGCAGTGCCTGACTAAAACGGGATGACAACCCGGCCGGGTCGGACAATTTTGGCGCTAACAGGTTCGGCCTTGCGTCCCGTTTTCACCGTGATCCAATCGCCAATCGCGCCCGATTTGAGAGCCTCGCCGGGTCTGCGGACGGTAAAACCGGCCCCTTCAACCGCGATAGTCACAGTGTCGCCCCGGCGTACGACGAGCGCAGGTTTGTCGGGCTTCGCGAGCTTGGGCGCAGAGCGAAGCGCGATAAAGACATGCCATGGTGAAGCCCCTTCGCAAGCGACACGAACCACGCGTTCCAACGACCCATGCCATGTTGCTGTAAGAGGCTGCGAACAGCGCGCCAACCGCAAACGTGGATCGGCAGAATTGCGCGCCCCGCCAATGGTCCCTGCCGGCTTGCCGGTGAAGATTTCAACCGCCAGATCAATCTCGGAGGCTTTCGTAAAGCGCGGCTCGGCCTTTGCGATCACGGGTATCGCGAGCATCGCAGCGCACGCTAAAGAAAGGGCGCTTTTGCACGCCGTGTGGTTACGAAATTGCACCGTTGCCTCCTTTGCTGCGCACCATTTCATCGGGGCACTTAGCGACCAGAAGCAGCAAATCCTGTGCCAAACCTGCCGGACCTGCGGCGAATACCTATAAGTAATTCCCCCAAGGGTCGGATTTGCGCGCCGGTATCGCAGCGGCTTTAGAAACATGTGCGTCGTGAGCATCGAAAGGCGTCACTAAGAGCGCCGCAGATCGCAGCCTTGCGATACCGCAGTCAGATGCAGGCCGAGCGTTTCCTGATGGTCTGTCTATTGGGAAAGGGCCAGGAAGCCAGTGTTTTTGGGAAAAGAGCAAAAGACAAACAAGAGCTCTGCCAAAGCGGGTTTCAGCCCTTTGCGCCGTTGGCGTGATGCAATGGGCAGCGGTTCAAATGATAAGCGTGACGTTGCAACCGAAGAAGAAGGCTCACGCACGTCTAATGCTGCAAAGGCCGCGCAATTGGATCTAATGCGCAAGGTTGCGGATTTTATGACGCAGTATGCTTTGCCGGTAACCGGTGCGAACCTGTCTCTGGTGTGCGATGGCCTTTCTGGCCGGAATGCGGCGCTGCGTGAAGCACTGACCAAGCAAGAGCTAGCGTCGCAATTGATCGACGAAGCTTGGCTTGATCAGTCTTGGCCTCAGCCTTTGCAGCGTGAAAGCGATAGCAACGAGCGCAATGATCAGATGGAGGAACTAATGGATCTGATGCAGAATGCGATGAATGAGTTTCAGCTAACGACCAAGAATGCGCGAGACGCGACGGATGCTTATCGCAGCGCTATGGACGAGCAATTGAACCTGCAAGATGGTTGCGATCCAGCGCCGGGCCGACGCTCGATTTCTGATCCTGATTCACTTTCTGCAGGCGCAGCCGAATTCGCCCGATTGATAGAGTTGTCGCGCGGCATGCTGGACCAGCTCAAGACAATCGAAGCGGAAATGGAGCGCAGTCAGCACGAGGCTGAAAACCTTCGCGACAGTCTGGCTAAGGCTCGAAAAGAAGCCGATGCAGATCACTTGACCGGCCTGCCCAATCGCCGTGCATTTGAACGCAATCTGTTCGCGGAAGTGGAAAGTGCTAAGCAGCACGAAACCCCGCTGTCGATTGCCTTTTGCGATATTGACCACTTCAAACAGGTCAATGATGTCCATGGTCACGAAGCTGGTGACCGAGTGCTGAAAGCCATCGCCCAATCGCTTTCGCAAATCGCCAGCGATCGCTGTTTTGTGGCGCGCCACGGGGGCGAGGAGTTTGTGCTTTTATTCTCTGGTCTCGATCAAGAAGAAGCCCTCGAAAAGCTGGAAACGGTTCGGATCAAGCTCGCGCGCAGGCGTTTGATGAACCGTGAGACCGGCAAACCCTTTGGTCAGATCACCTTTTCTGGCGGTGTCGCTCAGGTTGATCTTGACGGCGATCCGCGCGCGGCATTGGGGCAGGCGGATCGTGCGCTTTACCGCGCCAAAGAATCCGGACGCAATCAGGTGCTATGCGCCTAGAATTCGGTTCATTTGCTAAGGGTCAACGCGCTTCATCATAGGCGAGGCTGGCGTAAATATCTTTGCGATCTGCGCTGCGGACGATGACGCGCGTGAGTACGCCTGCAGCTTCGGCCTGCTCAATCATTGCCGCTGCCTGAGCCAATTGGGCGGCAGTCTCTTCCTTGGTGTACTCTACGAAGATCGATAAAGTGGCGCGCGGATCGCGCGGCTGACTTTCCAGCCATTGTGTCAAGGTAGGACCGTTTGGTGAGGAGCGAAACAAAGCTTGGCTCGGCGCGACACTAGGCTGCGGCTCTGCCGTATCTTGCGCAGAATTTTTGGCTAAGGGCATGGCGACAAGCCCGCCCATTGCCGTGACGAATAGGATCAAGGCCAGATCGGCCATTAGCACTTCCCATTGGCCGTTATGCGTGCGTGTCACGCTGCGTCTCTGGTTATTAAGCTCATGTCATCTGCCGCTGGCGTACTGTCTGCGGGGATGTGATGCGCGAGCCAATCGGTAAGCGCTGCGCGCGCCTCTTCTTCGGCTTTGCCGCGCCGCTCAATCGCGCGGGCAAGCGGGTGGCAGATGAAATGCGCGAGCAGCAATCCATACAGCGTCGATAGGATCGCGGCCGAAATAGCAGAGACCATGGCAGACGGGTCGGAAAGGCGTTCTGGGTCGAGTTGGCTCAGCGCGACCAAAGTGCCCGTCAAACCCAAGATGGGGGCGAGTTCACCGGCAGTATCCAGACTTTC
Source organism: uncultured Porphyrobacter sp. (assembly GCA_964485135.1). Lineage (GTDB taxonomy): Bacteria > Pseudomonadota > Alphaproteobacteria > Sphingomonadales > Sphingomonadaceae > Erythrobacter. Next base: position 41,046 of record CAZAIG010000003.1, on the reverse strand, counting down.
CGAAGCCCGAAACCGGCGCGCCAATCGCAATTCGCGGTGGCTTTGTTGATGGGCGAGAAAAGCAGTGAAACTGCGCCGCCGCAGCATCGCCTCTAACCCTTCGTTTACAGCGCGATCTGGGCATTTTACCAGGGACGCGCGGATCAACCCGCTCTTCGCAATATCGTTCACCATTGGCGCGAGCGCGGCCTTTACCCGCGCAAATTGAAAGCGGCGAGTAGGCAGGCGGACAATTTGCGATGCGGCATCGCGTGCAGAACCCAATCCGCAACGGGCCGAGGTTGCAATGATGCTGCCGCCGAGCACAATGGCGGCTGCTTGCGGGTCGATCAATTGTGTCAATCCGCTCATGCAAATTCTCGCCAATACAGGGATGTAGAGTGTGTTTTCACCCTCTCCAGAACGGCTTACGTGCGGCTATTTTAAGCAGAAAATGCACCGAAATTGCGTCTGCGATCGCAAGCAGAGATGACCCCTAGACCTACCCTAGACCTCGCGAGATCAGCTCTTCAAAGCGGAGATCAAATGTCTCGATAAGGGTTTCTGCGGAAGATACTTGCCGCTCTGAAAGCGCGCCTCGGCAATCCCTTGCCGGAATGCCGATAGGTCAGGTGTAAAACCCCTAGGCACGAAGAATTGGCACGCGCTTTGCTACCTCCAGGGTCCAACCCATTTGGGAGACCTGTTTTGAACGAGACATTGTTTGGCATCCATGGCGCAGCGCTGGAATTGCGGTCGCAGCGCATGGGCATGCTCACCAGCAATATCGCCAATGCAGCCACGCCGGGATACAAAGCGCGCGACATTGATTTCGCTGCCGCTCTGAATGATCGGCTGGGCGGGAAATCGAGCGATCAGGTGCTGGCCGATAACACCCGTTACCGCGTGCCAACTATGCCGAGCATGGATGGCAATACCGTCGAGCTTGCCAATGAACAGCTGGCCTTTGCTGAAAATGCTGTGGCTTACAGCGCGACTTTGTCGTTTGTGCAAAGCAAGGTCGAAAACGCCAAACGTGCGCTGAAGGGTGAGTGACCATGCCCGATAATGCGCCGCCGCCGATGAACCTGTTTCGCCTGACCCAGCAAGGCATGTCCGCGCAAATGGTGCGGATGAATGCAGCGGCATCGAACCTCGCCAATGCCGGTTCTGTCTCGCGCACCAGCGAGGAAGCATACCGCTCTGTCCGCCCGGTCTTCACCACAGAATTGGACCGCGCATCAGGGCTTTCCAGCGTGCGGGTCGAACGCATCACCACCGATCAGGCCGAGCCAACCAAGCGCCGCGATCCCGATCACCCGCTTGCAGATGAAAATGGCGATGTGTGGGAGGCAAGCGTCGATGAAACTGGCGAGATGGTCGAGATTATGGAGGCCGCGCGCCAATACCAAAATCTGGTCGAAGCCATGCAGACCGCAAAGCAGCTGATGCTCGACACGTTAAGGAGTAAATGAAAATGGATATTTCTAGCACTGCCACTGGCATCAAATCTGCCCAGCAGACGATCGACCAGCTCAATCAGCCCGGCACGATTCAAAGGAGCAGCCAGACCAATACGTTGGGCCAGTCGGATTTTCTACGTTTGTTGACTGTTCAATTGCAGCAGCAAGACCCGCTTGAGCCGGTGCAGAACGAGGCGATGCTGGCGCAGATGGCGCAGTTTTCTTCGCTGGCCAATACCACCGCCACCAATGATACTTTGCAAACTATCGTGGAGCGTTTGGACGCGCTGATCGCAGTGCAGCCTGGCACATAGCCCTCCTTCCTAAAGCTCCTGATACAAGGATAATGATACTATGAGTTCCTTCTTCATCTCACTCAATGGCCTTAAAAATGCCGAGACAGACTTGCGGGTTATCGCGCACAATATCGCCAACTCAGAGACCGCAGGCTTCAAGAAAAGCACCGCCCAATTTGCTGACATTGTGGCGCGTGGATCTTCGGTTGATCCGCGGGTCTCTGTTGGTTTGGGCGCAGCGGTTTCCTCGACCTCGCAGAACTTTTCTCTGGGTTCGATCGAACAGACCGGGCGTAGCCTCGACCTCGCGATAAATGGCGATGGATTTTTCACGACACGCAATACCGAAAGCGATGAAACATTCTTCACCCGCAATGGTAATTTTCAGATTGATGCTAGCGGAAATTTGCTCGATTCGCAGGAACAGTCCGTTCAGATTTTTGCGACCGATGCGAGCGGCACAGTTACTGGGACAACACCGATTGATGCAGTGGTACCAACGACCAATGGTTCTGGGTCTGCTCTCAACAATCTGACCATTACAGCCAGCGGTATTTTAGAAGCGGCCTATGCTGATGGGACAACCGAGGCGGTGGGCCGTATGGCATTGGCCACTTTCCCATCGCGCGACGGGCTGCAATCCGTAGGACAAACGCAATGGCGCGCCACGGGCAATTCGGGCGGTGCGATCTATGGCACCCCAAGCAATGAAGGCCTGGGCAGTTTGTTTTCCGGTTCGCTGGAGCGATCAAACGTTGATCTGGCTGAAGAAATGGTCGCGCTGATCACTGCGCAGCGCAATTTCCAAGCCAACGCCCGCGCGATTGATACCGCCACCACGATCTCGCAAACCGTGATCAACCTGCAAGGTTAGGCTGACACACAATGGACCGCCTGATCTACACCGCCTTCACCGCGATGGATTCTGCTATGAACCGGCAGCGCGCCGTAGCGAACAACCTCGCCAATGTCTCAACCCCTGGGTTCAAGGCAGAGGAATTTGCTGTCACACCTGCGACGCTGAAAAGCGAGCATTTGGAGGTTCGCGCTTTGGCCCAAGGGGCCGTGCGCGGTGCCAATCTGGATGCGGGCCGCGTCATTCCGACGGGACGTACCTTAGATATTGCGGTGCGCGGCGATGCGATGCTCGCATTGCAGATGCCCGATGGCGGCGAAGTCTATACGCGGCGCGGCGATCTCCACATTACTGCCGATGGCGTGCTGCAAAATGGCGACAGACTGCCGGTGATGGGAGAAGGCGGACCGATCACTATTCCGCCCGGTGGCCGCGTGTCCTTTGGCGCAGATGGCCGCATCTTTGTCGGTGATCCCGCAGCGCCTAATGCGCCTGCTCAAGAAGTGGCTAAAATCAAACTCGCCAGCACGCAAGGCAGCGCGATTGTAAAAGGGCTCGACGGACTATTGCGCGTGCCGGACGGCGGCGTTTTGCCCGATGATCCGACGGCGCAAATCGACAGCGGTATGCTCGAATCTTCCAATGTCGATACCGCGCAAACTTTGGTTCAGATGATTGAAGCGCAGCGCTCTTTTGAGCAGCGCAGCAAGATCATCGCCAAGGCAACCGAGCTGGATCAGGCAGGAGCTCGGCTGATGTCGATCAACCGGTAACGGCCCCGCGCCAGCACATGCGAATACTACCTAAGGGCGTCCCCATCATGCCTGAAGACCTCCTACTTTAAAGGATATCATTATGCCCAATTCTGCTCTCCATGTCGCCCGCACCGGGCTTGAGGCGCAAGACACGCGGATGCGAGTGATCGCCAATAACCTCGCCAATATTGGCACAACCGGTTTCAAACGAGATCGACCAGATTTTGCGACGCTCGCCTATCAGGATGCGCGGGTTGCTGGCGCGCGTTCAACCGCTGAGACGACCTATGCCATAGGCATGAACCTAGGTACCGGAGTTCAGGTGCAGGGCACCAGCCGCATCGATAGCCAAGGCACGCTCAACACCACCGGCAATGCGCTGGATCTGGCGATGGACGGGCCCGGCTTTTTTCAAGTCCAGCTTCCCGGCGGCGAAATTGCCTATACGCGTGCTGGTAATTTTACGCTGAGCGCTGACGGGCAACTTGTGACGCCGCAGGGGTTTGCTTTGGAGCCAGCAATTACTGTGCCGCAAGGCGCGCAGTCGATTACTGTCGCGCAAGATGGAACTGTGTCGGCAACGTTGCAGGGTGATGCAGCGCCCGCTGAGCTTGGTCAGCTGACAATCGCTAGCTTTGTCAATCCGGCGGGCCTGCAAGCGCTCGGCGATAACTTTCTGCAAGAGACCGCTGCCAGCGGCGCAGCAGATATTGGCGCAGGCGGCACAAACGGGCGCGGCGGTATCCGCCAAGGCATGCTGGAGGCCAGCAATGTCAATGTGGTGGAAGAGCTGGTCGAGATGATCGAGGCCCAGCGTTCTTATGAAATCAATTCCAAAATGGTCAGCGCGGTCGATGAAATGCTGCGCAACGCCAATCAAACGCTCTTGTAAGGATGGCGATTATGACGCTTACCGATGTGCATTCTGGCTTGTGTTCTCGCGCGGTTATCGCGGTTACAGCGCTGATGCTGCTGACCGGTTGCGGTATGGAAGGCGGCCGGCCGCAAGCGGGCTTTGCCGCGCCGCCGCCTTTGCCTGCAGTCGCCGCCAATCCTACGCCCAGCGCTGGAGCGATCTTTCAAGTGAGTGCAGGCTATGCTGGCCTGCATCAGGGAAACCGCGCGCGCAATGTGGGCGATTTGGTAACTATCGCGCTCACTGAAAACATCACCACCAGCAAGAGCACATCGGCGAGTACAGACCGCGATGGCTCCCTTTCCATTACTCCGCCAACCGCTGGCATATTGAGCTTTCTCAATCCCAATGCCCTTAATGCTTCGGCTGATGGGACGTTCAGTGGTTCAGGTGATGCCGCCCAGCAAAGTACCCTGAGCGGCGTCATTACCGTTACGATCGCTGCCGTTCATCCCGGCGGCACTGCTACTGTTGTCGGAGAGAAGCAAATGTCGCTGAGCCAAGGGGATGAATGGGTCCAGTTCGCCGGCACTGTGCGGCTGGCCGATATTAGCAGCGACAATCAGCTTTCCAGCGCTCAGGTCGCCAATGCGCGGATCATCTATTCTGGGCGCGGCGCGATCCAGAAAGCATCGCGGCCCGGCTGGCTAAGCCGTTTCTTCAACATTATCTCGCCGTTTTAATGGGGAGGGTGGCGATGCGCATTCTTCACACATTCCTCGCTGCGACTTTGGCCGCTTTGGCAGCGCTCGCATCTGTGCCTGCCTCGGCTGAGCGTGTGCGCGACATTGGCGCATTCGAAGGGCTGCGTTCAAACCAGCTCACCGGTTACGGCGTGGTCGTGGGCCTTGCTGGCACGGGCGACGATAATCTGGAATATCTGACCGAAGCGATGAAAGGCGTATCGGGCCGATTGGGCATGCAATTGCCAGCGGGCGTTTCGCCGGGCCTAAAGAATGCCGCCGCCGTCATCATTACTGCTGATCTGCCCGCTTTTGCCAAGCCGGGCCAGCGGATCGACATTACAGTCTCCACTATGGGAAGGGCGAAAAGCCTGCGCGGCGGCGCGCTGATCCTTGCCCCCTTATACGGCGCGGATGGACAGATTTATGCCATGGCGCAAGGCAATGTCGCGGTCGGCGGGCTGGGTGTGTCGGGCCGCGACGGCTCGCAGCTTACCGTCAATGTCGCCACCGTTGGCCGGATCCCCGATGGCGCTTCTGTGGAGCGGCCAGTGGCGACAGGTTTTGACCAAGGCGCCTCGCTACGCTTCAATCTCAACCAGGCCGATTTCTTGACCGCAACCCGCGTGCGCGATGCGATCAATGATGTCTATCCCGCCGCCGCGCGCATTGTCGACGGTGTCAGTATCGAGCTTGCCTTACCCGCAGAACGCGATGCGCGTGCAGCCATGCTAGCGAATATCGAAATGCTGGATGTTGATCCTGCGCCCCAGCGTGCCCGCGTTATCGTCAACAGCCGCACGGGGACCGTGGTGATCAATCAAGCAGTGCGGCTTGCGCCCGCTGCGATCAGCCACGGCAAGCTAACCATTAGCATTTCGGAAAGCCCGCGGATCGTGCAGCCTGAACCCTTTACCGATGGTGTCACCGCGGTTGAAGAGGCCTCAACCATTTCCGTTGAGCAGGCCAGCAGCCGCGTCGCTTTGATGGAAGGGGCCGCGAGCCTCAATGAAATTGTCGATGCGCTCAACATGCTGGGCGTGGGTGCTGCTGATCTGGTCGTCATATTGGAAAGCCTGAAACAAGCGGGCGCACTGCAAGCCGAAATGGTGGTAATATGATCTTATCTTCTACGCCTGCCGTGATGAGTGCCGCGCCCGCCGAAGCGCTCTCTCCAGAACGCATGGAACTGCGCGAAGCGGCTCAAGCGTTCGAGGCGATCTTCCTGCGCCAATTGCTCGCCAGCGCGCGGGCCAGCGACTTTGGCGGAGATGACATTTTCTCCGGCCAAGGGCTCGAACAATTCGAAGCTATGCGCGATGAACATTTCGCTGAGCTGTCCTCGACCGGCAAGGGCGGTCTTGGCCTTGCGCGCTCCATCGAAGAGCAGCTCGCGGCGCATATGTCCGCTACTTCTCAGACCCAGAGCGGAAAGGCTTAGACTATGGCTGCATCGCTCATCAACATCGGCCAGTCTGGCGCAGCAGCCGCGCGGTCTTCGCTTGAAGTCACCGCGCAGAATATCGCCAATGCGCAGACAGAGGGCTATGTCCGCAGGCGGCTGGACCAGCAAGAGGTTAGCTCGCGCGGGACCGTGGGTGATTTCACTTCCGGCACGTTTAACGGCGTGCGCATTGGTGGGGTTTATCGTCCCGATACGCCGCTGCTCCTGGCGCAAATGCGCAGCAGCAATTCCAGCCTTTCGCAGGCGAGCGCTGAACTCGACGCACTCAAAACTAGCGAGCTGAGCCTTGAGCAATCTGGGCTTTATGAGGCGCTGGTCGAATTCGAGGCATCATTTGCGCAACTGGAAAGTGATCCGCTTGATGCATCGCTGCGTTCCAACACTTTAGAGCAGGGGCGCAATTTGGCCGGAACTTTCCAGCTGGCGCATTCCAGCCTGCAAGAAGGCGGCGATTTTCTGCGTCAGGATGCGCAAAACACGCTGGGTGAGATCAATCAGCTTGCGCAGGATTTGGCCAAGCTCAACAATTCGCTGACTCGCTCTGAACCCAATACCGGCGGCCATGCGGTGCTGCTCGATAGCCGTGACAATCTGCTAAAAGAGCTGTCTGGGCGGATCGGTATAACGCCATCCTTTACCCCGCTTGGCGTGGTCAATGTTGAGCTGTCCGGCGGCAGCGGTGGCGCGCTGGTTACAGGCACAAATGCGGGCACAATGACCGCAAGCGCCAATGGCGATGGCACCTTGGCCTTTGCCTTGGACGGAGCGAGCGTATCGCCCGCGTCTGGCCGCATTGCAGGACAGGCAAGTGCTCTCAGCGCACAGGCGGGCCTGCTCAGCGATTTGGATGCACTTGCAGCCTCGACTATATCTATTCTGAACACCGCTCAAGCCAGCGGTTCAGCGCCCGATGGCAGCACGGGCCAGCCGTTCTTTTCCGGCACAGGCGCGGGTGACATCGGCATCGCTTTGGCGGATGGATCGGGAATAGCGACCGCACCTGCTGGAGCCGGTGCAAACAGCCTTAATACCGGTAATCTCGCTAGCCTGCGCAGCGCATTGGCGAACGGCGGACCGGCGGCTCAGGCTGATAGCATTCTATTCGAATTATCGAGCACAGTGCGAAACCGCGACACGGCCCGCGCGGCTTTGGAAACCATTGCGCAGTCGGCGCAATCCTCTCTGTCAGCAGCCACCGAGGTCGACCTTGATGAAGAGGCAGCCAATCTCATCCGATTCCAGCAGAGCTTCCAAGCCTCTGGCCGGGTGATCCAGGTCGCCAATGACCTTTTCGATACAATTCTAGGAATACGATAAGATGATCGCCGCTCCCAATTCCACTTCTAGCTTTTATGCCCGGTCGCTCGGCCAGATGGCTGCGCTGCGTGGAGCCGCCGAAGGGTTGCAGGGCCAGATCGCAACGGGCGAGCGGCTGGAGCGCGGATCCGATGATCCGATCGCCTCTTCTCGTTTGCGCGCGCTCGCCCGGCAGGAACGCTTGGCTGAGATCGACGAAGGCAAGGCAAATAGCGCCAGCCTGTCCCTTGAAAGCGCTTCTTCCGCGATGGAAGATATGAGCGATTTGATCATCCGCGCGCGCGAATTGGCGGTGCAAGCCGCCAGCGATAGTACGGGTGAAGCTGGACGCGAGGCAATTGCGACCGAGATCGATGAGCTGCGGGTGCAGTTGCTCGATCTGGCGAACCTGACCGATACATCGGGCCGTTCGCTGTTCGGCGGCGTGAACCCATCGCCCGCCTATGTCACGGATGCCTCTGGTACGGTCTCCTATGCAGGATCAGCCAATGTCGATACGGTTGAAGTCGGCTTGGGCATAGAGGTTGAGCGCGGCCTCACCGGTCCTGATGTTCTGAGTTTTGAAGCAGGCGGGGCGAGCACCGATGTGTTTGCTTTTCTCTCAGCCTTTACCGCTGATTTGCGCGGCACGACCGCCGCTGATCCAGCCGCAGCTGCTCGCGATGCCTTGGCCGGTTTTGACAACGCGCTTGATTCCATGAACCGTTCGCAAACCGTGCTCGGTGCGCGGCTTGCGTGGATCGACAATGTGCAATTTAGCGCGAGCATTCGCGGCGAAACACGCAGCGAAGAACAATCAGAATTGGGTGATGTCGATCTCACTGAGGCGATAACGCAATTGCAGCAAACCCTAACCGTATTGGAGGCAAGCCAAGCCAGCTTTACGCGGCTTTCATCGCTCAGCCTGTTTGACTCGATCTAACCTATAACCCCGCTGCCATTCGCGCGGCAAATTTCAGAAAGCTGACATATGTTTGCAGCCATTGGCATCGTTATCCTGCTGTTCATGGTGTTTGGCGGGTTTATGATCGCTGGCGGCGCAATGGGGCCTATCCTTGCCGCCTTGCCGATTGAGATGATGATTATTTGCGGGGCCGCTGTGGGCGCGCTGGTGATCGGCAATACGACTCACGAGTTAAAGGCGCTGCTCGGCGGATTTGCGAAGGTCTTTAAAGGACCAAGGTATTCCGATCAGGATCACATTGATGCGATTGCGCTCACCAGCAAGCTGATGAAGATCATGCGATCAGAAGGGGCCGTGGCACTGGAGAGCCATGTCACCGAGCCAGAAAACTCATCCATCTTCGCCGAATATCCATCATTGCTAGCCGACGACGCTGTCCGCGATATGATTTGTGATGCGCTGACGCTGATGGTGGTGTCGAGCGGCACGCTGGATACTCACGCAGTTGAAGATGTGATCGACAATGCGATCAAAACACAGTTGCATGAAATGGAAGAGCCAGCCCATTCGATTCAGACCTTGGCCGATGCCTTTCCAGCACTTGGGATTGTTGCAGCGGTGCTTGGGGTTATCAAGACAATGGGCTCAATTGATCAGCCGCCAGAGGTGCTTGGCAAGATGATCGGCGCCGCTTTGGTCGGAACCTTTATGGGCGTATTGCTGGCCTATGGTTTGGTTGGCCCAATGGCGGGCCGGTTGAACCAGATTAACAAACATGATCAGCAAATTTTCTACTCGATCAAGCAAGTGATTATCGCCAGCCTGCATGGCTATCCTCAGCCTTTGGTATTGGAAGCGGCGCGCTCCGGCCTGCCTCCTGCGCACCGGCCCAAGCTGACCGATTTGCTCGATATGATGCGCGGAGCATAGGCGCGTGGCCAGCGCAGCCCCCTCTACCGAAAATGCGGCCAGCGAACCGCTTCAACCGATCATCATTAAGAAGATCACGGTTGAGGGCGGTGGCGGTCACCATGGCGGCGCATGGAAGGTTGCCTATGCCGATTTCGTAACCGCGATGATGGCGTTCTTCCTGCTAATGTGGCTGCTAGGCGCAACGACCGAGGATCAGCGCAAGGGGCTAGCTGATTTCTTCACGCCCACGCTCGTGAAAATAAAGGAAAAGAGCGCCGGTGGCGATGGCTTTATGAACGGCAGTTCGCTGACCGATGTTGACAATTACCCCAATCGTCAGGGCCAGACTGGCAACAAATCACTGACTATTCCGCGTAGCGCCGTGGGCGGACCGGTCGAAGGGAATGGTACTGGCAAATCGCAGGATAAAACCCGCGCTGAGCTGAAAGAAAAGCTTGAGGAAGAGATCAAGGAAAAGCTCGAGCAAAAAAGCAAGATCCGGCATCTGGCTAAACAGGTGCGGGTCCAGGCTGTCCCGCAAGGCGTTCGGATCGATCTGGTTGATGATGCGAAGTTTTCGATGTTTGCGCTCGGTACAACCGTGCTGGTTCCAGAGGCGCGTGAATTGCTTGATATCGTGGCAGAAACGCTGGCTGACAAACCATCCATGCTTGCTGTGCGCGGACATACCGATAGCCTACCATGGCGCGACGGGGTGGAAGCGAACAATTGGTCGCTATCGGCTGGGCGCGCTGAGGCAACGCGGCAAGCTTTGATGGGCGAGGCCCTTAGCGCAGATCGGTTCAGCCGGATCGAGGGAGTTGCTGAGCGCGAACCGCTGATTCCGGATGATCCCGCCGATCCGCGCAACCGCCGGATTTCTATTCTGTTGCAATAGTATGGCCGCTTCCCGGCTTTTGAAGGCGCGATCCAAGCATTCTGCTGCGGGTTTAACCCTGACCATTGGCTAGGCATGACAGCGCAGCCTCTAGGGCAACATTGCGCTCGCAACCCTCAATGATCGTGATAAGCCCAGGCCATCGCTGGTTAGGTTGATCCAAAGGTTGGAGTATGCCTCTGGTGATTGCCCGCTACGCACAGTTGAATGCCTAGCTGAAAAGCATTGTCGTATTGTGATTGTACAGCCTGATATAGTAGACAGGTGACGCCTCAAACGCGCTTAAGGTTTCGCCTAGTGTGGACTGCATGTAATAGCGAGCACCGTGCTGATATGAATGCGAGAATGTCAATGCTCTGCCTTGGCGTCAGCGCCCAAGCTATCCTTTAGGAAACAGAAGAGCTGATGAGTGCAGTTGTTTTTCGGCCGTTTGCCAAACGTCAGATCGCAATGGATGCGCTTTGCTAAGAGGATTGGCAAAGGGCACGCAAGCAGCTGACCAAAATTCCCCGCGGACACGCCAAAAGGCTCCGGCTATGGTCCCAGAGCATGGGACCGAATAACCGAAGCCTTCTGTGTTGGTTCAGGGGGTGAGGACTGAACCAGATCTGGCTCAATTTACCGCAGCAGCGAGAGAACGTTTTGTTGCGACTGGTTGGCCTGGGCCAGCATAGCTGTTGAGGCTTGCGACAGGATCTGGGCCTTGGCCAAAGCGGTTGTCTCTGCCGAATAGTCGGTATCTTCGATCCGTGAGCGAGCATCGGCCAGGTTTGTCGAATTGCTTGTCAGATTGCTGATTGCGGATTCAAGCCGGTTTTGGCCAGCACCCAGCGATGCCCGCGCTGCATTCACATCATCCAAAGCTAGATCGACATTGGTGATTGTGGTCCCAGCCACAGTTGCATCGCTGACATCCAGCGCGGTGGCAGAAATATTGGTGCTATCAATCGCCGTGCTGTTCAGATCGACCGTGTTGGTTCCATCGAGCGCAATGGTGACGGTGACATCAGTGCCGGCAGTAGTCGAAAACAGCGCAACACCGTTAAATTCGGTATTGCCAAGAATGTCTGAGATTTGCGCCTGCAACTCGTCAACCTCTGTGTCCATATAGCCGCGGCTTTCCGCATTATATGTACCGGTGCTCGACTGGATTGCCAGTTCACGAACACGTTGAAGCATGTTGGATACCTCATCCAATGCGCCTTCTGCGGTTTGCGCTAGCGCGATACCGTCATTGGCGTTACGTATGCCTTGGTTCATCGCGCGAATTTCAGAAGTCATGCCCGTTGCAATTGCGAGGCCGGCCGCATCATCTTTCGCGCCATTGATGCGTTTGCCGCTTGATAGACGTTCCATCGCCTGACCCAGCATTTCGTTCGCCGATGTGGATGCATTTGATGCACGCAGGGCTGAGATATTGGTATTAATTACAGTCATTGTAGTGTCTCCAGGTTTTGCCACAGCCTTCGTGAAAGCGTGGCTGCCACCCAAAAGACCGGCCGGGGTCAAAATTCTTTAAGCCCATTTTTTTCGCAGCATCCCCGTAAAGCCCCCAAGACCCCTCGCAAAAATACCTGCCCTTAAAAACACATTCCTTTGGACGTGATGGGGCACAAGCTCCCCTGCAATCGTCGTTAATGCAGGAAACCCAAATGAAGCCGGTTATTCGAACATCTCCAGACACAGAAAAATTTTCTGGCTTGCTGGACCGCGCCTTACCGCTTTTGGGTTCAGCTTGGCAGTCGGCACCTTTGCATATTGTGGCAGCAAGCGACCGTACGGCTCTAACGGGGCAAATACGCAAAGGTGATGCGCCGCGCCCTCCGGCAAAGACGATTGAGCTGGATAGCCACCCGTCTGGCGAGCTGACAGTCATCAGCTCGCGTCACATAAGGTTGGCCTATCCGCGCAAGTATGAAGAAAGCGCGGTTGCGGCCTTAATTGCCAGCGCTGCGCAGTCCGGCACGCCGATTGCTGGCGATAATCAAACCTTGGCGCTTTGCACATTGGCGCAGCGGTTGGGCGCGAGTGACATTCCCGTGCTTATCGGCGGGCCTTCTGGTACAGGGAAAGAAGTTTTTGCTCGCTACCTTCACAGTACCAGCGATCGTAGTGATGGGCCTTTTGTCGCGGTCAATTGCGCTGCCATGCCCGAGGCGATGCTGGAGGCGCTGCTGTTCGGGCATAAGAAAGGCGCGTTCACTGGCGCAAGTGACGCAGGCGAAGGGCTGTTCCGCGCCGCTCATGAAGGGACATTGCTGCTCGATGAGATTGGAGAGATGCCGCTGGCGCTCCAATCGAAACTGCTGCGGACTTTGCAAGAAGGGGAGGTTTTGCCATTGGGCGCGACCCAGCCGACCGCGATTGATGTGCGGATTATCGCTTGTACCAATCGCGATTTGGCAGAGGAGGTTGCAGCGGGCCGTTTTCGCGAGGATTTGTTCTACCGCTTGAACGTCTTTCCACTGCGCCTGCCTGCTCTGCGCGAACGGCCCGGTGATATTGCGCCGCTGGCCTTTGGTATGTTGCTGCGCCATGCGTGTAAACGGGCAGGCCCCGCGTGGCTGTCAGAGGCGGCTTTGGCGCTGCTGTCGCGGCACCCGTGGCCGGGTAATGTGCGCGAGCTGGAAAATGTGATCCGCCGAGCGATCCTGCTATGCGGCAGTGATAAAGTGATCGAGCCTGAGCATATACGCTTTGATGTAAGTGTGCGGCCGGTTGTAGCGGAAACGCAGGAGCCTTCTTCAACGACCAGTACGGCCTTACCATCGTTGTCTGATGTAGCCTTTCAGAGCGAGGCCCGCGCGATCATAGAAGCGCTGGACCATTGCGGCGGACACCGGGCGAAGACGGCCAAATATCTCGGCATATCTGAACGAACCTTGCGCTACCGTATGGCCTCCATGCGCGAAACCGGCCTCCTTTCAGCCGGAGCGGCGCAATGACAGGCATCGGACCATCGGGAGCGCGTCCACAAGGGCTAGCCGATATTATGGCGCTGCGTCAGCAATTGTTGGAACGCAGCGAAGGGCTCCAGCAATTTCGCACGAACGATATTGCCAATAACTCTGACAAAGTCGGCGGTTCTGCGCCGACCTCCGCTGATCCGGTGGCCAAGACCAGCAGCGGCGCAAGCAGCTTTGCTGATACGCTGTCCACTGCCATCGACAATGTGAACGCCGTACAAAAACGCTCTGGCGATATGCAGGCTGCTTATGAACGCGGCGAAGTGACCGACATCGCGCAAGTGATGATGGCGCGTCAGGAATCCAGCGTTGCTTTTGAAGCGACTATGCAGGTGCGCAATAAGCTGCTGACAGCCTATCAAGAAATTATGCGGATGGGAGGCTAGCTAGATGGCGGATAGCACTCTTCCGGCGGCGCCTGTCGGCACCGTTTCTAGCGGCAGTTCAGGTGTCGCGTTAGACTTTGGCGAAAACACGCAAGGCAAAGGTGATTTTGGTCAACGTCTTTTCAGCTTTCTGAGCCAACCCGGTGTCCGCCAGGCTTTGCCCGCTGCTGGCGCGTTTATGGCGATCCTCATGGCGGGGATGGCTTATCTCAGCCTGTCTGCTGGACCTAGCCGCGTGCTCTACTCCGGCCTCACCGACAATGAACGCGCTCAAGTGGCAGAGGCGCTGGACAGCGGCGGGATCGCCTATTCGATTGATGCAGGCACAGGCCGGATCACCGTTGCGGAAGACGATATTTACCGCGCGCGGATGTTGGTTGCCAGCAATACCGGGCTCGCGACGCCGCAATCGGCCACTGACATGCTCGACAATATCCCAATGGGCGCGAGCCGCACGATGGAAGGGGAAAGACTGCGATTGGCGCATGAGCGCGAGCTAATGATGACGATCCAGGAAATCGACGGAATCAGTTCCGCGCGGGTCCATCTCGCCACGCCGGAAAGATCGGTTTTCGTGCGCGACAAAAGCCCCGCCACGGCCTCTGTCATGGTGCGGCTCGCGCGCGGACGCTCGCTAGGCAAAGAACAAGTGGACGCGATCGTCAACCTAGTCTCTGGCTCCGTTCCTGGCCTCACGCCTGAGGCTGTGCGAGTGGTGGATCAGAACGGCCGTTTGCTTTCGACCGAAAGCGAAACCGCGCTCGATGGCTTGCTGCTGCAAAGCGAATTTGAGGCCAAATTGCGCGATCAGGTGGCGCAGCTTCTCACGCCGATGTTGGGGGAAGGCAAATTCTCTACCGAAGTGCAAGTCGCGCTGGAGAGGTCCGAGGTCACTTCGGCACGCGAAACTTATGAACCGGAAGGCAAAATTCGTTCCGAAAGCGAGACGAGTTCGACCCGGCGTGCTGATGGCAATGCAGCCGGCGGTGTTCCGGGCGTATTGGCGAACACGCCGCCGCCGCCTGCTGACTTAGTTGAAGAAGCGCCCAATCCGGCTGGCGAGGCCGAAGCTGAAGCGCAAAACCCGCCGACCGATAGCGAGACAAGCGCGCGCCGCAATTATGAGCTCGACCGCGAAGTGGCAGTCACTACATCGCCCTCTGGCCGACTCACCCGCATCTCCGTCGCGGTTGCCGTCGATGCAGAAGCACTTGCTGCGATTGCGCCTGCGGATGAAGCCAAGCTGCAAGAGCTGGTCTCGGCCGCCGTGGGCGCAGACGAAGAACGCGGCGATGTGGTCAATGTGATGTCCAGCGCGTTTGAAGAAGTGACGGCTGAGGACCCGCCGTTCTACGAGGCGGGCTGGTTCGATCCAGCCCTACGCTATGGCGGGGCGTTCCTGGCGCTGATCTTGTTGCTTCTGTTCGGTGTTCGCCCGCTGCTCAAACGTCTGAAACAGCCTGAAGCAGATGATGAGGGGGAAGACGATGATGAGGTAGGCGAGGAAGAAGAGGGCGAGGAAGATGGAGAGGCGAAAGAAGGCGGCATAACCGCTGGTGCACCGCCCAATGTCGCCTCGCAAGTCGAACTCGCACGCCAATTGGCCACCTCTCAACCTGATCGTGCCGTTGCCGCATTGCAGCGCATGCTTGCATCGCCGCCGCCGGCTCTGCCCACGGATGAACCAGAAGAAGAGCCTGCATGAACGCGCTTGCCACTCTTTCCGGCCCGCAAGCTGCGGCCGTATTTGTGATGCTGCTTGATGATGGAGAAGCAGCGCGCCTGCTTGCGCATCTTCAGCCTGATGAGTTGGCAGAGGTGGGCGCGACCATGTGCGAGCTAGGCGATATTGATAGCGCGCAAATCCAGTCGGCAATCGGTAGCTTTGTCGCGGAGGCCGACCGCGAAATTATCCCGGCCGGGGATCGCGGGAAGCAAGTACGCAATCTGCTTGGACAGGCGGTCGGCGATATGAAAGCGGAAAGCATGATGCAGCGCATCGCGAGCGATAACCGCCCGCGCGCGCTTGAGATTGCGCGCTGGTTGGTTCCATCTGTCACTGCAAAGCTGATAGGTAAAGAGCATCCGCAGGTCATTTCTGTTCTGCTGTTGATGCTGGAGCCTGAGAATGCCGCCGCTGTGCTGGCTTTGCTGCCAGAGGAGATGCAGCCGCTGGTGGTGGAGCGCATCGCGCGGCTTGGTCCGGTTACATCGGATGCGGTGGCGATGCTCGATACATTGCTCTCTGCGCAAATCTCTACCCAATTTGGCGCAGCGGTCGCGAAAATTGGCGGTCCGCGCGAGGCAGCCAATCTGATCAATCTAGCCGCTGGCGATACGGCCAAGCGCGTTCTGCCCAAAATTGGCGAAGCGAATGCAGAACTGGCCTCGAAAATCGAGGCGGAAATGTTCACCTTTGAAATGCTGTTCGACCTTAGCGGGCTCGATATGGGACGGCTCCTGCGTGATGTCGACAACGAAGCTTTGGTCGATGCTCTCAAAGGGTTGGAGGCCGACAAACGCGAGCCGTTCTTTGCCGCCATGTCCTCTCGCGCAGCTGATGGCGTGCGCGATGATATTGAGCTGCGCGGTCGATTGAAACGCGAAGAGGTGGATGCAGCGCAGAAATCCATTGTCGAAATTGCTCGCGGGCTTGCCGATCAGGGCGAAATCACAATTGGCGGAGGCGGCGATGAATTTGTCTGATATGGCGCAGCTGATGCCAGCGGACGATGATGCTCCCAAGCCAAGACATTGGTTCGATACACTACATGGAGATGGCGCCTTTGTCGAAGGAATGCGCTCCGCTCCAATCACTCCAACACACGATACGTCTGCTGCAATCGATCCGGCAATCGAGAGAGCGTATAAACTAGGCGAGGCAGCTGGCCGCGAAGCTGCCGAAACGCAGGCCGCGTTTAAAGAACGCGCGCAGCGGGCATTGCGGCTGCGCTTTGGCGAGCTTGACGCTATCGCTCTCGAGCAGATGGAGAAGGCGCTAGCGCAAACCGTTTTGGCTTTGTGTGACAGCGTGCTTGCTGATTTTGCTGTGGATGTTGATGCTTTGGCAAAGCGGTGCAAGCTAGCCGCTAGCCGGTTGGGCACGGCGGCGAAAGATTGCGCATTGCATCTGCATCCCGATGACAAGGCTTTGCTGCCCGATGATATGATCAAGCAATGGCGTATTGTTGAAGATGCCGGGCTTGAGCGCGGAAGCGTTTTTTTCGAAGGCGTTGATGGCGCAATCAGCGATGGTCCGGCTGAATGGCGCGCGGCCATTGCGCTGGCGATTGGCGTAAGCGAATGATTGCCGAGATCGAGTTGGAGCTAACCCGTATGCGCGGTGCGAGCGTCGCCAGCGGACCGGTTCAGCGCGGGCGCGTTGCGGGCTGCGATGGCGGATTGGTCGAAGTGTCCGGCCTGCCGGTTCCTATCGGAACATTGTGCCGGATAGAGGCTAGGCCGGGCCAAAATAGCGCTTTGGCAGAGGTTATCGGATTTCGCGGCGGGCATTCGCTGATGTTGCTGCTCGGTGACACTGTGCTGCTTCACCCGGGTGCCAGCGTGCGAGCAGAGGGCGAACCGGGGCAAGTGCGTGTGGGGCCTGCTCTGCTAGGCCGCGCTGTGGATGCGACAGGGCAACCGATCGATGGCGGGCCGCCGCCCGATCTGCGTGAAGCGTGGCCTTTGGGCGGTTTGCGTGAAGCTGCCCTAGAACGCAGCAGCGTGATCCAGCCATTTGATTGCGGTGTCCGCGCAATCAATGCGCTTACCACCATGGGCGTGGGGCAAAGGCTCGGCATTATGGCTGGCTCAGGAGTCGGCAAATCGGTGCTGATCGATATGATCGCTGGCTTTGCCGAAGCTGATATTACCATCGTCGGCCTAATCGGAGAGCGCGCCCGCGAGGTTTCCGATTTTGTTGTGCGGCATATGAGCGGAACGCAGCTAGCGCGCAGTATCATGGTCGCTGTGCCCGCCGATCATGCGCCCAGCCTGCGCCTGCGCGGTGCGCAATATGCTTGCGCTTTGGCCGAGTATTTTCGCGCGCAGGGCAAGCGCGTTCTGCTTATTCTGGACAGCCTGACCCGTGTTGCTCATGCCGCCCGCGAGATCGGACTGTTGCTGGGCGAGCCAGGCTCAGCGCGCGGCTATCCTCCATCTGCTCTGGCGGCGATCACCCGCATTGTTGAGCGCGCAGGCAATTCGCAGACCAGCGGCGGTGCAGTCACTGGTGTTTACACGGTGCTGGCCGATGGCGATGATCAAAACGATCCCGTTGTTGATACTGCACGGGCCATATTGGACGGACACATCGTTTTGTCGCGCGAGCTTGCCCAGCGCGGCCATTTTCCTGCGATTGATGTGCCGCAATCGCTGAGCCGGGTGATGGATCAAGTCACTTCGCCTGAACATATTGCGCCAGCGCGAGAGATGCGCGCATTGATTGCCTCGGCTGAAACCAACCGCGATGTGGTGATGCTGGGCGCATACCGGCAAGGCAGCGATCCGCAGCTTGACCGGGCGCTGGCCATGAAGGCTGTGGTCGAGGCATTTCTCCAGCAGGATAGGGAAAGCTGCACCAATTTGCCCGATAGTGTGGCCCAGCTGAAGCAAGCAATGCAGCAGGGCGCACAGACCGATGGCAGGTGACCGCCGCGCCAATACCCTGCGCCGCGTTTTGCGCCTGCGCGAAATTGAGGGGATGGAGCTTCAGCGCGAATTGTCTGAGGCGCGTAGCACGCAAAACCGCATGCGCGATCTACAAGGCCGGACCAATGCCATGGCCCGCGAATATTCCGATTGCGTGGGCAGCCAGACGGGCGCGGAAATGACCCAGCGGCTTAGCCTTGCTGGATCATTATCTCGGCTGAGCGACCAGACAGCCGAGCATCTGCGTGAGGCGGCTGAGCAAGCGGACCTGGCGACAGCAAAATTGGCCAAGCTAAGCCATGAGCAAGAGCGCCTGGCGGATCGGATCGCAGAGCTCGATCAGGCGCATGAGGCGCGTCAATCTGCCCGCGCAGCGGAAGAGGCCAATGGCAAATCTGTTACACGCGATGGGCGTTTGGCACGCAGCTTGCTTCGGTAACTTGCAAAAATAGGAACAGTTCAAACTGCAAATGGAACGCGATTGTAATGCTGCTTGCCAATCTATTCACTCAGCTGTTTTCTTCTACGGGCCTTTCCAACGGCGTGAAGGGCGGCGTTTCTGGCGAGCTAAGCGAGGGCAGGGCGGGTGTGGAAATACAATTCGCGCAATTGCTCGGTGATGCAGGGGCTGTTGTTACGGGCGGATCAGAGCAACCGCTCGCACCACTGGAAATTCGGGTCTCAGCATCTGACTTTTTGCCGCCTGATCCGGACATTGCTCCGTTACTCTACGAAGGTCATGCGCCATCCGGAAACCCCTTGCCGCCAGAAGGCGCAAATGTGCCGGCGGACGGCAAATTGATGCCGCCCTTTTCGCAAGGCACGCCTCCCGCTATCCAAACACCTGCACTTCCAACGGAAGCCAATTCGGCCTCTTCATTGAGCACCCCTGTAACCCATGTTGCCGTACCTCCTCTCGCCCCGCAGATAGTAAGGCCAGCCAATGCGAGTGTGACGGTTGAGCAAACAACAACCAATGACATTAGGGCAGAGCCCGATGCTCCTAAAAAAGGGGCGGCATTGCCTCAAAGTGCACGCTTGTTTGCGCCGGCGATCCCGATCCCCGCAGCTACCGAGCCGAGCATTGTTGAGCCTGCCGATGAAATCGCTCGCAATATAGCGCCCGTTCGTGCGGTCATCCCACCCAGCGATCCTGCAAAAGTGCCGGACACTCAAACGCCAATGCAAGCAGCGCTGATTAAGGCGGCTGTCGCCGTCAGCGCTTCTGATCAGCCGCCTGCCAACTCCGGTTCCGG
>CAZAIG010000003.1:0-21241 GCA_964485135.1 uncultured Porphyrobacter sp. | reverse complement strand
CCAATCAGCAAGCTCCCAATCAGCAAGCTCCCAATCAGCAGTTTAGCGAGAAGCAGCAGAGCATGCCAAGCGGCTCGCCAATTGTGGCCTTAGCGCCTGTGCAGACTGGCGAAGCAGCAAAGGTCAAGCCTAACACCACGACCGCGCTGCCGACCCGCGAGAGCCCTAGCGCGCAATCTTCTTCACCGTTAGCGACTGTATCTTCGTCCCCCGCGCAGGTCAGCATGATACCGCAGGCTGCGGCTCTCGCTCAAAACTCGATAATCGCTGAAGCAGCGCCAAGCCTGCGCGATGCCCAGCCGCTTGAGCGCTTGGTCGAAACGATCAACCAAATGCGCGAAAGCGGTCAGTTGGTGCGCGGTGAAGTATCTTTGCGGCACAGCGAATTTGGTATGGTTGCGATGCGCGTCTCTTCTGTTGATGGCGAACTCCAAGCGCGCCTCGCCAGCCGCGATCCCGGTTTTGTGAATGCTGCGCAAATGGCGCTGAATGAACGGCAAGTTCTCGCAGCGAGCGAGAGCAATCCAACTTCCTCACGCCAGAATGACAGCAGCGGAGCGGGTCAAAACCCTGCGCGCGATATGCATGGGTCCGCGTATAGTGAGCAACACAGCTCTGGAACGCATCAGCGCGCTCATGAGCAGACCCAAAATCGCGCGGATGATCGCCAAGCTAAGGGTGAACACGGAGCGGCCTCTTTATCGGCTGATGACCATGATGGGCCCAATGAAGTTTCTGTATCAAGATCAGCGGACGGTCTGTTTGCCTGATCCTGATCCTAGTCGATTTCAGGAACGTGAACCAATATGAGTAAGGCCAAGAAAAAACCCAAAGATTCAGATGATGAGGGCAAGCCAAAAGGCGGTTTCGTCAAGATGATAATCTTTGCTGTGGTGCTGCTCGCGATCGGTGCTGGCGGCGCTTACGGTGCTTTTGCAGCGGGGCTGATTGGTGGTGGCGAAGACGTGGCCGAAGACAATTCGCCTAAGCTAATCCTGAAAGGGGAAGAGGACCCCTATGCTCCCGCCGATGACAAGAAGGACAAGGACGCAGTGTCTGTTGTTCACGGTGAGGGCGGCAGTAAGTATCGCACAGCATATTACAGCTTTACCGAGCCTTTTACATCCAATCTTGCCGGCTCGTCAGCGCTGATCCAGGTTGATCTGGCGGCCTCCACCCAGCGCGACGGGCGAGTGCTGCAATGGATCAAGCAACACGAGTTGGCTGTGCGATCCGCGCTTCTGACGGAGCTGGCCAACACGCCTGAGGAGGACCTGTATTCCTCCAAAGGCAAAGAGGCTTTGCGCAAAAGACTCGCTAAAGCGATCAATGATGTGCTGACCGAAAACGAAGGTTTTGGCGGTGTTGATGCTGTGCATTTTAAAGCGCTGCTGATCCAATGAAGCCGCAGCATGACTTTACTCCTGCGCGCGCTTTGGCACAGCATTGTGCTGAGCTGTTCGCGCCCGAACCTTCGGAAGAAGAACGCAGTGCTGCACGGGCTGAAGAGCTCGCCGTTTTTACCGCGCGTTTAAGCCGAGAACTGCAGGAATTGCTTGGTCCCCAACTAGGCGGCGATGTGGTGAAAGTGGCCTGTGAAGAAGCTGGCAAGCGCACATCTGCTTCCCTTTTCAAAGCCATCGGGCCGTCTGCTGCGAACATTGTTATGCAATGCGGAACTCAGAAATTGCCGCTCCTGCTTTCATTTGATTTCGGCGCGGCTCAGGCTTTGACCGAGCAGGCCTTTGGCGGACAAGTGCGCAGTATTGAGGCGGAGCTAGCCCAGCTTCCGCGCTCTGCTTGGTTGGTGCTGGAAAGCGTGGCTGCGCATATTGCGCGAGGGTTTGGCAATGCAGCGGAACTTGGCGCTGAGGCACAATTACGCAGGCGGCATGAAAATGTCGCCAAGCTGGATGTCTTTGCAAAGAATGCGAGCTGTTTGATCTGGCCTGTAACTGTGACCTTGTCAGAGGACGTTGCTGTGCCATTCCGCATCGCGGTAAGCGAGGCAGACTTTCTCGAAATTCTGTCCAACACCGCAGGTCATAATCCTTCAGAAACGCACATGCCTGATCCTGCTACTCAGGCTGCGATATTCGGCCCATTGCCGCTCCCTTTGACAGCGGTACTGGCCGATTTGAAAATGCCGGTGGCGCGCCTCGCCAGGCTGAAACCGGGCGATTTCATCCCTTTTTCTCCGCGCCGCGAAGTGCCGCTGATGGCGGACAAAAAAGTGATCGCGCGGGGCCGTATCGGCGCGCTCAACGATGAAGTCGCGCTCAACCTGACCCAGATTTCGTAAGTGGAGCCTTCGCATGTCTTTTGAACCGGGCGCACTAGCCGCCGATGCATTGGGCCGGTTTGGCGATGTACAAGTCGGCATTTCGGTGGAGCTTGGCCGAACGCAGCTATCGCTTGCAGAGGTTTTGGCTTTGCAAGCAGGCAGCGTCGTTGCGCTCAACCGGCTAACCGATGAGCTGCTGGATGTGACAGCCAATGGCAAACCCATCGCGCGGGCCGAAGTGGTGGCGCAAGATGGCCGTTTCGCCCTGCGGATTGTGGAACTGGTGGGTGATGGGGGGCATGCAGCACCCGTGGCATGGCCGCCTGCCAATACTGCAGCTACTCCTGATCTGGCGACGGAGCCCACGGCTGAACCGGCAACGGCCAATCCGCCTTCCCCCACATCTGCACCTCCCCCAGAGCCAAACGGTGATGCGCCGTGATGATTACATATTTCCTTAAGTTGGCGCTGATTCTGCCGCTGCTTGGCCTGATGATTTGGGGCAGTCTGAAACTGACCAAGATAATGCAAAGCAAACTCGCCGAGCAGACCAGCGAGGCGGGCGGGATCAGGCTGGTGGAGACCGCCTTTGTCGCGCCGGGTATGCGTCTGGCAGTGGTGGAGTTTCGTGGACGGGAAATCCTGCTCGGTTGCTCTAAACAAGGGCTCACAAGGCTTGCAGAAAGTGATGCGGAAGTCGCCGCGACTGACACTGGGCAACTGGACGGCTAATGCGCGCGCTGCTTTATATCGTTGCGCCGTTCATGATGTGCTGTGCGCTAATCGCTGGGCCTGATGCAGCATTCGCGCAAGACAGCGCGCTAAGCCAAGCCGAAGCTCCGAATGAAGCACTCCAAGGGGTCGGCTCAGCAATAGAGCGCGCGCTTGGCGGTGACGAAGCGGCGGGCGAAACATCCGCGCCTTTATCGTTCTCGCTCCAATTGCTGCTGGTAATGAGCCTGCTCACCATCCTGCCGGGATTGGTGCTGATGATGACCAGCTTTACTCGCATATTGATCGTCCTGGCGATTTTGCGCCAAGCGCTAGGTTTGCAGCAAAGCCCGCCCAATCAGGTGCTGGCGGGCCTTGCGCTATTTCTATCTTTGTTCGTTATGGGGCCAACGCTTAGCGCTGTGAATGATCTTGCCATCGTTCCCTATTCCAATGGAACGATGACGGCTGATCAGGCGATCTTGGCTGCCAGCGAACCGTTTCGCGATTTTATGCTGCGCCAAACGCGTGAGGCTAACCTCACCATGTTTGCCGATATTGCGGGGCAAGCGAGCTTTGCCTCGCCCCGCGACATTCCGTTTTCAATTCTGATGCCGGCCTTTGTCACCAGCGAATTGGAAACGGCCTTTCAGATCGGATTTATGCTGTTTCTGCCTTTCCTGGTGATCGATCTTGTGACCGCTAGCGTGCTGATGAGTCTCGGTATGATGATGCTGTCACCGACGATCATTTCCCTGCCGTTTAAATTGCTCTTGTTTGTGATTGTCGATGGCTGGGCATTGCTGATGGGCTCGCTGGCCATGAGTTTCGCATGACCAGTTTTGCGCTCGAAAAGTGCTTCGCATGAATGACGAAGCATCCCTTCTATCGCTTGCTGATCAGAGCATTTGGATCGCGGCCTTGGTTGCGGGGCCAGTGCTGATTGCGGCACTGGCGGTCGGCCTAGTCGTGGGCATTATTCAGGCCGCAACATCTGTGAACGAACAAACGCTAACCTTCGTTCCAAAGCTTGCCGTCGTTGCAGTGGTGATGGTGCTGATGGGCGGCGCAATGATGGGACTGCTTGCCGATTTCATGCGTGAGATTTTCGCCCAGATCGCCGCAGTCACGGCGTGAAGGCAGGGGTGGCTGCGCTATGAGCTTTACCGATTTCGGATTTGGTCCGATTGCAGGGCAATTGTGGACGATCCTGTTTTTGAGCGCGCGCATTGGCGCTGCGTTAATGGCTGCGCCTTTGTTTGGCGGAAAGACCGTGCCGGTCCCTTTGCGCGCTATGCTAAGCGTGGTGATCGGGTATTTTATCGCAAGCTGGATGCCGCTTTCAGTTCTACCGGAACCCTTTTCCAGCGCGGCAATCATGGCACTGCTGCAAGAGATTATGATAGGCCTTGCGCTCGGCTTTGTTTTGCAAGTGGCATTCATCGTGCCGTTGATCGCTGGCGAGCAAATATCGGGTACAATGGGCCTCGCGCTTGCCACGTCGATTGATCCCAATAGTGGCACTCAGTCTGGCGCTGTGGGACAATACTTCAGCGTGCTGCTCACTCTGATATTCCTGTCCATAGGCGCGCATCTATTGTGGATAGAGCTGGTGGTGGAAAGCTACCGATTGCTGCCCGCTGGCAGTGCGGTCTTTGGCGCGGAGCAGGCGGACAATATTGTGCGGTTTGGCGGGCTTGCTTTTGCGACCGCAGCGGCGATTGCTCTGCCCATTGTGCTTGTGCTTCTGCTGGTTCAGCTCACCACCGGCGTGATCAGCCGGTCTGCCCCTTCGCTCAACCTGTTTGCGCTCGGCCTGCCTGCTGGTTTGCTCGCGGGTCTTGCCGCGCTCATCATTACGCTGCCGATATTATTCGAGCAGTTTGAAGACCTATCGGGACTGATGGTTGAACGCGCTTCGCAACTGGTAGCACCATGAGCGAGCAACCGGCAGGCGAAAAGACATTTGATCCCACCCCTAAACGCAAGCAGGATGCGGCGAAAAAGGGGGACGTGTTGCGATCCAAAGAAGTCGCGACCGCCGTTTCTGTCGCGATGGGCGGAGCGTGGCTGCTTGCAGGCGGGCCGTGGTTGTTTGATCAGATCCAAGGGGTGTTTCGCAGCGCACTGAGGTTTGATCATGGAGCCCTAGAGAACTTTCAAGCGGGCGTCATGTTCACGAGCGCATTGGCAGCCTTGCTAGGGCCAATCGTTTTCCTGGGTGTAAGTGTCATCATTGTGACGGTTGCGGCGCAATTGACGCTAGGCGAGGGGCGCTTTGTGGTCGCCAATCTCAAACCCAAAGGGTCGCGGATCAACCCATTGCAAGGAGCGAAGAGGATCCTTGGTAAACAGGGCCTCATCGAACTGTTCAAGAGCGTGCTCAAACTGCTGCTCTTGGGCGGGCTTGCAGCATTGTGGGCGCATTCCAATCTTGAGACGATCATCACATTGGGTAGAGGCGAATTGCAGATGCAATTGGCCGCCGCCTGGGATGCGGTTGTCGTGTTGCTCGGTTTGCTGGCGATGGGTTTGCTCATCGTTGCAATGATCGATTGGCCGATCCAGTTTTTCCAGCATTTGAACAGGCTGAAAATGACGCATCAAGAAGTGCGCGATGAAAGCAAGCAAGCCGAAGGCTCACCTGAAATGCGCAATATGCGGCGTCAGCGCCAGCGTGATATGGCACGCGGT
Organism: uncultured Porphyrobacter sp.; assembly: GCA_964485135.1. Taxonomy (GTDB): domain Bacteria; phylum Pseudomonadota; class Alphaproteobacteria; order Sphingomonadales; family Sphingomonadaceae; genus Erythrobacter. The sequence goes on along the minus strand of CAZAIG010000003.1, from coordinate 15,552 downwards.
GGTGTGGCGAAAGCCTTGAAAGAAGCGGACTTTCTGCTCACTAATCCCACCCATTTTGCCATCGCCATGCGCTATGATCCTGACTTGGCTGCGGCTCCGATTGTGCTTGCCAAAGGGCGCGGCGAGCAAGCATTGGCGATGCGCGAAATGGCGGCAGAGGAAGGCACGCCTGTGCTGGAATATCCCGCGCTTGCCCGCTCTGTTTATTTCACCACGCGCAAGGATCAGATGATCCGTGAAGAGCTTTATGTCGCAGTCGCTGCGCTTGTATCTTTCGTCTTTTCTCTGCGGCGCGGCGAGCATCCCGTCCCGCCCCAAGTTGAGGTTCCGATCGAGCTGCGATTTGATGCTGAAGGCCAGCTGATTTCCGCTTAATCTAGAAAATGGCAGACCGTTCTAAGCGGCATGGATGAAAACACCACCTCTATCGTCAATCGTCTGGGTGCCGGCAGCGGTATCGATATGGTGCAATTGGCCCGCGACCTTGCCGAGGCGCAATTTTCCGCGCGCACCGGTCAGCTCGAAAGTCGCAATGAAACGCTTGAGGCGAAGATATCCGCAGCCTCTCTATTGCGCGGCCAGCTAACCGATTTGTCGAGCGCATTGGGTGACCGCATTCGTAGCGGCGATCTGTCACCTACTGCATCTATCGGTGATCCTTCAGTGGTGGGCGTTGAAGTCACTGCAGGCTTTAGCCCAAGCGGTTCCTACTCCCTCGAAGTCAGCCAGCTTGCGCAAAGCCAAACACTCGTGCTTGATCCCTACTCTAGCGGTGATGATCTGGTGGGCGAAGGTACTTTGCGCATCCGCTTTGGAGCAGTTGAAGGTGCAGGCTTTACCGAAGATACGGGCACGCCACCGATTGAGATAGATGTCGCTGCGGATGACACGCTGACGACGCTTGCCGCCAAGATCACAGCCGAAGGGGGCGGTGAGCTCACCGCATATGTCGCCAATGGAACGGGCGGCGCGCAATTGGTGGTGAAAGGCGCATCTGGCGAGCAGAATGGCTTCATTATCGAAGGTCAAAGCTCCGCTTCGACGCCAGTCGATCAGCCGGGCGATTTGTCCTACCTTTCATGGGATGCTGCATCGGATACCGGCCAATTGCGGCAGGATGCGCAGGACGCGGTATTTGCGCTCGACACGGTCGAACTGCGCAGCGAAAGCAACACTGTTACCGACCTGCCCGAAGGCATGATTTTTGAGCTGTCTAGCACCAATGTCGGCGCGCCGACCACGATCGATTTTCCCAGCAACATCGCTGCCATATCTGATGTAATGAGCGATCTGGTCACTGTGCTCAATGATATCGCGTCCGAAGTTGCGGCAGTTGCAGCTCCTTTGGGTGGAGAATTGGGCAATGACAGCGGAGCGCGCGCTGTAAAACGGGCGCTGTCGAGCCTTTCGACAGAGGTTGTCATGCCCAATGCCGCGGATGGCGAGCCCAGCACTTTGGGCGATTTGGGCCTGACCGTAAATGCCAATGGCACATTCTCACTCAATGATGAGCGCTTGTCTGAAACGCTTGCCGCTTCTGCCGATGGAGCAGCGAAGATGTTCACCACCGGTGTGTTCGGAGTCTTTGCGACGATCGACAATATGGTGAGAGATACCACTGCCACCGGTGATCCCGGATCGCTGGGTGGGTCGATAACGCGCTACACCAGTCAAATTGAGCGCAATGATGAACGCCTCGCCGATATTGCTGAGCAGCAGGAGCGCGTGCTCGAGCGCATGACTCGCAGTTTTGTTAACGCCGATCAGAGGGTTGCCAATTCGCAGTCCACTCTGAGTTTTATCCAGTCGCAAATCGCGATCTGGAATGCGGACAATTAAAGCTATGATGCGTGCCGGCCTCACACCATCAGAACTTTATACGCGCGTCGACTTGGATGCCCAGATCGAAGGGTCCAGCGGGCGGGAGCTGACCCGTATATGCTTTGACGCGCTGATCGGTGCTCTGGGCCGGGCTGCGCATTCGACAACCAAGGGTGACCGCCGAACGGCTGTCAATTGCTTGGCCCGAGCGGCGGCGATTTTGGGCGGCCTGCAGCGCTCGGTCGATGCAGAAGCAGAGATGGGCGATGTGTTGATTGAATTCTATGGTTCGATCTCTGCTCGGTTGAGAGATCTAATAAGCCTGCCCTTGCATTCAGATATCACGGAACTGCGCAGAGATGTGGCTGAGGTTGCAGCGGCGCTTGTACCGCAGGACACATCAAACGCTCTGCTCGGAACAAAGGTTGGCGCGCTGTGACAGCCCAAATAGTGAAGCCGATCAGGGCTGATTCAAGCGGATCAGCAAAAGTGGATTGCACTCTTTGCCCCAAAGAAGTGGCGCTAAATTGCGAACTTTCGGAGGTTTCCCGCGCTAATAGCGACGCGCGTTGTGACGAGACGGTAAAAGAATGCCCAGCCAATATCTGGTTGGGTTCGTGGCGATTGCGGATCATGCCCTTCCTGCTTTTGGTGCCATTGGCGCTGTTGTGTGGATCAATGCTGTCATTCTCAAGCGTTGGAGAAGGGGCGGCGATCAAGAGCGGCCTGATCGCTGCAGCGTTTGTGCTCGCTTTGGTATGGGTTGTCTTCCGCGATAGATTCCAGACCAAACAGGCGGAGCGCAAACGGTTGGTGGCAGCGGCGCGGATCGAAGCTTTAGCCGAAGCGGAACGAGCCGCCCGCATCGCCAAAGAACTCGCCGATGCGGCGGCAGCGACCAAGACCAACCTCGTCGCCAATATGAGCCACGAAATTCGCACGCCAATGAACGGTGTCATTGGTTTTGCGCAATTGCTGCTCGCGACAAAGCTCGCGCCTGAACAGCGCAAATACGCCGAACTCATACTGGAATCGGGCGACTCCATGGTTGCTTTGCTCAACGACATTCTGGACATCGCCAAGATCGAGTCGGGTAAGATGGACGTCTCGCCAGAGCCAACCAATGTGCGTGATCTTCTTACCAGCTCGACCAGTATGATGAAGGCAGCAGCGCGGCAAAAGGGCTTAAGCCTTAAAGTGAAAATCGCTGAGGACATCCCCCGTGAATTGATGCTTGACGGGCTGCGCCTTCGTCAAGTTCTCTCCAACCTAATCGGCAATGCCATTAAGTTCACCGATGAAGGCGAAGTTCGCGTAGCCCTGCGCGTGGCTGGAACGGGCTCAGGCAAAGTGATTGAATTTGCGATCAGCGACACTGGCGTCGGCATCGCGGAGGAATGGCAATCCGTGATCTTTGATGAATTTGTGCAAGCCGATGCATCCAGTCGCCGCGCCTATGGCGGCTCTGGTTTGGGATTGCCGATCAGTCGCAAACTGGCACAATTAATGGATGGAACGCTGACCCTGGAAAGCCACATGGGTGAGGGAACGCACGTCCTTCTCATGTTGCCGCTGCGCGAGCCTTCAACGGTTGGTTCAAAGTTAAAGGTTTCAGAAGAAAGCACGGATACCCCGCCGCGAGCCGAACGCTTCGCCCCGCGTCATGGCCGGGTCCTCGTCGCTGAGGATTGCGACGTAAACCAACTACTCATGCGCGAGATGTTGACCGGGCTTGGGTTCTCAACCGTCTTTGCGGAAACAGGGACGCAAGTGATGGATCAAGTCCAGGAAGCGAGCGAAGCGGGCGCGCCGATCGATATCATTCTGATGGACTTGCAAATGCCAGAGATCAGCGGGCTTGAGGCATCACGCATGTTGCGCGCGGCCGGATATACGAGCAAGGACTTGCCGATTATCGCGCTCACGGCAAACGCTTTTCAAACCGATATTGAAGCCTGTTATGATGCTGGGATGCAGGAGCATTTGGCCAAACCCGTTACTCAGCGTGCTTTGATAGAGGCGCTTGACCACTGGCTTTTTCAGCCGGTCGATTAGCTAGCGGCAGCTAGCAGCTTCTTTGCCATCACCAAATGCGGAATATCGACCATCTTGCCATCGATCCCCAGCGTGCCGGCATCCGGATTGGCCGCAAATGCCTCAACGATCTTGCGTGCATGGGCCAGCTCTTCGTCTGATGGAGTGAAAGCGGCGTTGATAACGGAAACCTGCGCAGGGTGGATTGCTAGCCTGCCGGAAAAACCGTCGCGCCGCGCCTTTCGGCAATCCTCAGCCAGCCCTTCTGGATCGCGAAAATCGGTGTAGAGGGTTTCGATTGCGACCACTTGCGCATTCGCAGCGGCGAAAAGGCATTGCGCGCGCGCAGCGGCAAAAGGGAAAGTCCATTGCCCGTCTTCATCCTTATTCGCGGTAACGCCTAAGGCTGCGCCCAAATCTTCTGCGCCCCATGTCAACCCAATCAGGCGGGGATCGGCTGGCGCAAAGCTGCCCAAATTGAACAGAGCAGCAGGCGTCTCTGTGCACAGAACCAGCAATTTGACGCTGCCTGCTTTCATGCCGTGCGCCGCTTCCTGCTCGCCGATCATTTTTGACAGAGCGGTGACATCATCGCCGCTATTGGCTTTGGGCAGGACAATTCCGGCGAGGCCCGGTTTAACAATGGCCGCCACATCATCGCTAGTTAGGTCAGTATCAAACGGATTGACCCGCACGAAAATGGAGGAGGCAACATTTGCGGCCTGATCGAGCCATCCGGCAACGCGGCCGCGCGCTTCTGCTTTCTGTGCCGGAGCGACAGCATCTTCTAAATCGCAGATGATAACATCAGGTGCATCTCGCCCGGCGGCGGAAGAAGCTTTGTCGAATTTTCGGTCGGAATCGCCCGGTACGAAAAGGAAGCTGCGCATTTTCATCGGTTCGATTGTCCTATTTGGGTTTCTTCATCATCAGTGCGCCGCGCTGCGTTGTACAGATGATCTCATTGCGCTGGTTAATGCCGATATGTTCAAAGGAGATGATTCCTTGAGTAGGGCGCGATTTGCTTTCGCGCAGGTCTAGCACCTTGGTCTGGGAGCGGATAGTATCGCCCGCAAAGACAGGCTTGGGAAACTTAGTCTCGCTCATTCCAAGATTGCCGACTGTCGTACCCAAAGTGGTGTCTTGAATACTCAGCCCAATCACCAATCCCAAAGTAAAGAGCGAATTGACCAGCGGTTTTCCAAATTCGGTACCCTCTGCATATTCGTGGTCAATGTGCAGCTGCGCAGGATTACAGGTCATGTTGGAAAACCACATATTGTCCGATTCAAGCACGGTGCGGCGCACTTCATGTTCAAACGTCTGTCCCAGACTAAACTCTTCAAACCATAACCCTGCCAAGTTCTGTCTCCCAATGCCGCAGTTCAGGAGGCTCTAGGCTAGGGGGAGGCGCATTGCACCCCCTAGCTGATTGGCTTAGATGTCCCGGCATGAGCAATGCGCGATCCAATGCAATCGAATCTGCCAATTCAACGGTCCATTGAGGTGAAGAATGCTCCCGAATCTCCGCAGCAGCGAATTTTTGATATCTCGCAAAAGATCCATAGCGCAATTCCTGTTTGGCCCAGCGAACCCGATGTGAGCGTTACGCGCCATGCTGAAATTGGCCCTGATTGCCCTGTGAACATTGGGGCCATCTCCATGGGGCTTCATACTGGCACCCATGGCGATGCGCCGCTGCACTATGATCCAAAAGGCGCAGCGAGCGATGCCTGCGCGCTAGATCCTTATATCGGGCGCTGTGTGGTTGTTGATGCGCGAGGCGCAATGGGCACCGTCACCGAATCCGACCTTGATTGGGATGTGATCGCGGGGGAACAGCGCGTCTTGATCCGCACATATGATGTCTTTCCGCATGACCATTGGGATGAAGGTTTCTCTGCAGTGGATGCATCGGTCATTACTCGAATGGCGCTCGGCGGAGCGATGCTGATAGGCGTCGATACGCCGTCTCTTGATCCGCAAGATTCCAAAACGATGGATGCGCATCTTGCCGTGCGCGAAGCCAATATGCGCATATTAGAAGGGCTAGTGCTCGATGACGTGCCGCCTGGCGCCTATGAACTGGTGGCCTTGCCGCTGGCCTTGGTGGGCGCAGATGCCAGCCCGGTCCGCGCTATTTTGCGTGAGCTTTAGTCAATGGAAGCTCGCCTCAAATCCCTCGCTGCCACTGCTGCTGCGCTTGATGCTGCTGACCCACTCGCGCATTTTCGTGACGAGTTTCAATTGCGCGAAGGCCTTATCTATCTCAACGGCAATTCGCTCGGCGCTCTGCCGAAAGAAACGGCCGCCTCGATGGCCAAGGTTGTAGAGAGCGAATGGGGCGAAGGGTTGATTTCAAGCTGGAACGAAGCGGATTGGGTGAATGCACCGCTGCGGATCGGTGACAAAATTGCGTCCATCATTGGTGCGGATGAAGGCGAAGTGATCGTCGCGGATTCAACTTCGATCAACATCTTTAAAGCCTTGGGCGCAGCCCTATCGTTGCAAAAGGGGCGCAGCCTGATCCTGACCGAGGAGGGCAATTTCCCGACCGACCATTATATGATGCAAGGGTATCAAAAGCTAACGGGCGGGCGCGTTCAAGCCAAAGCGGTTCCGGGCGAGGATGTGCTGGAACATTTGGACGAGAATGTGGCGGCGCTGCTCCTCACCCATGTGCATTATAAAACCGGTCGCATGCGCGATATGGCGGCGGTGAACAGGGCAGCGCATGAAAAAGGCGTGTTTGTCATTTGGGATTTGAGCCATAGCGCCGGCGCGGTTGAGCTTGATCTAAATGGCGCGGACGCAGATTTTGCCATTGGTTGCGGCTATAAATTTTTGAACGGCGGACCGGGAGCGCCTGCCTATATCTATGCGGCAAAACGGCATCAGCATGCCGATGCTGTGCTGACTGGATGGTTTGGCCATGCTCGGCCGTTTGCGTTTGAAGAGCAATATGATGCAGCGGGCGGGATTGAACGGTTCCTCTGCGGCACACCCTCAATCCTTGGAATGGCCGCGCTAGAGATTGGCGTGGATCTGCTGAGAAAGGCAGACCTGCGGCAAATCCGCGAAAAATCGCTGAAACTGGGCGAGTTGCTTTCAGAAGCTATGAAACCGCTGTGCGAAGCCAATGGCTTTGTACCGGTTAGTCCGGCTCTGTCTTGCGAAACGGGCAGCCAGCTATCCTATGCGCATCCCCATGCTTACGCTGTGGTGCAGGCTTTGAAAGCGCGAGACGTGATTGGCGATTTTCGTGAGCATGATATTTTGAGGTTTGGGCTCACTCCTCTCTACCTACGCCATGTCGATATGATCGAAGCTGCGAAGCGAATCTTTGAGATTTGCGAAATGAACGCATGGGATAAGGCTGAATATCACATCAGGGCTGCAGTAACATAGGGCACGTCTAATTGCGGAGTATACAAGGATTGCAGCAAGTCGAGGTGACCGTGAACTTCACAAAGCTATTGGTTGGATGCATCAAAAATTTAGTTTCCAAAGTAATTTTGCTACAGGCCCGCATATTAGGTACATCAACTGATCGATATGGTACCGACCTCAGACATTGATTCAATTGGCGCAGGCAAATTGCTCGACAGTCTTACAGACCGCCAAATTGCTGTGATGGAGCTTGCTGCCCAGCACAAGAGCAACAAGGTCATTGCCTATGAGCTCAATATCTCCCCGAGTACAGTCGAGCAGCGCATGGGATATGCGCGTGACAAACTGCAAACAGAAGATCGCAATTCCACCATCCGACGCTTCGTAGAACTACGTATGATATGTGGCGAACCCATATATGGAATTACCTATCTCGATCCTCAGAACGTTGACCCCCAAAACTCAGTGCATGAAACGGAGGCTGGAGAATTTGTTCAGCAGCCTGCGTTTCTGGAGGCTCTGGACGGCAAGTTTGGCCGGTGGGGGCGAATAGGTCTGATTGTCGCGATTTCTATGGCGATTATTTTTACCGCTTTGGTGATGTTAGCCGTCGCCAATTCGCTCACCGAGCTGGTTGGTTAGCCGTCGACCAGAACCTTCTGTGCAACAGGTGGGTGGAGAATATCAAAATGACACAAGATGCTAAAGCGAACGCAATCAGTGCAGCTATGCACGGTCTCGAAGACGGTGTTGACCTTGAGATCGGTCAAGCGGCTCAACTAATGGGGCTGATGGTCGAATATCGGATCGACAATGATATGGATGCGGCAGCTGGGCAAAAGGCACTTGCCCGTATGGCGGATGCGCAAAAGCACCTGATCGAAGCGCGTATGAAAGTGGTTGCGGCGCATGCTAGCGTTGCAGAGGCCTTTGAACAGGTTACTGGCAACGGCTTTGATTGCCCAGATTTCGCTGCTGAAGCCGACCGAGATAATGTGACACAGCTTTCAGTGGTTCAATAACCAATGATCCTTCCTGACTTTCAGCACCCAAGTATTGTACTTCTGTACATAGTTTTCTTAGTCATGCTCGGGTGCGCTAGTTGGAAGCTATACGCGCGATACAGGGGCGCTCGTGGAGGTGAGCCAGAGCTTTATGCTACATTGCTGTTAGTGTTTGGCTTCGTCTTGCAAGGCATATTGTATGCCTATGAGCCCCCGGTATTCGCGAGAGTGGATTTTACATCACTCTTGCATGATTTGATAATCACCATCGGCCTAGTTGCGATAGCGCTAAATGCGAACCGTATCTGGCCATTGGCGGCGGCGGGCATCCAGTTTGTTAGTCTGTTCAGCCATTCATCGCGTGCGCTCCAATTGTCGCTCGATCCATGGGCATATTCTCTGCTGGACTCTGTCCCTTATGGGCTTGCCTTAGCCTGTATCATTGTTGGTTTTGTCGCGCATTTCCGCCGATATCACCAATATGGCTATGACTATGATTGGGTCGATTGGTCGCAAACAGGGGGGCTCGGAATCACGAGAGGATGAACTATGTCTAAAATGGATTTTGAAGCTGGCCGAAAGCACGGTTGGACCGAGCGGGATCAATATATCAAAGAGCGCCAGCAAGCCTTTGGCCGCAGTATGTTCGGTTGGCCGATGATGGGCATGGGCGCGTTGATCATATTGTGGTGCGCGCTGATTTTCGGTCTAAGCGGGACAGAGATCATAAGCGGCTCTACGCTGGTTTTGCTGCTGGCTATCGGCGCTGGTGTTGGATGGTATGGTTGGTATCACAATCGGCGCGAGCGCGAAGAGCAATTGCACCGGATTGACGATTTCGAGAAGCGCTGGGGCATTCAACGTTCGCCTGAAAAGCAGCGCGAGGCGTCTGGTGAGCACAAAAGTCGCTCATCAGAGCTAGAGCCAGCTGAATAAACAGACACTCTCTCGAAGCGAACAGATTTCAAGTGAAATCGGGGCAGGGGCGCTGAATGCGTGCCTGCCCTTCCTCTATGTGGTGTTCACATAAGGACTAAACAGTTAACGAAATGGCCGGTTCGCACATTGGAGAGGAGCGAATCAGGCAGAAATCGGCCTATTTCCCGAATCACCTTTCCGATTTGCTCTAAGCATGAAAAAGGGGGGCAAAAGCCCCCCTAAAACTTTGTTTTTAAAGGGTTTGGCTTACCACCAATCCCACCAACCAACGTCGTTCATTATCTGTCTCCATTGCTTTGGAGTTCCCAAGTTGGACCAAAGTTAATACTAAGTAAAGTCCCTAGGTTAATTTTTTGCTGCTGTACTTATAGTCGGCATGTCTATTGCGGGCGTAGCCGAAGGGCGGCCAAGATAATAACCTTGCGCAACTGGGCAGCCCATTTTAGTCAATATTTGTAGTGTACGCTGGTCTTCTATTCCCTCTGCGACAATATTCATATTGAGCTTTCTGCCTAGGTTAACGACTTGTTCGCAGATGGCGCGCGCTTTGGTATCGGTCGCAATATCCTTCACAAACGTGCGATCGATCTTCATTTCGCTAAAGGGGTAGTTGTAAAGCGTCTCAAGGCCAGCCGTTCCGGTGCCAAAGTCATCCAACGATATTCCCACACCAATCGCCGCCAATGCGCTCAAGACAGACCGTGCGGTCAGCTGGTCGTGAATTCTTGCGGTTTCGGTAACCTCGATGATCAGACGTTCCTCTGGAAAGTCCGCTGCTTCCAAAATCTCGCAGACAATTTCGGGCAAGCTGGTGTTAGAGAGCATTGTTGAGGATACATTGACCGACAAAGTGCCTCCATATTGATAGGCTTCGGAAGCCTGGAATTTCTCCACGGAGTCCTTGAGCATGAAGCGTGTGAGCTTACCCATCCGACCTGCCTGCTCGCATTGCTCAATGAAATAGGCGGGGCTAATAAATCCGCGCTCTTCGTCTTTCCAGCGCACAAGCGCCTCATAGCCGCAGATCTGACCATTGGTTAGGTTAATCTTGGGTTGGAAGACAGCAAAAATCGCGCCTATTTTCAGGGCATTATCGATACTTGATTGCAGCGAAAGTTGCCACTCGCGATCTTCTGCGTCTTGCTGAGTGCCCAAAAGAAGTGGCATGTCTGCAAGCGAGGTTTTGTCGACCAATGCGATGGCATTGGCAATTCTGCGCGATGCAGCATCGGTGAAGCTCAGATCGGCGCTGAACGTAACAGTAACATCGACTTGCTTGCCGCCGATCTCCAGAGGCTGAGCAAAGATTGCTCTAAGCGCAAGCAAATGCGCTTCTAATATGCCGCGTTCTTCGAATACATCACTCCAGACGAGATGTTCGCCATCGTTTGAATAGATTTCAAGGTTCTTATTGGCGATTTTCAAACGCCGAGAGATGCCGTCGAAATATTCTAGCTTCTGCTCATCACCCAGAACTGCGAGTACTTCAGAAAGGCCGTGCAATTTGACAGCAATAACGGCTTGACGATCTTGAATTTGCTCCGTTTCCAACTGCCGGGTCAGCGCCTTGAGCGTAGGCAATCCGGTCTGCCCAGATTTCATTTCGATCGAGCCGCGCCACCGATTGAAAATCCTAAAACCTGCAAAACTAAGTAAAAAGAAGCCAGTAGCTGACAATTCAAGATACAAAGGTAGGAAAATTGGCGCGATCAAGCACGCTGCGTATGCAGAAACAACACAGGCATATCCTATCCATCGCGACTTCTGGAAAAGTGCAACCGAGATAGCTAGTAAAACGAAGAAGGCCATCAAGAGTTCTGTGCGATCGAAAAAGCTGACCCCACCACTCTTCAAACTCTCCGCTGCGAATATAGGCGCAAAGCTCTGTGCGACGTATCCTGCTTTTGGAAGCCGCACCAATTCGCTCTCTTGCGATCCTTCATAGCCAATGACAACCTTCTTACCCGCAAGGGAACTCATGTTGAATTTGGCCTGCGAGACATCGATTAGGTTCGCTGTTTGAAAGTCCTCCAAATCGTATTGGTAACTTATGGGTATATCTGAAGAATCATCGCCCCCCCGACCTGCCAATTCCTTAGCGAAGGAGTTGTAGATGCGGCCATTGTCGACAACTGAGCCAAAGAACGTCCAATTATAATCAAATATAGGGCTCTCAAACTGCTCCATAACCACGAGGTTCTGATATTTCCAATTTTTGGGGTCGATCGGAAAGCCGAGCGTCTTTTCCCCGTTGCTTAGGGAATACCTGCCGACCAGGACCAAATTCGATTTGAGTTGATCATTGAGGCCGGAAGCAAATTCATCTTCATATGCCCCGAGCTTTCCCGACGGCACATCCAAGAAGATTTGGTCCGCGCCAGCTTCCTCGATATTGGATAGCGCACTGAGCAGCGTCTTGGCATCGCGATCTTTCTTGATTGTGCTTTGGTTGAGTTTGACCAGCACGATATCTTTGCTTGGTGTGCTAGAGCCAGCCCTTGCCTGGACAATCCAAGACATCACGTCGAGCGGTAGCAAAAGATGAACAAACGCCACAGAACCCGCCAAAGCAAGCGCCAGCACAAGGTGGCGCGCCACCTTGGGAATAGCTGGAATTCGAAGCTCTGCAATTCGCATTTGCGACCTTTTAAAAGACTCTCTCTCATGCACATTGACGCAAAGGCGATAATTTTTGGTTAACGGTATATTTACCAATAAACTTAGTGGTTTAGAGGTTGTATTCTGAGCGTCGTTTCGCCGGATCTTGGCTCAATGTCTCGGATTGTATCTCTGATGAGTGGTTGCGAAGGGAAGCTCACAATAGAGAGGGTTCAGTCCCAATACCTTGTGATAGGCGTGGCGCGCGATCAGAGCGGGAGAATGCATGATGAGCGATCAAGCCACGGGTGGATGCCTTTGTGGAGCGGTAAATTATCACTTTCCAAAGGATCAGGCGATTTCTGCCCATCATTGCCATTGCACCGATTGCCAAAAAAGCACGGGCAGCGGCAAAGCAACCATCATCATTGTCCCCGCATCGACCATGGTGAGCGAGGGCGAGCTAAAATTCTATTCCGTCAAAGGGAGCGGCGGCAGCACAGTTAGTCGCGGATTCTGCCCTGAATGCGGCTCTCCGATCATGAGCCAGATCAAAGAAATGCCCGCTATCAACATTGTAAAGGCCGGCAGTCTGGACCAGTCCGATTGGGTGCAAGTGCAATCGAGTTTCTGGTCAGACACGGCTCAAACCTGGTCGCCTGTTGATCCTGGCCTTCCTTGCTCTGCGGCCAATCCGGATAGCTAAACCCTACTGCACCTTCCTAAAGGCAGTATCAGCCGCTATTTAAGGTGCCCTTAGAAAGCCGCGCGCCGCTGGCATGGTCGAGGGCTTTGACCGCGCGTAAAGGAATAGACGGCACAATGGGTAAGCTAACGGGCATCACAGTCCTTGATCTCACACAGTTTCTCCCCGGTCCGATGATGACCGTTATGATGGCTGATCACGGGGCGCGTGTGATCAAGATTGAGCCCAAGGCGGGCGATCCGGCCCGCGATATGTTCCCTAAAGAAGGTAACGGCGAAAATGAGCATTCCGTTTGGTTCGCAAATTTGAATCGTGGCAAGGAGAGCGTAGTGCTTGACCTCAAGAGCGAGGTGGGCAAGGCCAAACTACGCGATTTATGCGCTGAAGCCGATGTCTTTGTCGAAGGGTTCCGGCCCGGTGTGATGAAACGCCTGGGCTTTGACTATGATGCGGTAAAGGCGTTGAAGCCCGATATCATTTATTGCTCAATCTCCGCGTTTGGACAGGAGGGCGCGCTCGCTCATCACCCGGCGCATGATTTGGCGGTGCAGGCGCTCGCAGGATTTCTCGCGGTCAATGACGGAACAGACGGGACTCCGGTTGTGCCCGGCACAGCAAGCTCCGATATGGCTGCGGGCCTAACCGCATTGTCGGCGGTGCTTATGGCGCTGCTTGGGCGCGGAACCTCTGGCGAGGGCGCTTATATTGACTGCGCCATGTTCGACAGCCTCTTGCCATGGTGCGCGCACACAGCGGGCAGCGCGATTGCTGGCGGGCCAAGCCCTGTTTCTGCGCACCAACGATCATTGGGCGGGGCAGGATTCTACCAAATCTACACCACTAAAGACGGGCGGCATGTCGCATTGGGGGGCCGCGAGATGAAGTTTGCGCGCAATCTGCTCACTGCATTGGGGCGCGAGGATCTGATCCCCCATGCTGAGCGCGAGGCGGGCGAGCAGGGGGAGCTAATTGCTTTCCTGCGCGATACATTCGCGGCCAAAACCCGCAAGGAGTGGACCCAATGGTTCGCCGATAAAGATGTCGCATTCTCGCCCGTGCTCGATTTTCGTGAGGCTTTTGATGAGCCGCATGTCGCAGAGCGCGGCCTGCTGGTTAAGGATAAAAACGGCGCGCATCACATTGCCTCACCCATCCGCTTTGCGGGTGAACAATTCGTGCCCGGCGCTACGCCAAAATTGTGCGGAACGGACTGATGGCAGACACTTTGCTGGCGGTATTGGCGCAGACAATCGCTCGGCCCATCGGCGAAGCTGAAAGAAAACGCGCCCGGCTGCATCTGCTTGATTGGCTGGCCTGCGTCGCCGGGGCCAGAGACACTGAAGCGGGGCACTTGGGCGGGTTGATTTCTCGCCAAGGGTGGGAGCGCGCCACCTATGCTGGCAATGCGCTAGGGCTGGAGGATGTGCACCGCGCCGCCAACCTTAACCCCGGCCCAGTCATCTGGCCTGCCGCGATGAGCATGGGCAGCGCCTCCATGGACGCACGGCTTGATGCGAGCGTGCGCGGTTATGAGGCCATGATTGCTATTGGCGCCGCGCTGGATGCGCATCACCACACCCATTGGTACGCCTCTGCCACCGCTGGCGTGTTTGGCGCCGCCGCCGCCTTTGGATCGCTGATTGGCTTTGCCGAAGTGGAATATCGCAATGGGCTGGGCAATGCAGGCTCGGTCGCGGGCGGGCTGCGGTATTCAGCAGACAAGGCAGAAGACAACACTCTGCTTACCCGTCAATGGCAAATCTATCATGCTGTTCGCACCGGCCGCGATGCGGCAATGCATGTGCATTTTGGTGCGACTGGCCCTGAGGGTATTTTGGAAGGGGAACACGGCGTCTTTGCCGCGATGACCGAAAACGCAAGTGCGCTCGCCTCAAGCCATGAAGGCTGGCGGATGGCAGAGGTGCAATTCAAAGGTACAAGTGAGGCCGATATACTTGCTGATCCAGGCGGCCCGGATAGCGAGGCAGAGATTACCTGCAAAATGCGCACGCTGGGCAAACGCGGCGGCTTGTCCGATGCTGATATAGAGAGCGCCGCTGATTTGGCTCTGTACGGGGATGATGTTGCAGCAATCGACACCATGCTGGAAAACTGGTTGGCATGAGTAGGCGAGGTGGCTTTCAGCGTTTGCAAGCCATGGCGAGCTTCCGGAAAGGAGGGCTGAGAATTCTCAATCAGAAGCTCAGAAAACCGACTGTTTGGTGCGGTCGAGAAGACTCGAACTTCCACGGGCGTTAGCCCACAACGACCTCAACGTTGCGCGTCTACCAATTCCGCCACGACCGCACACAGTCTGCCAAGGATCGTGCCAATCCCTGAGGTAGGAGCGCGCCTCTAGCAAGGGGGACCGCGCGCCGCAAGCGCTTTGCGAAAGTGAGTGCGTTAAGGGCACGCATTGCGCCGCAACGCAGTGCTTTCAAGCGGGGCTAAAGCCGCAATTTAGTTCTGCTTCCAGCCAATGTCAGCAAACTTGGCAGAGCGCGGAACATCTGTTGTCGCCTCGGTAATGGCGATGCTTTCGCCCGGGGCAAGCTGCGCCTTTGGTGGAACGATTTCCCAGTCGAAGACGGGCTTGTCGCGCTCGTCAGAGAGCACAATCAGGATCGAGGGAACATCGGCGGTTTCGCGGCCCGTATTGGTCACTGTACCGCTAACGCCGAAATATTCGGTGCCATTGGGCAAAGTGCGGCGATCTATCTGATCAGGCGGAAAATCCAGCTCAAGCTCCGGCTTGGCGACAGCCCAGGTGGGCTGCTGGATCGGGAGCCAAGAAGGCACACCGTAATAGCTGACCGCAGCCACTGTGCCGAGCGCCAGCACGGCAAAGGCAATCGCTGCTGCCGTCCACATTTTAAGCGGGTTGCGGCGCGGGCGGAACGGGGGTTCATATTCGAACTGGGAGACGTCATCAAAACCGTCTTGCGCATCAGCAGACGCGCTGTTTCCAAGATCGTCCTTCCCGGGCCTTCGGTCAAACTCAGACTGGACGAAATCATTGGTGCGCGGCTCTGGCGCTGAAACTTCCGGTTCAGGCGCTTG
>CAZAIG010000002.1:40207-51225 GCA_964485135.1 uncultured Porphyrobacter sp. | reverse complement strand
CCCCATCATTACGAATGATGTGCTCTACCACCTGAGCTAAAGCGGCCCATATCCAGCCTGCATGACCTTCGCCGCGAAGTGAAACCAGTTTCGGGCATAGCATCTGAAAGTATGGAGGCCCGAGCCGGAATCGAACCGGCGTACACGGATTTGCAATCCGCTGCGTCACCACTCCGCCATCGGGCCGGATGGCCCCGCTAAGGGCCGGAAGCAGCGCCACTAGCGTTTCCTTGGCGCAATGGCAATCGGACTTTTTTGCTTTCCGTTAGGTCACTCTGGACCTGATATCATGTTTCGTTAGTAAAGCGCCTTATGAGTATCGCACAATTGCTTGAGCCGATCACCGGCAATGATGGACCCGTATCGTTATCTGCCGCTTCTGATTGGATGCAGGGCCGCACTATGTATGGGGGCGCATCGGCCTTGCTTGCCTATACGCATGCGTTGAGGAAGTTTGCCGATCTTCCGCCGCTTCGCTCCGCTCAGATTGGCTTTGTTGCGCCAGTCGGGGCCGATATCGAACTATCCGCTTCGATTGTTCGCCAAGGGCGCAATGTCACCCAATTGCGCAGCGAGGTTTATAGCGGAGGCGGGCTCGCGCTTACCGCGTTCTGGTTGTTCGGCACAGAGAGGGATGCGAATGCGCAGCGCCCAGCCGATCCGCCGGTCAATGTGCCCGGAGAGCCAGAGACGTTGGCAGAGGCTATGAAAGGGCAAGCACCCGCTTTCATCCAGAACAATTTCGATATCCGCCACGGTCAGTCTCACGGCGAAGATCACGGCGCGGCTATCCGGCGCTGGGCAAGATTGACCGAGGATCATGATCTCGATCCGATTAGCCAGCTCGTGCTGATGGGCGATGTAATGCCGCCCGGCGCAATGCGGATCATGCAGCGCATGGGGCCCATCAGCTCAATCAATTGGTCGTTTAACGTTTTGGAGCCAGAGCCGCAGTCCCGCGATGGCTGGTATTTGGCTGAGAACGCCAGCCAGCACGCTGATCGCGGCTATTCATCCGAGCGTCTTAGAATGTGGGATACAGACGGCCGCCAAGTGCTCGACGGCCTGCAATGCGTCGCGATTTTCGGTTAGCAAGCGGTCCGTTTGATTAAGCCACGTCGGTAAAGTTGGGCGCCCGCTTTTCCATTCCGGCCATCACAGCTTCTATCTGATTTTTGGTGCGCATGATGGCTTGTTGCTCGATGCTCTCATCCATGAGGATTGTATCAGTGTCGCGCTCTAGCATACCATGCTGCAAACGCTTGGCCGCTCGGATGGCGTGCGGATTGCGATTGGCAATCTCCTCAGCAATCGCGGTGGCGCGCGCCACCGGGTCATCATCGAGATAAGTGGCGAGGCCCAGTTCTTTCGCCTCTGCCCCATTGAATTCGCGGTTGGTGTAAACCAGCTCGCGCATCACATCATCACGGATCAATCCGCGCCACAGGGCATAGCCGCCCATATCGGGCACTAACCCCCATTTGAGCTCCATTATCGCCATGCGCGTCTCGGGATGAACGATCCGGATGTCTGCGCCACTCGCGATCTGCAAACCGCCGCCAAAGCATACACCGTGAACAGCAGCAATGACTGGAACTTCCAATTTGCGCCACAGCATTGCGGCTTGCTGCGGCCGATTGGCATTGCCGTGGGTGCGATCGGTTAAAGCGGGTTCATCAGGGTCCGGTGTCCGAGCGAAATTGGAAAGGTCGAGACCAGCGCAAAAAGCGCGCCCCTCTCCCGACAAGACCACTACGCGCAGTCCGTCCATATTATGCAGCGCATGACCAGCCGCGATAATTTGCTCAAACATCTCTGGGTCGAGCGCATTCATCTTGTCGCCGCGTGTCAGACGAACTTGGGCGACCCCATTGTCTCCCAACTCAATGGAGACGCGTTGGCTAGCGTTCTGGCTCATAGCAGTGTTCCCTCGAATTATTGCGGAGACGGTGCCGCAATGGGTCACAGCTGTCCAGATCAATCCTCAGATTCAAAGCGAAAGAAACTGGGCTCGGAGGGAACGTCCAGATAATATCCGCCTTCATGATGCGTCGCTAGTATTCCAGCGACGTTGAACGGCTCAAGCTTTGCTCGCAGGCGGGCCACATGAACCGCTACCCTATTGGTTCCCGGCTCATGGTCCAGCCTCCAAACATCTTTGAGCAATTCTTGTTTGGTAACCAGCTTGCCCGGCTGTTGTGCGAGCCGCCAGAACAACTCGAACTCGCGCGGAAACAGGCTGAGCCAATGATCATCAACCCGGCCGTCACGGTGGAACAAGTCAAGCGTGACTTCACCAACCTCGCGAAATCGCGGGATCAATTCTTCGCCATCAAGCCATTGCTTGTGTCGGGCCGCGGTAATCACGAAATGCCTCTGGAGCTATGCGCCAAGTCTTGAATGCCATACTTCATATTTCGATTGCCCCTAGAGTGATATACTCAAGACTATTTACTATCCAAAAGGCAAATAGTTCCTAATTTTTTATTGCACTATTTAAATAATAATAGAGTTTTTACTTACTATTTCGAGATTTTAACCGCAGGCTGAGTGCGGGATCGAAGTCCAGATCCAAACAATCCGATTTAGAGTAAGATGAGGGCGCTGCGCATGAGGCTTGCTGCAAACCCTAATTGACGGCGCTACCGATCAGCCGGCCTGCCACTGCAGAGATCAAAATGGAGGTCAAAAGCAAAGAAAAGACTGAGGCCATCACACCGCACCGCGTGGAAAAGCCTTCGGGACCATCCAGAAACCCAGCTATAGGATAGGCGTCCGCAGCGCTATCACCTCCATCTGGATGCCCTGTCCAATCTGGCAAAGACGCCTGCGAGTCCAAACTAACCGGCACCAAAGACTCTGGCGCAGCGCGCTCTACAATGGGTTCAGCCCAGATATTTTTCGCTCGCGCTAACTGAGGCTTATTTGAAGCACCATCAGGCGCATCGCCATTCCTGTCTCGCCTATAGACTTCGACCAGCTCATTCAGGCTTTCGGTTCCATAAATGTCTTTCAGAGCGCGGATGTGCTGATTGACGCGCGTTTCCGAAATACCAAGTTCCTGCGCCATGACCTTAATGGGGACGCGGCGGTCTATTCGCTCCATCACAGATCGCTGCCTGTCGGTCAAAATCCGCGCATGTCGCGCCAAATGCTTGCCCCCGCTCTTTTTCAGTGAGTATCCGAAATGCTGATTCAGATATAAATTAGTGTAACATGCACAGTACTGCCAATTGGGCAATCGGTTCCTGAATAGACTTACAAATAATTCTAGGCTGCAGAAGAATTGACCCCCAGTGAGGACAAGTACCGCTTAACATTCCGTGCAGCTTGACGCAGCCTTTGTTCATTTTCGACCATTGCAATACGCACGAAACCTTCACCCTCTTCGCCATAGCCAACGCCCGGCGCAACAGCGACTTTGGCTTCTGTCAGCAATTGCTTGGAAAACTCTAATGAACCCATGTCCTTAAGTGCTGGAGGCAAAGGCGCCCAAGCAAACATGGATGCGGCGGGCGCGGGAATATCCCATCCCGCACGCCCAAAAGCCTCAACCATCACATCGCGCCGCTTGTGATAGCGTTCGCGATTGTCTGCCACAACATCTTGCGGGCCGTTCAGCGCAGCACAAGCCGCTGCTTGGATTGGCGTGAATGCACCATAGTCGAGATAGGATTTGACCCGCGACATCGCCGCGATCAGCTGTTTGTTGCCAACCGCAAACCCCATCCTCCAACCGGCCATCGAGTAGGTTTTGCTCATGCTGGTGAACTCAATCGCGATATCCTTCGCACCCTTAACCTGCATGATCGAAGGCGTTGGATTGCCATCAAAATACAGCTCGGAATAGGCTAGGTCGGAAAGGACCCAGACTTTGTTCGCCTTAGCCCACTCAACCAGACGCTCATAAAATGCCAGATCCACGACTTCAGCTGTCGGGTTGGACGGATAGTTCACCACCAGCACGCTGGGCCGCGGCACGGTAAAATTCATCGCGCTTTCCAGCGCGCTCCAATATTCCTCGTTCGGAGTCGTCGGCACAGCGCGGATCGTGGCGCCTGCAATGATGAAGCCGAATGTGTGGATCGGATAGGATGGATTGGGCGCGAGCACTACATCACCCGGTGCAGTGATCGCATTGGCAAGGCTGGCAAGCCCTTCTTTCGATCCCATTGTCACCACGACTTCAGTTTCAGGATCGATGTCCACACCAAAACGGCGATCATAATAATTGGCCTGAGCGCGCCGAAGTCCAGGAATGCCTTTTGATTGCGAATATCCATGCGCGTCCGGCTTTTGCGCCACTTCGCACAATTTCTCGATCACATGCGAGGGTGGGGGTTGATCCGGAT
Source organism: uncultured Porphyrobacter sp. (assembly GCA_964485135.1). Taxonomy (GTDB): domain Bacteria; phylum Pseudomonadota; class Alphaproteobacteria; order Sphingomonadales; family Sphingomonadaceae; genus Erythrobacter. The sequence goes on along the minus strand of CAZAIG010000002.1, from coordinate 46,873 downwards.
TGCCCATGCCAAGGTCGATAATATCTTCGCCAGCCTGTCGCGCAGCATGACGAAGCCCGTTCACCTCAGCGATGACGTAGGGCGGCAGGCGCTTCATCCGGTAAAATTCTTCGTTCATATTGCTGCTATCTGACTCTTTAATTCTGGCTGGACCATACCCCGGCCGTGTTTGCAGGCACCGACTAAACTGCTTTGCGATGCCCTATTGCTGCTATACCTAAGCTATCAAGTGCCGATGTGGAAAGACAGATTCGCTCAGGTTTCACCAAGCGCTCTCTTTCCGCAGCAATTGGATAAGCGGAAGAACAGACCAGAATGGCAGACGAACCAAAAGACCCACTCAGCGCATTTTTCGATATGCAGGGCGACACGATGCGCGACATGCTTGCCCTGTTTAACGGCGAAGTAGCAGAGAGCGGCACGGGCTTGGCTGCCTCGTTAGACCCAGGCGAAATGGCTGAGTGGTCAGCCTCAGCCGCGCAGTTGCAGACACTTTGGTTTTCGTTTCTTCAAGAGCAGGCTCAAGAAGCCGGGTCAAAAGCGGGCGCATTCGATCCTGCTAAGTTGATGCTCTTCTCCCAAAGTCTCTCGAAAGCTGCCAAGGGGCAAATGCCGCAGTCGGCCCAAGAAATGGGTATGAAGCTAGCCCAAGATACATCTGAGATATGGCAAAGCGTATTTGCGCAGATGATGCCGGGCAATAGCGGGATTGATGCGATGGCTTCCCAGCTACCGCGCAAAGATCGCCGGTTTGCCGACGAAGCTTGGCAAAATCATCCTGGCTTTGCGCTTATCCATCAGACCTATTTGATGCTGGCAGAATATGTGAAGGCTACGGTTAAAAACGCAGATGGCCTCGACAAAGAGAAGAAGCAGCAGCTCCAATTCGCCGCACAATCCCTGCTCGATGCGGTGAGCCCCGACAATTTCCTCGCCACCAATCCAGTTGTGATTGAACGAACGATGGAGACTAAGGGTCAGAACTTGGTGCGAGGCCTAAAGCACCTGATTACCGATTTGCAGCGCGGACAGCTAACTCATACTGATCCCAATGCTTTCACGCTGGGCGAGAATTTGGCAGCCACACCGGGCAAGGTCGTTCATGAGACACCGCTTTATCAGCTGATTCAATACACGCCGTCGACAAAGGATGTGCTGGAAGTGCCGCTTGTCATTTTCCCGCCATGGATCAACCGGTTCTATATTCTCGACCTGACGGAGAAGAAGAGCTTCATCAAATGGGCTGTTGATCAAGGGATCAGCGTATTTGTCGTCAGCTGGAAGTCCGCTGACAAGACCATGAAAGATGTTGTTTGGGACGACTACATTCGCAGCCAGATCGAGGTGATTGATCATATTCGGGGGCGCCTGAGCGTGCCCCATGTCCATGCGATTGGATACTGCGTGGCGGGCACCACATTGGCCGCCAGCCTTGCTGTGCTGGCGCGGCGCGGTGAAGCGGATAAGGTCAAAAGCGCGACATTCTTCACCGCCCAGGTCGATTTTGAGCGCAGCGGCGAACTCAAAACCTTTATCAAGGAAGGGCACCTTAACCTGATCGATCAGGTATCCGGCGACGGATATCTCGATGGGCGATATTTGGCGGCCACATTCAACTCTCTTCGCGGGAAAGACCTGATCTGGAACTACGTCGTCAACAATTACCTGCTCGGCGAAGATTATCCGGCGTTCGACCTGCTTCATTGGAACGGCGATGTCACCAATCTACCGTCTAAATGGCACCGCGCCTATCTGCGCGACCTTTACCGTGACAATAAACTTGTGCAGCCCGATGCATTGGAGGCCGATGGTACGCCTATTGACCTAACCAAAATCGAGACTCCAACTTTCATTCAAGCAGGCAAGGAAGATCACATTGCCCCTGCGGAAAGCGTGTGGCAGGCAACCCAGCACTTCAAAGGACCGGTCAATTTCATGCTGGCGGGCTCCGGCCATATTGCCGGCGTTGTGAACCCGCCCGCTGCGGGCAAATATCAATATTGGCTGGGTGACAGCAATGCCGCGTCGCTCACCGACTTTATCGAAGGGGCAAATGAGCATCCGGGCAGTTGGTGGCCGTATTGGCTGGAATGGCTTGTGACGCAAAGCGATATCCGCGTGACTGTAAAAGGGAAAAGAAAGCCCGGTGGGCGCGGAGACACAGTGATTGAAGATGCCCCCGGTCGCTATGTGAAAACGCGCTAACTTATTGATAGAAAGCGATATTTCTATATTTTGTGCAGTGCACAAAAAAATCCTTGACTTCGCAGCTGCAAACGCTATTTTGTGCACTGCAACATGAAGCGAGGAAATCATGGCTACCAATTCTAACGCTGCGACAGACGCAGCGAGCAAAATCGATGCAGCGGCTGAGAAAGCCTATGCCGAAGCAGCGGCAAACGCAGAAGTCGCTCCAAAAGCTGACGCTCCTAAGAAAGCCGCGAAAAAAGTGGCCAAAAAGCCTGCTAAGAAAACTGCGAAAAAAGTAGCGGCGACAAAGCCTGCTGCGAAAAAAGCAGTGGCCAAAAAGGCCAAAATAAAATCACCGAAGAAGACAACCACGAAAAAATCAAAGAAATCAGCGGCTGCCGCAAAGCCCGCTAAGAAACTTAAGGACACGATCATGGCTAAAGCTAAAGACACAAACATCACCGACACCGCCAAATCCATGGCAGCTGACGCACAGACCCGTGTGAAAACCGCTGCCGCAAAAGCGGGTGAGTTCGCTGGTGAAGTGAACGAATTCAACAAAGGCAACATCGAAGCCGTAGTTGAATCGGGCAAGATCCTCTTCGCAGGCGCTCAAGAAATGAGCCGCGAGAACATTGCCACCGGCAAAACCGTTCTTGAAACCGTTACCGGCGACGTGAAGAAAATGGCTGGCGTGAAATCGCCTACTGAACTGGTTCAACTGCAAGGTGAACTGGCGCGCCGCAATCTCGACGCTGCAATCTCATTTGGTTCGAAAAGCACGGAAAGCTGGCTGAAAATCTATAACGACGCGTTCGCGCCTATCTCCAGCCGCGTGAGCGTTGCTGCTGAGCGTATCAAGAAAGCGGCTTAAGCCCTTCTGACCGGCGCCTTGGCGCTCGGATACGATACACGCGATTATGGCCGGATGGGGCAAAACCCTGTCCGGCCTTTCGTATTTCTGGTCCAAATTCCCGCGAACGCGGATCAAATTCTCACAAGTGCTATCTTGCGGTTTCGCGCAGGCTTACGATATGGCGCTGTAGATTATGCGCAATCCCCACACTCTCTCGCTTGAAGCCAACCCATTGGCGAGCCCCATGCACGGCTGCGAAACGCCTTTGACCATTTCGATGGCCAGCGGATCAGATGATGACGCCGATAGCGATAGTGAAGTCGGCATTGCGACCAAGACAAAGGCTAAACCCAAAAAGCCCAGCATGTATAAAGTGTTGCTGCTCAACGATGACTACACTCCAATGGAGTTTGTGGTCATGGTGCTCAAACGCTTTTTCGGGATGGATTTGGAAGCCGCCACTCGTGTCATGCTGCATGTGCACCAAAAGGGTGTCGGCATCTGCGGCGTGTTTCCCTATGAAGTGGCTGAAACCAAGGTCAATCAAGTGATGGATTACGCCAAGCAAAACCAGCATCCGCTGCAATGCACGCTGGAAAAAGAATAACTTAGACAAGGTCCCAGCTAAGCACATAGTGGGCAAGCGGTGCATCAAAGGATGACCGGTTCAAATTTTCTCGCTAGGAGAGGCAGCTACAGCCATTTAGCGGTGCAGCGACGTCACAGTGTTCAACTTCATTCCCAGCATTGATAGATACATCTTTCGGCTCGTTGTCGTGCCGATGCTGGGTGTGTTTGCGCTGGCGGCATCCCTGCTCTTGCTCGATAAAATGCTGCGGCTGTTCGACTTTGTCGCGGTTGAAGGCGGGCCGATTGCGGTCGTTTTCAAGATGCTGGGCGCATTGATCCCGGAATATGCCAGCCTTGCGATCCCCTTGGGATTGCTGCTGGGCATTCTGCTCGCTTTTCGTAAGCTTGCCACGACAAGCGAATTGGATGTGCTGCGCGCAGTCGGCATGAGTTACAACCGTTTGCTACGCGTGCCCTATGCGATCACGCTGATCCTCGTCGCGATCAATGTCGCGCTGGTTTTCTACGTCCAGCCGCTCAGCCGCTATTATTACGAGCAGATGGAATATGAGCTGCGGTCGGGCGCTTTGGGCGCATCGATCAAAGTGGGTGAGTTTACCACACTGCAAGACCGAATGGCTTTGCGGATTGAGGAAAGCGAGGATGAAGGCCGGCGCTTGATGGGGATTTTCGCCCGCGTTTCCAATGCCAAAGGTCAAGTGCTGTCGATCTCTGCGCGCGAAGGATCCTTCCTCGCTACATCCGACAGTCCCGACACAATCATTCTGCGGCTATCTGATGGCACAATCGTCCAAGACACGGGCAGCAAAACCCCGCGCGTTCTTAGCTTTAGCCGACATGATCTACCGATCGACTTGCCGCGCATTGAAGCATTCAGAGAGCGCGGCGATGCCGAACGCGAATATATCCTGCCCGAACTGCTCAAGATCGGTTGGAGTGATAGCCAGACCGAGGCCAAACGCGATGCCTCGCAGGCCAGCTTCAACTTCCGATTGGTCGAAGTCGTTATGATGCTGCTGATGCCGCTGCTCGCCCTTGCGCTCGCCATTCCGCCAAAGAGGTCGACCAGCGCATTGGGCGTGTTCGTGTCGATCATATTGGTGGTGTCCTATCACAAGATAAACCAGTCAGCCGAAGATATCGCCGCACTAGGCCGGGTTGATCCGATCATCGCGCTTTGGGGCCCTTTCGTGATTTTCGCTGCGCTGATCCTATGGATGTATTACCGCGTCGCTTACGTTCCGGGCGGTCAAGCGATTGGCGCATTGGAAAGCGGCTTTGCCAAGATTTCAAAACGCCTCGGCAAGCTTTTCAAGCGCAAACGGCCCGCCATGACCGAAGCACTCGAAGCAGCGCCAGCGGAATAGAGAGCCACATAGACGCACATGTCATTTGACTTTTTCCCTTCCAGCACGCTGACGATCTATCTCGCAAAGATGTTCGTCATGCGCATTCTCGCCGTTCTGGTTATGCTGGTGCTTGTGCTGATGATGCTCGACCTGCTTTCAACCAGCGGCAAAATTCTGGCAGTAGAGGGCAATGGCCAAAGCGAAATCCTGACCTATGCGGGCCTACGACTACCGCAGCTGATATCGCGGTTCCTGCCCTACTCGGTCTTGCTCGCAACGCTTATTACACTCGTCACGCTCAACCAGAACTCCGAGGTCGTCGCGATGAAGGCCGCCGGTCTTTCCGCGCACCAAGTGCTTGCCCCACTGCTCTTGACAGCAGGGTTTGTTGCGGTGGCCAGCTTTGCTTTTAACGAGCGCATCCTCACCCGCGCCAATGCCACGCTAAAGGCATGGGAGGCGAGCGAATATGGCTCGATTCCACCCACATCAGGCGTGCGCGCGAATGTCTATCTCACCGATGGCGAGGATATTCTATCGGCCATGACCGTGACCGGGTCGGGCAAGACTATAGTGATGAAAGATGTCTCTTGGTACAATCGCGGAAAAACCGGCATGATCCAAGAACAAGTGCGCGCGTCAGAGGCGACCTATGCGGCGCCGGGATGGCGGCTGAAAGACCCGGTTAGCTTTGATGTGGGCAAAGCCGATTCAGAAGAGCTGAAATCGCTTGTCGTTGGCGAGCAGCTGACGCCCGATCAGATCGATCTGCAATCGGTTGATCCGGATGCACTGACCTTTGCTCAGCTTTATCAATCAATCCAAGCGCACGAAGCCGTCGGCAGGCGAACGGCAGAAATGCGCGCGAAATGGTGGCACAAATTATCCGGACCTCTGTCGGCGTTTCTGATGCCCTTGCTGGGTGCGGTCGCGGCGTTTGGCCTTGCGCGGTCCGGGCAATTGCTGGTGCGCGCAATCATCGGCATGGCGCTGGGCTTTGCCTATTTCGTGGTTGATAATGCCGCGCTCGCTATGGGCAATTTCGGCGGCTATCCGCCATTTCTGGCCGCATGGGCGCCATTTTTCCTGTTCATCCTAATCGGCGAGACTGTCCTTATCCGGACCGAGGAATGAGTGAATTTTCGATCCGGCTGGCCCAGCCCGAGGATGCTGCCGCATTTCATATGGTTGAAGAGGACGCAGCCACTCTGCTGAAAGAAGAACCCTCACTTCAAGGCATTCGGGTACCGCCTTCTGGGACAGCCGAACATTATCGCAAGCTGATCGCCAAAGGGCACTGCCTGTCTGCAACATCACGCCAGAATGTTATCGGGTTCGCCGCCGCCGGCAGAGTTGGACGCGAGCTGCACCTCCATGAGTTGAGCGTTATGCGCAAGCACCAGCAAGGCGGCATCGGAGCGACTTTATTGCGAGCACTGGCAATTGACGCACGCAATAGCGGCCTGCGCGCAATCACGCTCAACACCTATCGAGATATCCCTTGGAACGCCCCCTTCTATGCGAGGCACGGCTTCGTTGAGGTGGAGAATTTCGAAGGGCGAGAGCATCTGGCCGAATCGCTGGAAGCGGCGGTGGAGTTTGGGATGCCGCGCGAACGCCGCTGCGCGATGATCCTGTTTCTGGATTAGATGTTTGAACGCGCCTAACTGCGTCTCAGCC
>CAZAIG010000002.1:13354-40107 GCA_964485135.1 uncultured Porphyrobacter sp. | reverse complement strand
GGCTGCCAGCCGATCACTTGGGTCGATGCTAGCACCACCCACGCCCAGACAAAGCCAGCCGTCTCCATCCATAAGACGCGGGTGCGAAACGCGCCTTCTGGCGGTTTGCGGCGGAAATCGGGATTGATCGACAGCGAAGAGGCCCGCTCCCACAAAGCTTTGCGAATGGGCGGGATGATCGCGCCCATTGGCACAAGCACTGCAAACCGAAACAGCAGAGCAACCGGCGCAAGGAGCGCCACGATCACAAACAGCGGCAGGCTCCACGGCTTCATTAAGGCCAGCGGCAGATATTCGGGGTCATCCGCTGTGCCATATTGCGTGCGCTTGTGATGCAGCGTGTGCACCCCTTCGTACATAAAGCTGGGGGTGAGCAGCGGAATGCCGATAATCATCGTCCATGCGTTACGAAATCCCGGCAAAGCATCGCGGTGAATATGGGTCAGCTCGTGGATGAACATCAACGCGCGGTACAGCGCCAGCGACGCGATCACGCCCGACACTATCGCAAGACCCAAACTATTGGCGAAGATTGCGCCCGCTATCCCGGCATAGCCTACGCCAGCTGAAATCAGCATATCGGGCCAGTAATAGCGCCCCTTTGCCGTGCCCAAATCGCGGGTCAATTCGCGTCCAGCGCGCAGCATCGCTTTGTCATCATTGTGCATAAATTGCACGCGATGAGCTGGCGCAGCAGTACCGGCGATAGGTTCAGCAGAGTTGATCAATTCAGACATTGCGCCGCCTTTACCGCAAAAGTGTGCCCTAGGACAAATGGTGAGTTCTGCTCAGAGTGATCGAAGCGCTTGCTTGACTTAACGCCGCCAATCTCGCCAGAGATACGGCGAATTTGGCAAAGGGATGCAAATGGGCAGCAGCATTGTCACCGTAGAGGCTGTTTCGGGAAAACACGGGCGCGCGCGCTTTGTTGATCTGGGCCGCGAATTTGCTGCGCGTTTGCCGCATAGCGTGCCGCAATTGCGCGCCGAACAGCTGGAACTGGTTGATCCCGGTAAGAACCCCTTTTTCGGCCATGCGAAAGCGCAATTGTTTATCGCATCGCGCAGCGGTAAACCTGTAGGCCGCATTGCTGCGCATATCGATGAGCTTGCGCTGACTATGCCCGCTGAGCAGGGCTTTGGCCCCGGCACAGGCAATTTCGGCTATTTCGATGCAGAGGATAAGGAAGTAGGCGCTGCGCTCTTGGAAGCGGCGGAAAACTGGCTGCGCGAACAAGGCATGACCCGCAGCCTTGGCCCTATATCCCTATCGATTTGGGAAGAGCCCGGGCTTCTTGTTAGGGGCCAAGACCACGCGCCGATGATCATGATGGGGCACCACCCCAGCGAGTATCAAGGGTGGATCGAGGGCGCGGGCTATAGCGAAGCAAAGAAGCTGCTGACCTATGACCTTGATGTGACTAAAGAGTTTCCCAAGCTCACGCAGCGGATCGTCCAATCGGGGGAGAGGAACGACCGGATCACGGTACGTCAGGTCGATAAATCACGCTGGGATGAAGATGCCGCGACTATCCTCTCTATCCTTAACGATGCATGGTCCGACAATTGGGGCTTTGTCCCGCTGACCGCCGATGAAATCGCCTATGTGGGCAAAAAATTGCGTCCGATCATTTTTGAACCGCTGAATATGATTGCTGAGGTCGATGGGGAGCCAATGGCCTTTATGCTGACATTTCCGGACATCAATAGCGTTCTGGCGAAGACTGGCGGCAAACTCTTTCCCTTTGGCTGGTTCCACATGCTCAAATGGCTCCACAAACCCGTGGGTTCAGGCATGCGGGTGCCGCTAATGGGTGTGAAGAAAGAGCTGCACAATTCGCGCATGGCGAGCCAGCTTGCTTTTATGATGGTCACTCAAATCCGCGAGCAAGCGCATCACAACTATCAGTCCAAACGCGGCGAAATCGGCTGGATATTGGACGATAATCAAGGGATGATCGCGATTGCCGATATGATCAATTCCAAAATCAATCGCGAATATATGATCTACGAAAAAGCGCTTTAGAGCAGCTGTGATACTCTGCGCATCGAAGGCGAAAAAAAAGGCCTCTGCTCGGTGGGAACAGAGGCCTTCGGGATCATGTCACCAACCGCTTGGACGGGAGGGGGGTCTCGGCGGTGACAATATTATAATGCACGGGCGAAAAAGTGGTTCCCGCAAAAATCACAGAAAAGTTGGTTTTTTTAAATTTCGTTCAATCCCAGGCTCGGCCAAGTCAATCGGCAGGCCAATTTCGGATTTCAGCACGCTTTAGGCGAGTCTTAAGCAATATTGCCGATTTAGGCCTTGTTTGAGCGCCAGGCGCGCCGATATAGAAACATAATGCGCGGTTCGCGACCAAACGGGCGGAAAATGCTATGTCTTTAAGTACTCGGGTGGAAGCCAACCTTCCTTATTTGCGGCGCTATGCGCGCGCACTGACCGGCTCACAGAAAAGCGGCGACGCATTTGTTCGAGCTGCATTGCAGGCCGCAATCGCCGATGACGGGCTGAAAGCTACGCTCGAGACGGGCCGAACCGGTCTTTACCGCGTCTTCACACAGGTTTGGAGCCGTACACGCGATCCATCGCTTGATAATGTGGAATCGCGCGCAGATTCTGTCCACGAGGCAGCAGCAAGCGAACGGCTCACCGCGATCACACCGCTTAATCGTCAAGCGCTTTTGCTGACCACGCTCGAAGGATTTAATACGGATCAGGCTGCTGAAATCCTTGGGGTTTTACCAGATAAAGTGAACACCTTGGTCAAAGATGCTGTAACCGAAATCGATCAGGAATCGGCAACCGATGTACTGATTATCGAAGACGAACCGCTAATCTCGATGCAGTTAGAGGACCTTGTGTCTGGCTTGGGGCACCAGATAAGCGGCACAGCTGCGACCCGAACGCAGGCACAAGAAATGGTCGCGCAAAAAACGCCCGGCTTAGTGCTCGCTGACATTCAGTTGGCTGATGGATCTTCCGGCCTCGATGCGGTGGATGACATTCTGGCAATGGATAGCGTGCCCGTTATCTTCATAACGGCGTATCCCGAGCGTTTGCTGACCGGAAACCGGCCTGAACCGACCTATTTGGTCACAAAGCCATTTCAGGAGCAGACCGTTCGCGCCGCCATTAGCCAGGCGCTATTCTTTCAATCGAGCAGGCCGCTGGACTGAGCTTTAAGGCGCCGCTGGCTCCTTTCGCATTTCAAATTTGGAAAGGTTCCGGACTGGGATACGCAAAACGCAGCGAACACCGCCCGGATTAAATTCCAAATCCACCGGATGTTTCAGCTCATGCGCGACGATCTTTTCGATCAGCTCCGTGCCAAATCCGCGCTTACGAGTGTCCGCGACGGCCGGTCCACCCTCTTCGCGCCATTCGACAATCGCAAAATCTTCGCTTTGCATTCGCCATGTCACTATCACTTTACCATCCGGTACGCTCAATGCGCCATATTTGGACGCATTCGTTGCCAGCTCATGAACGGCAAGCCCCATTGAAAGCGCATCATTGGGAGCAAGCAGAATATCCGGGCCGTCAAGCTCCAGAACACCGTCCTCAATACTGCCGAGCGGCCCCATTTCGGTCATCAGAACATCGCGTAAGGGGGTTTCGCTCCATTCAGTCTTTGTGAGCAAATCATGGGTGGCCGACAATGCCCGCACGCGCCCTTCTAATGAGCTGGCAAAACTGTCGAGATTCTCACTCCTACGCCGCGTCAACGCGATAATCGACAGCACGTTGGAAAGCGTGTTTTTCACCCGATGATTGAGCTCTCGGGTGAGCGTTTCTCGAATAGAGTTCTGCTCTTTTAGCCGGTCAAAGGAGGCCTGATCGGTAATCGCTTGTTCGGTAAGGATACGGACAAGCGCCGCAAGCAAAGCGGCCACGGCTAGTCCGAAAATCAGCGTTTCCAGCGCCAGATAGGAAAGCGACCACCCCCGCGCAGATTGCACTTCGATGGTCAAAGTGTGATTGGCGAATTCGATCTGTTCTTGTACGGCACTATCTGGATCACCATCGCCCTCATGCGATGCGAGTAAGTTTTCCGGTTTCGGATCGCCATCATACAGCCGGACAAACAATTCGCGGTGGGCTGATGCGGCCATCGCCGCTGCCAGCACATCACTCGCCTTGAACGGGCTGAAGACAAAACCCTTGATCGGCTGGCCGGGAAGCTGGGTATTGTAGACCGGCATTAAGATTAGAAAGCCCGGTCCCTCTCCGGGCGGACGATTTGCTTTACTCAATTTGCCAGAAGCTGCGGGTTCGGCGGTCTTTTCTGCCAGTTGCAGCGCTTTGCGGCGTTCAGGCTCGGAATTGAGATCAAACCCGATGGTGCTAGTATTCCCTGTCGTTGCTGGCTCCAAATAGGTCACAGGAATGACTCTGTTGTCGTCTGGTTCCCCTTGCCCCCGGACAGTTATTGGCGTGCCAAACTCGGCGCTAAGTTCCTTTTCAAACAAAGGGATTTCATCAGGTGTGATGACCTTGGCCCAGCCAATACCCTGCACGCCGCTTGCGCTATCGGCGCGCGGCAGCTCGCTAATAAAGACAGCAAATTTGTGCCGATCGACATCGTCCAAAACCGTGAAGAGCGCTGCACCTGCGCGCAGAAAGCTGGTTTGAATGCTAAGGCGGCGATCCAGTTCGGTGGCGACGGTGTGCGAAACCTCTCGCATCATCGCTTCTTCGTTTTCTCTTTCATTGTCTTCGATCGCAATAGTGCCAAGCACTGTAACAGCCGCAATCAAGGTGAAAACGATCAAGGGCATGCGCGATCGCGCGGCGAGAAAGCGCGCAAGCCGCACGCGCACTGTTCTCTTGCTACCCTCTAAAGGATGCACTCGTTCGACCCCCACGCAAAAAACCCTACAGATTGGGAACCAAATAGGCCTAGTATCGTTCCAAGCAAAGGACCAAAATTATTGTAGGACTTCGCTCGTTACGCGAACTTCGCAGCATCCTAAGTAAGGCAATTGACGCCCATGACCTCGGAAAAGAGCACTTTAGACGACGCTAAGAATATGGGCGATAAAGCCTCGAAAAGCGTTGACGGGCAAGAGCCCGATTGGGCCAATGGTCTGCGGCAACTTTACGATTCTGTGGTGGATGAACCCCTGCCTGACAGCTTTAAAGACCTGCTTTCTCAGCTCGACGAAAAGGACCGCTGAATGGAGAGGGTCCAGACAAAACAGAAAGCCGCCGAAGACGGAGATTTTAAGCGCGAACTAACCGATGCTATCCCGCACCTACGTGCTTTCGCGCGCGGTCTGTGCGGCCGGCCCGATATGGCCGATGATTTGGTGCAAGAAGCGATGCTCAAAGCATGGGCAGCGCGCGACCGGTTTGAACCGGGCACATCGATGCGGGCGTGGACCTTTGTGATCCTGCGCAATATCTATCTCACCGATATGCGGCGTAACCGGTTTCGCGGTGAGTATGATGAAGGCGTGGCGGAGAAAATCCTGACCGCACCAGCCGGTCAAGAGGAACCGATCCACCTCTCTGACATGCACCGCGCATTGCTGACTTTGCCTACCGAACGGCGTGAAGCGCTTTTGCTGGTTGGTGCTGGCGGGTTTTCTTACGAAGAGGCAGCGGAGATTTGCGACTGCGCTGTTGGAACGGTGAAAAGCCGTGTGGGCCGCGCGCGCGCAACTTTGAATGCGATGCTCGAAAGCGGGGAAATCCCGCAGCGCTCAAACACCGATGGAGCCGCGCATAAAGCGATATTGGATGAGCTTGGCGAAGTTTCTGCCGGGCGCTCCAGCGCAAAATAGACAAGAATTCTCAAGTTAAAACTGGGCGCAAAAAGCCCGCAAACGTCTCAGGCGCTTGCGGGCTTTTCCTTATGTGATCTCAGAGTTTGAAGCGAGGTCTCGCGAGGTCTACCCTTCATCTCGCTTTATCTCTGTTGGACTTTCAAAGCCCAATCTGGATGTTGTTTACGAATAAACCCAAGCGGTACCGCGCGCCAAATTCTCAGACGCAAAGGCAAAGTTCAGCTTATTGTCAATCACCGCCGACAGGTAGGCTGGACGGGCATTTTGGTGGTCGAGATAATACGCGTGCTCCCATACATCGACGGTCAAAAGCGGGTTGAAACCGCTATCTGCCAATGTGTCGCCATCGTGGGTTTCTTCGATGGATAGCTTGCCGTCTTTTTCAGCGAGCCAGACCCAGCCGCTGGCAAAATGGCCTGCGCCGCGCGCTTTCAATTGCTCTTTCAATTCATCCATTGAGCCGAAAGCTTCATCGATTTTCGCCGCCAATTCAGCTGATGGCGCGGTTTCGGAAGCCGCCATGGAGTGCCAATAAAAACCGTGGTTCCAGCTTTGCGCGGCATTGTTGAATAAGCCTTGATCATTCCCACGCGCAGCCGCCACAATCGCTTCCATGCTGGCATCGGCATGTGCTGTGCCGTCAATCGCGGCATTCATTTTGTCGATGTAAGCCTGATGGTGCTTGCCATAGTGGAACGACAAAGTGTTGGCCGAAACGGCGGGTTCCAGCGCATCATCAGCGTAGGGAAGGGACATCAATGCAAAAGCCATGGGAAACTCCATTTGAGGTGTAGGTAATCTTGTTGGACGTTCCTTAGCGAGGTGGGCTGCCTGAACAAGTGTTTCAAGTGCTAGCTCGCTGAAGAATGTGTTTCGCCTGCGCCCCTATCAACCACAGAAGTCACCGCAACATTCATCGTCACATTAGCCAAAGTGCGCATAATGTCGGGCATCATCTCCACTGCGACAAGCAGCGCGAGCGGTTCAACCGGCACGCCCATCGCCAGGCAAATCGGCCCGATAGAGACGACGAAACTGATCGAACCGGGCAGGCTGACAGAGCCAATTGAAATGACCACCGCCACCAAAATCCCGACCACCATCAGAGCCATTGGCACTTCTATGCCCGCAAGCGCCGCTACATACAGCGCAACCGCCATGTTCATTGCGACGCTGGTGGCGCGGAAAATCGCTACGGCGAGAGGCAAGACGAACTCGCTGGTTTCTTGCCGCAAGCCCAACCGATTTGCGCTATCCAGCATGGCGGGCAGGCTAGCGAGCGAGCTTTGCGTAGAGATTGCCACCGCTTGTGCTGGCACCAAAGCTTTTGCCAAACGCACCGGTCCAATGCGGCCCAGAACCATCCCAATCCCATAAGCGAGCACCAGAATGAAGGCGCCCATGGCTGAGACGATCACAATGTAATGCGCCAGCGCTGCAAATGCCCCGCCGCCGCTTTTAAGGCCCACTCCAAATGCCAAAGCAAAAACGCCCAAAGGCGCAATCCAAAGCACCCAGCCGATAATCATCAGCATCGTGTTCGCCAGCGCATGGAAGAAACCGAGCATTCGCTGCGACTGATCGGCTGGCAGGCGTGTGACCGCCACAGCGAATAGCGCAAAGAACACGGTGAGCGGCAGCATCGCTGTCTCTGCCGCGGCGGCAATAATATTGGGCGCGATGAGCGAGGACAGGAAAGCAAAGATATCGGGTACTTCGCCTGCCTCTTGCTCTCCATCCGCGATGAAAAACGCTGCGTCCTTGGGAATGGGTATCCAGTCCAGCAGGCTGGGCATGACCAATGCTGTGAACAATCCGCCCGCAATCAGCACACCGAACACCAACAGCAGGAATTTGCGCGCTGCAGCCCCTGCCCGCGCCGCCTCAGCCATTTGCGCGATGCCCAGAACGAGCAAGGCAGCGACCAGCGGAATAATCGTCATTTGAAGCGCCCGCAGCCAGAGCGAACCGAGCAAAGCGATGGTTTTCTTCGCCTCTTGCGGCAAATCAAACCCGGCCAGCACCATTCCCAATAGCAGGCCAGCAATCAGCCCGCCGAAAGTCCAAGCCACCGGCAGGCGTATCGCGGCGAGTTCAAACCGGCCCGATGCAGTCCCCGAGCCGCCTGACATTTCCGATTGTGTCACGATAATTTACCTCTTTGCGCCCGTAACTTGTTCCAGAAATCGGCCCGCGCCCTTCCCTTACAACGATAACCACGTCAAAGGCCCATGACAAATTTTGTGACAAATGGCGCAAGCTGTTTAAAGCACTGCAGAACACGTTGTACTTATCAGCTTTGTTTGGGGAAGAGCCACAATGGCGGCAAGCAATTCGCGCAAGTTTTTTGGCACTGACGGGATCAGAGGCCGCACCAATTCGGAAGTCATGACATCGGATATGGCGCTGCGCATTGGTCAGGCGGCTGGCGGGCACTTTATGCGGGGGAAGCATCGCCACCGCGTGGTGATCGGCAAGGATACCCGGCTGTCCGGCTATATGATCGAAAGCGCTTTGGTTGCTGGCTTTACCAGCGTGGGCATGGATGTGATCATGACTGGCCCGCTTCCCACCCCTGCCATTGCTTTGCTGACCCGCGAAATGCGCGCCGATCTGGGCGTGATGATTTCGGCCAGCCATAACCCTTATGAAGATAATGGGATCAAACTGTTTGGCCCAGACGGGTATAAGCTGTCTGATACAGATGAGCTGGAGATTGAAAAGCTGCTCGAATTGCAGCCTGCTCTCGTGGATGCCTCGCAAATTGGGCGAGCCCGCCGGATTGAGGATGCGCGCGGACGCTATATCCACGCGGTCAAGCAATCGGTCTCCGATGAAACGCGCTTTGACACGCTGAAAGTCGTGGTCGACTGCGCGAATGGTGCGGCTTATCAAGTTGCTCCATCGGCGATCTGGGAATTGGGCGCAGAGGTCGTCACTCTGGGCGTTTCGCCAAACGGCACCAATATCAATGACGGCGTGGGTTCAACTTCGCTTGGCGCGCTGCAAGCCAAAGTGGTGGAAGAAGGCGCGGATATCGGGATCGCTCTGGATGGCGATGCGGACCGGCTAATCGTTGTCGATGAAAAAGGCCAAGCGGTCGATGGCGACCAGCTGATGGCTTTGATCGCAACCCGCATGCATGAAAAAGGCCAGCTGACCGGCGGCGGTGTGGTGGCGACGGTTATGTCGAACCTTGGCCTTGAACGCTATTTGGAAGGGTTAGGACTAACGCTGGAGCGCACCAAGGTCGGCGACCGCTATGTGCTTGAGCATATGAAAAAGGGCGGGTTTAACATTGGCGGCGAGCAATCCGGCCATATGATCCTGACCGATCATGCCACAACCGGCGATGGCACGATCGCTGCGATGCGAATTTTGGCCAGCCTTGTTCGTTCTGATCGTCCCGCATCGCAATTGATGCACGTGTTCGATCCCGTGCCTCAACTACTCAAGAACGTCCGCTATGAAGGGGCCGATCCGCTAGAGGCAGACAGCGTGAAAGCGGTGATTGCTGAGGCTGAGACAGAGCTTGCTGGCAAAGGCCGCCTCGTGATCCGCAAATCAGGCACAGAGCCGCTTGTCCGCGTCATGGCGGAAGGCGATGATGCAGATCAGGTTGAGGCTGTGGTGGACCGCATTTGCGATGCGGTGAAGGCCGCCGTCTAGCGTTTGGTGCAGGTGATGGAGCAGAAACCGCCCCGCATCCTGACAATCGCTGGCTCTGACTCCAGCGGCGGGGCAGGCATTCAGGCGGACATCAAAACGATCACCATGCTGGGCGGCTATGCGATGAGCGCGGTCACCGCTCTCACCGCGCAAAATAGCGTGGGCGTGACGGCGGTGGAGGCGATGGAACCTGCTTTCGTCGCTGAGCAAATCCGCGCCTGCATGGATGATATTGGCGTGGACGCAGTGAAGGTCGGCATGCTCGCCAATTCAGGGATTGTTGAAGCGGTGGCGAAAGAGCTGGAGGCTCTGGCGGGCGCAGTCCCTATCGTGCTTGATCCGGTTATGGTGGCGACATCAGGCGCAGCTTTGATCGATGAAAGCGCAGTGGACGCGATGCGCGATGCGCTCTTTCCCAAGGCGACATTGCTCACACCCAATCTGCCTGAATTGGAGCTTTTGACCGGCGCTAAGCCCGCCGATACCGAGGCGATGGGCGAGGCGGCTATGATCCTGGCACAAAGCTTTAACTGCCACGTACTGGCCAAGGGCGGGCATGCTGATGGCGACCGGATTGTCGATCTGCTTATCGATGAAGAGCGCGCGGTTGCCTTTGACCACGCCCGCATCGAAACCGCGCATACGC
Source organism: uncultured Porphyrobacter sp. (assembly GCA_964485135.1). GTDB lineage: Bacteria > Pseudomonadota > Alphaproteobacteria > Sphingomonadales > Sphingomonadaceae > Erythrobacter. The sequence continues at coordinate 30,000 of CAZAIG010000002.1, read as the reverse complement.
ATGGCACTGGCTGCACTTTATCTAGCGCAATCGCGACCCTTCTGGGCCACGAGCAGCCTATGGAACATGCCGTCCGGCTAGCCCGCCAATTCGTGCTCGAGGGGATAAAAAACGCACCGGGTTACGGCAAAGGCAATGGGCCGCTGGGCCATCACGCGGTGCGCCAGCGAGACTAACGCTCAAGCTCATAAAACTCGGCAATATGCGCCCACGCCTCATCCGCCGTTTCGCACCAATGGATTAGGTCGAGGTCCTTTTTCGAAATCGTCCCTTCCTCCGCAATCGCCTCAAAATTCACGACGCGAGTCCAAAAGTCTTTGCCAAATAGGCAAATCGGGATCGGCTTCATCTTGCCGGTCTGGATCAGCGTCAGCAGCTCGAAAAATTCATCGAATGTGCCGAACCCGCCAGGGAAGACCGCCACAGCCCGCGCGCGCAGCAAAAAGTGCATTTTGCGCAGGGCGAAATAGTGGAAATTAAGCGAAAGATAGGGCGTCACATAGGTATTGGGCGCTTGTTCGTGCGGAAGGATAATATTGAGACCAATACTCTCAGCCCCTGCATCGGATGCGCCCCGATTGGCCGCCTCCATAATCGAAGGGCCGCCGCCAGAGCATACGACAAATTGCCGTTTGCCATCCTCGATTATCGCCTTTTCAGACACCATTTTGGCCAATTGCCGCGCTTCGGCATAATATTTCGCCTTGGCTGCAAGGCTTGCAGCGACTTTTTGCTCATATTCGCTGCCGTCTTTGGCCGCTTCAATCTTTGCATCGGCTTCTTCGGGAGAGGGGATCCGCGCTGAGCCATACATCACCAAGGTTGAACCCACGCGCGCTTCATCCAGCAGCATTTCCGGCTTGAGCAATTCAAGCTGGAAACGCACCGGACGCAGTTCATCGCGCAGGAGGAAATCACTGTCGGCAAAGGCCAATTTGTAGGCGGGATGCTGCGTTTGCGGCGTTTGCTCAGGGCTTCCTTCTAAAAAGCTGGCTTCCTGCTGAGCGGGATAAAATTTGCGATCGGTAAGGTCTTTATCTGTCATGACGCGCTCAATAGGCGCGCGCTCCCACGCAGGCAAGCACGCGGTTAGGCTTGCCCGAAAAGCGTCTAGACGCTAATGCTGATGGCAAGTCCTCGTCCAATTTTGGGCGAGAGGAAAAGAAAGAATTGAATGACATGGCGGATATGTCTCCGCCGGGCGAGCAAAAGGATGCTGGTAAAAGAGGAAGCAAACCGTCCGGCAAAGTAGCCGATTTCCGCTACAAGAAGCGTTCCTCCCAGCCCCGATCACACTCCGCGCCACCGGAATCCTCCGGTGCAGACGAACAGTGCGATTCCCATAAAGAATCGGCCCCCATCTCACATCCCATCTCACAGGCCATCTCTCAAACACGCCCAAATGATCGCGGCCGGATGCGCCGCGGCCCGGGACCGCGCCAAGCCTACGCTGCGCTCGATTTGGGCACTAACAATTGCCGCCTGCTCATCGCGCGGCCTTCTGGCGAGAACTTTACCGTCATCGATGCCTTTAGCCGTGTGGTGAAACTGGGCGAAGACCTCGCCACCAGCGGGCGTCTTTCTGACGCCGCAATGGACCGCACGCTGGATGCGCTTAAAGTGTGCAGCGACAAATTGCGCCGCCGCAATGTCTTTCTTGCCCGCTCCGTCGCGACAGAAGCCTGTCGCCGTGCCAGCAATGGCGCCGAATTTATCGAGCGCGTTCGTAAAGAAACCGGCATTGCGCTGGACATTATCAGCGCCGAAGAAGAAGCGCGGCTGGCGGTGCTCGGCTGCCATATCTTACTGGAGCAAGGCACCGGGCCAGCGGTGATTTTTGATATTGGCGGCGGCTCGACAGAGCTTGTGCTGCTCGAACAGGGCGGCGAACCGATCCCGCGCATACTAGACTGGCTCAGCGTTCCATGGGGTGTTGTCTCGCTTACCGACACGGTTGCGCGTATTGGTGCAAGTGATGAGCAAAGAATTGCGCGCTACACAGAAATGCGGCGCGTGGTCGGCGAGAGCCTAGCGCCTTTTTCAGACAGAGTCGCGCACGCCGCGAAAAGCGATGATATCCGATTGCTTGGGACCAGCGGCACGGTGACGACGCTGGCCAGCCTGCATCTTGAGTTGCCACATTACGACCGCAAGGCCGTTGATGGTTTGATCGTCCCATCTCAGGCTATGCGCGATATCAGCACGCGCCTGTCGCATATGTCGCGCAGCGAGCGCGGCGAAGTGCCCTGCATCGGCCAGGACCGCTCGGAATTGGTGGTGGCCGGTTGTGCTATCCTGGAATCGATCCTCGACATTTGGCCCGCGGCGAAATTAGGCGTGGCCGACAGAGGCATTCGCGAAGGCATATTGCGCAGCCTGATGGCGATCACTGGCAGGCCAGACAACTCCGACGGCGCAGGCGAGACCGCGCAATGAGCCGTTCTAGCAAGGATGCCGGACGCCGCGTCAAAACAGGCAAGAAACGCTCTGCATCGTCCATCCGCTGGTTAGAGCGGCAGCTCAATGACCCATACGTCAAACGCGCGCAAGCGGATGGATATCGCAGCCGCGCTGCGTATAAATTGATCGAACTGGATGATCGTTTTGGCTTTATTCGCGGATCGCGCCGCGTGGTTGATCTGGGCATTGCACCAGGCGGCTGGTCGCAAGTGGTGCGCAAGATCGCACCCAAAGCGGGCATTGTCGGGATTGATCTGCTCCCCACTGAACCCATCGAGGGCGTTACCATCTTCGAAATGGATTTCATGGATGACGCAGCGCCTGCCCGGCTAGAGGATGCGCTCGACGGCGCTCCCGATCTGGTGCTGTCGGATATGGCGGCGAACACAGTAGGTCACAAACAGACCGATCATTTGCGCACAATGGCTCTGGTAGAAGCAGGCGCTTGGTTCGCGACAGAGACGCTGGAAAAAGGCGGCGCTTTCGTCGCTAAGGTGCTTGCTGGAGGGACTGACGCAGAACTGCTCAAATTGCTCAAAAGCCACTTCACCAGCGTGAAGCATGCAAAGCCGCCAGCCAGCCGCAAAGGCTCATCGGAGTGGTATGTGGTCGCCCAAGGATATAAAGGGCGCAGCTAAGAAACGAGAATTATGGGCGCGGTTAAGCGCCGCCCTCGTTCTCTTCCGCAGCCGCATCTTGCTCAGCTTCTGCCTCAGCGGCACCTTCGGCGTCTGCATCGGCTTCAGCCTCTGCTGCCTCTTCGCCTTCGGGGCCCTCTTCACCAGCCGCAGCGGCAACAAACTCCGGTACAGCCAAGTTTGATCCCTGCTCGTTCATATAGAGCATGATCGCCGCACGGTCTTCGATATTGGAGAGACCAGCAAATGCCATTTTGGTGCCGCTGGCGAAGGCGCGCGGGCTTTTGAGCCAAGCGCTCATTGTTTCCCAATCCCAGTTGCCGCCTTTGGCAGCCAAGTCAGAGCTGTAAGCAAATCCAGCGGACGCGCCAGCAACCGGTTTACCCATAATCCCGTGAAGATTGGGGCCAATACCGTCCGCGCCGCCAGCGTTGACCGTGTGACAAGCAGCACATTTGGCGAAGACCTTTTCGCCTTTGGATGCATCCATACCTGCCATATTGAGCGCTTCTGCCATGCTCATTTCGGCCGCACCCTCAGCTTCACCGCCCTCGATCACATAGCCGGGTGTTTCCGGCGCAGCAGGATTATCCGCTTTGAAATACTTGCCAGACAGGATCGAAAGACCCAGCGCCATAATGCCAGCGAAAAGAACCCAACCTGCGATGGTGTTAAAACGATCTTCCATGATGCGAGTAATGCCTACGTTGTGCGTGTGTAGTAAATTCGCTGCACCGCTTAGTCGCGCTAGCCCCGCGGTGCAAGAGCTCAGGTAACATCACTGATTGCGCATCCTGCAACATACCCACAGCAAGGCTCGCTGAAGGGCAAAGCCGCTTGCGGTTGCGCCCGCAGCCCGATAGCAGTCGCGGGCATCATGACGAGCTTTCCTGCCCCTGCCCAGAAAATGGTCGACCAAATGCGCGAATCGGCCGCGGCTGCGCCCGATCAAGCCATCGCATTCCAAGGGTCGCCTGGTGCCAATTCGCACCGCGCCGCTATGGAGGCCATGCCGCAGGGTCTACCGCTACCCTGTTTCAGTTTCGAAGATGCGCTCGACACGGTGAAAGCTGGCAAAGCGGGCTGCGCAATCATTCCAATCGAAAACTCGCAAAATGGCCGCGTCGCCGACATTCATTTTCTTCTTCCTGAAAGCGGTCTCTACATTGTTGGCGAGTTTTTCATGCCTATCAATCACGCGCTGATGGGTGTGGGGAAAGGTCCGTTCAAAGAAGCGTACAGCCACCCGCAAGCCCTGGGTCAATCGCGTATATTCCTGCGTGAACGCGGCATACTCCCGCTCAGCCATCTTGATACGGCTGGCGCGGCGGCTTTTGTAGCGGAGCAAGGCGATCCCACCATTGCCTCCATTTCCCCGCCCATAGCGGCAGAGCTGTACGGCCTCGATATTGCAGAGAACAATGTTGAGGACGCCTCCGATAATATGACACGGTTCGTCATATGCGCGGCCACGCCCAATAACCCTGCCGACCTAGCTGGCCAGAGCGCCATGACGACATTAGTGTTTGAGGTTAAGAACATCCCCGCCGCACTCTACAAAGCGATGGGCGGCTTTGCGACCAATGGTGTCAATATGACTAAGTTGGAAAGTTACCAAAAGGGCACCAGCTTTTCGGCCTCCATGTTCTATGCCGACATCATTGGAACACCTGATGATCCAGCGGTGGCGCGCGCTCTGGAAGAACTTGCGTTTCATTCCAGAGAAGTGCGCGTGCTCGGCACTTACGCACAAGCCCGCAAGCGCGGCTGAGAATTAACTAATCTGCCGGGATTACTTTGGTTTTCCAATAGAGTTTGGCTTGCTTCTCAAACCCCGCCATGGCACCAAAGTCGGCGATGAGCATGCGGTCCGCATCAAACACTGTAGGTGCAGCAGGCGATGCGGCCAACAATGCGGCGGCGGGCAGCGCGGCTTCCAGTAATATCTCCGAGAATTGGCAGGAATTGCGCGCCAACGCGGATATTCAGTTCGCGCCTGTCGAAGTGCCGCCTCAAGAGCCGCCTGACCTTGGATGGCTGGAGAAGATTTTTCGAGCGATTGGAGAGTTCCTTGAACCGCTCGCCAGAGCCTTCCCTTCCGCGTGGCCTTTTATCAAATGGGGCCTAATCGTCGTAGGGGTTCTGATCGTAGCCTATATTGTCTACCGTTTGCTCGAACCCTATTTGAACACGCCAAGCTGGGATGATGCAGAGCTGGAGGAGGGCGAGTGGCGGCCTGATGCCGCGCAAAGCCTAGCTCTGTTGGAAGATGCCGACAGGCTGGCCGCCGAAGGCAAATTTGATGAGGCAACACATCTGCTGCTTCAGCGCAGCGTCACCCATTTGGCCGATGCCAAACCCGATTGGGTCGAGCCATCCAGCACGGCACGCGAACTGACCGCAATCGAAGCTTTGCCGGACAAAGCGCGAGAGACCTTTGCTGTGATCGCTGAGCGGGTTGAACGTAGCCTGTTTGCCATGCGTTCCCTAGGGCGTGACGATTGGGAAGCTGCGCGCGCCGCTTATGCGGATTTTGCCGCGATTTCGCTTAGGGGGCCGGTCGGATGAGCGCGAATACTCCGATGTCCTCTTCGCCAAGCAGTCTGCCCGCCCAGCAAACCAATCCCTTCTCCGCGCGAATGGTGCTCAGCTTTGTCGTGGTTGGCTTCTCCGCGTTCCTTCTACTGCTGTATTTCTTCGCGATCGGAGACACGGGCGATCGCAGCAATGATGGTCAAGCGCATGCCGCTGCCAACGGTCTAAACGGTTTTTCTGCTTTAGCCGAATTGCTCGACAAGCAGGGCACAGATGTTGACATCTCACGCACGCCAGCAGGTCTAAAGACCAATGATTTGCTGATCCTCACCCCGCCGATGTCAACCGAACCCGAAGAATTCGGTGAATTCTTAGAAGAGCGACAAAGCCGGGGGCCAACTATTGTCATCTTGCCCAAATGGTGGGCCAGCGGCTTTCCCCCTGTTCTGCCCAAAGAAATCTCCGATCAAGTCAAAGAAGGATGGGTGCAATTGGGCGGTGCGAATTCTCCCAATTGGCCCGCTGGTCTGCCTGATCCATATGACGTGGAGACCGAGGAGGATAAGCGCAAAGGCAATAGTAAGGTCAGTTTTGCCGGACTTGGCTTGAGCGGAAATTTGCCAACACGCCCGGTCGTCTTTGCCCGCGACAGGGATGTGCATGAACCCTTAGTCACTGACGGATCGGGCAGAACATTGGCCCTGTCTGTCTTAGGCGATAAAGACAGCGACATTTATAACGATGGCTATACCATGATTTTCGTGGTGGAGCCGGACTTGATGAACAATTACGGGATGGCTGACCAAAAGCGTGCGCAGCTAGCGCTCGCACTTATTGATGAGGCTACTTATTACGACGACACTCCAGTGGTCTTTGATGTCACTTTGAACGGGTTGGGAAGTTCAACTAATCTCCTCACCTTAGCGTTTAAGCCGCCGTTCTTGGCCGCAACGCTGTGCCTGATCGCTGCGATGATCGTAATTGGCTGGCGCGCGTTTAAACGGTTTGGTCCGCCTGCATCTGGCGGCCCCGCTATCGCTTTTGGCAAGCGGCGGCTGGTCACCAATGGTGCAGGCTTGATCGTGCGAGCGCGACGCTTTGACATGCTGGCTGATCCCTACATCGAACTCAGCGCGCAGCGGACCCGCAATGCGCTGGGCATTAGCAGTCTTGATCATGCAGAGTTGGATGCGGCGATTGAACGCCGCCTGCCCAACGAACCCAGCTTCACCCAGCGAGCAAACGCCATGCGCGCAGCCCGCAATCAATCCGATATTCTGCGCAGTGCACGCGCGCTCAAAGAGCTTGAGAGGACATTACAGTCATGAGCATGAACCTGACCCAGCTGCGCGATTTGGCCAGCGCTATTAAGGGCGAAGTGGGCAAAGCCATTGTCGGCCAAGAAGACATGATCGACCAATTGCTGATCGCTATGGTCAGCGATGGGCACGTTCTGCTCGAAGGACCGCCGGGAACGGCCAAAACCTTCTTAGCGCAGAGCTTTGCCATTGCGTTGGGTCTGGACTTTGGCCGCATTCAGTTCACGCCTGATCTGCTGCCCGGCGATATTCTGGGCTCTAACCTGTTTAACTTTCAAACTAGCGAATTCACCCTGACTCGCGGACCGATTTTCTGCGATCTGCTATTGGCTGATGAAATCAACCGCACGCCCCCGAAAACGCAGGCTGCTTTGCTTGAGGCAATGCAGGAGCGCCGCGTTACTTTGGACGGCGAAACGCACGCTCTTGCGGATCAATTTATGGTCATTGCCACGCAAAACCCGATTGAGAACCAAGGGGTCTATCCGCTGCCAGAAGCGCAGCTTGACCGGTTCCTGTTCAAATTGCTTGTGCCCTATCCTGATGAGGGGGAAGAGGCTAAGATTGTTGCACGTTTCGGTCAGCAGCTCGGCCCTCCGCGGCCAGCCGAATTGGGCGTCACCGCCGTTACCAATGCCAAGCAATTGAGTGAAATTGCCTCTGCTTTGGATGAAGTGACCGTCGCGCAGGAAATCACTGACTATGTCGTGCGGCTGGTGCGCTCGACCCGTGAACACGGCGAGCTTTCGGTTGGTGCAAGCCCGCGCGCTGCGGTCATGCTGGCCACAGCTGCGCGCGCCCGGGCAGCGCTGCAAGGGCGCAATTACGCGCTTCCCGATGATGTGAAAGCGCTGGCCATGCCAGTGCTGCGTCACCGCCTCACCCTAAGCCCGGCGGCTGAGATTGAGGGGCGTGATATCGAAGAATTGGTGAGCGAGCTGGTCGATGCGACGGAGGCCCCGCGCTAAGCCGCCATGCGCTTCGATCTGCCCATAGTCCCCACTGAACGCACAGCATGGGTCGCTGCGCTTGCGACGCCATTTGCTCTGCTCATCGCGGCGACGGCACCGGGCGCATGGATCGTAGTGCCCGCAGCGGTGCTGACACTGCTTGTTCTGATTGGGCTCGATGCGTTTTTGGCGGGACGCGTTGGTGATTGGGACGTTTCTGCTCCCATGGATACAGAAATCGGGGCGGAAACGCCTCTCAGTATTCAAGGAACATTTGGTCCCGGATCGTGCAGTTCAGTCTCTGCTGCCATCGAATGCGATCCGCGCTTGGCAGAAGGCGGGAGAGGCTTTGTCGAACTTGCTCCAATTGAAGCTGAAGCCTCCAGCCAGGTTTTGGGTGCTTCTCAACGCGCCTTTGGCGGTGTTTTCAAAGCTGTGCCCATTCGGCGCGGTACCGCAAGTGTTGGGCGCGCTTGGCTGCGCTGGTGCGGCCCCTTGGGTTTGGGCGCGCGGCAGATATCGCGCGAATTGAACACTGATGTTCGCATCTGGCCCGATCTGTCGCCGGTTCGTTCGCCCGAATTGCAAACCTTCCTGCGCGATGCCCAGTTCGGCATCATCGCCCGCCGGATCAGGGGCGAAGGGACACAATTCGAAGCGCTCAGCGAATATGAGCCGGGCATGGACCGCCGCCGGATCGATTGGAAAGCCAGCGCGCGCCATACCAAGCTTTACGCACGCGAAAATGAAAGCGAGCGCAACAATCAGATCATCTTCGCCTTTGATTGCGGTCAGGCAATGTGCGAGCCGGTTGATGGCTTGCCGCGGATCGACCGAGCTGTGACCGCTGCTCTTACATCGGCCTATGTCGCGCTAAAAGGCGGCGACAAAGTATCGCTGTTTGGCTTTGCCCAGCGGCCAGAGGTCAGCACGCCTTTCATTGCCGATGCTAAGTCATTCCACCGGTTACAAGCCGCCGCAGCAGGCCTCGACTATCATTCAGCAGAGCCCAATTTCACGCTGGCGCTGGCGACACTAACCGCGCGCCTAAAGCGCCGTTCCCTGATCGTGATTTTCTCAGATTTCACTGACCCGACCGCAGCGGAGATGATGGTCGAAAGTATCGGGAGGTTGGTGGATAAACACCTAGTGCTCTTCGTGACCATCAAAGACAGCGAACTCGAACAATTTGTGGATACTGACCCCACAGATATGGCGCAACTGGCTTGCAGTGTCACAGCCAGCGGATTGGCCTATCAACGTGCCATAGTGTTGCAGCGCCTGCGCGCGCTGGGCGTGGATGTAATCGAGGCACCTTGGGAAGCCATCGGCTACCGACTAATCGACAAATATCTCGCCATACAAAACCATGAGGCCATCGGATGAACGCTGCGACGATCCCAGCATCGCGCGGGCCAACCGAGGCTGAGGCGCAGGCCGATATTGCTGCTGCCTCTTTGCGCTCTGACCAGTTCCGTTTGCAGCGCGAGAGCGATTGGGAAAGGCTCGACTGGATCCTGACCCAGATGGAAAAGGGGCGCCTGCGCAAGATCTCAGATCAGCATCTGCTCGACCTTCCCGTGCTTTACCGCACCGCCGCCTCTAGTCTTGCGGTGGCCCGCGAAACCTCACTCGATGCAGCGACGCTGGCCTATCTGGAGCAATTGGTGCAGCGCGCATGGTTCCAAGTTTATGGGCCGCGCCAAGGGCTGTTTGCATGGTTGCGCGGTTTCCTTTTCGGTGGCTGGAGCCGCGCCATTCGCGCGATCTGGCTGGATATTTGCATCGCCGTTTTTGTGATGATCGCTGGCACGGCAGCGGGTTGGCTTTTGTGTGCACAGGACAGTGAATGGTTCTACCGCCTCGTCCCGCAAGAACTCGCCGATACCCGCGGGCCAGGCGCTAGCCGCGAACAATTGCTTGAAACACTCGCCGTTGAAAATAGCGCGGCTGGCCTATCGAGCTTTGCTGCGCAACTGTTCACCAATAATGCAGGCGTGGCGATCCTTGCGTTTGCACTGGGGTTTGCATTCGGTATCCCATCATTGATGCTGCTCATGTATAATGCCGCTATGCTGGGCGCGTTCCTTTGGCTGTTTTCGAGCAAGGGCCTCACGCTGGAAATTTCCGCATGGCTTAGCGTGCACGGCACAACGGAACTGTTCGCCATTGCTTTAGGAGGAGCCGCCGGCCTGCACATCGGGCGGTCCATGGCCTTTCCGGGCCAGCTGCCGATCCTCACCGCCATGTCGAAAAGCGGAAAGCGCGCCGCTGTCGTAATGGTGGGCGTCGTCATCATGATGGTTGTCGCCGCTTTTCTCGAAGCGTTCGCGCGGCAGCTTGTTGGCGGAGAAGCCAATCGTTTCCTGATCGGCGGGACATTCTTGCTCGGCTGGCTCGCCTATTTCTTCACCTACAGGCCACCTGCTATTGGCGATGAAGCATGAGCAGTGCTGCAGCCATCGACGCGCCAGCTAACGCCAAGCGCCGCAGGCAAGTCATCACACCAGAGGGCATCAGCATCCCTGTCACTGTCGCATCACGCGGGGCGCGGGTAGGTGCCTTTATCCTCGACATCACAATATTCGTGATCACCATTTTCGTGTTTCACATGCTGCTGATCGCATTGTTTGGTTCGGCCTTAGCAGCCTCAGCAATCAAGGATGCAGCAGGCATAACAGGCGCGGTCGAGTTTGTGATCATTATCTATGTCTTATTTATGTTCATCGCCCGCTATGGTTATTTTCTAGCGATGGAATTGGGGCCGCGCGGCGCCACTTTGGGTAAGAGGATTGTCGGCATCAGAGTGGCATCTCGCGACGGCGGCAGGCTAACTGCGGAGGCAGTCATCGCGCGCAACCTGATTCGCGATATCGAATTGATTTTGCCGCTTTCCTTTTTCCTTACCGCTTTGGGCGGCGAAGGCGGGAATGCTGGATGGGCTGGCGCTCTTTGGGTCTCAGTCTTCATTGCTTTCCCTTTCTTCAACAAGGACGCGATGCGGGCTGGCGACGTAGTCGCAGGGACTTGGGTGCTTGAAACACCAAGGTTGAAACTGGCTAAGACCCTATCAACCAGCGGCGCAGCGCAAGGGACCAGCGAAATCACCGGTGCTGTCTATGATTTCGGCGAGGCTGAGCTCAGCATTTATGGAGAGCATGAACTGCAAACTCTGGAGCGAGTGCTGCGCGATGGCCGGGAAGAATCGATAGTCGCGGTGCATGAGACCATTTGCAATAAGATCGGTTGGCGGCCCGGAGCGGGCGATGAACGCGCTTTCTTAGAAGCGTTTTATGCTCAGCTGCGCGCCCGATTGGAAAACGACATGCGATTTGGCAAACGCAAGGCGGACAAATTCTCAGACGCGGGCTAGCCAACCATGGCGATATTAGAGAATAAGGTGCGCGCGGAAGCGGTTTGGGAGAGAGACAGGCTGGGGATGTGAAGGATGGGAGAAACCAGCCGGACGTGCAACCGCGCGCTTGGTCCCTCTGGACTAAAAGGGTAAAGAACTGACTTAAATCGCTCTAAGGTTTACAATGTTTAACGCGAGCAGAGGCCAAACCTTGACCAATCAATCTTGCTTTTCTCAAGAGTCGGATTGATCATATAAGGAACTGAATAATTTGGCTTATTTTGTTAAACTAGTGGGGGAACCGGCCCAGCCGCCGTCACTCACCCAGAATCGCGGTTGATTCCGGCGCTTCTTTAAAATACTGATTTGGAAAGATAATTTTCACCGAAATTTGATTCTGCGCCGACCATCTCAGTGACGCAGGGGCGAGATTGTAAAATTGGCCAAGTGAATGCTATGGTCGCTACATGTAACGAGGGAGTTCAAACAAATGCAAATACCGTATTTAGGGACGGTCGCTATCGACCAAGATGCGATTGTCACGGGCGCACTAGACTTCGGTCAAAAAGCACTGGTTGTGATCGGCATTCTGCTGGTCACTTGGATTATCGCAAAAATCGTCAAATGGACCTTCACCAAACTGGTCAACAACATCGAATTTCTGCAACGCGACACTAGCGGCGGTGAAACCGTTGGCGGATCAATCGGCAAAATTGTTTCCGGTCTGGTGTGGATTTTCGGCCTGATCGCCGTGCTCAACGCGGTTGGTCTTGACGGCCCAATCGGCCCACTGACAGAGTTGCTCAACAATGTGATGGGCTTCATTCCGAACCTAATCGCAGCCGGTTTGATCTTCTTCATTGGTGCGATGATCGCCAATATCGTGAAGGATATTGTTACCACTGCAATGCAGACTGTGAACCTTGATAAATGGGCCAATAAAGGCGGTGTTGATCAGGTTACCGGCAACAGCACTATCAGCTCAACCATCGGAACAGTCGTTTACGTGCTGATCATCATTCCGGTTGCGATTGCTGCTCTGAGCGCGCTGAAAATTGAAGCGATCTCTGGTCCGGCTGTCAGCATGCTTGAAATGATCATGAACGCTATTCCATTGGTCATCGGTGCCAGCATCCTGCTCGGCCTGGGCTATGTGATCAGCAAATTTGCTGCGAACATCCTGACCGAAGTGCTTTCAGGCCTTGGCATTGATCGCCCAGTTACAGAGCTTGGCCTGCTGCCAGAAGGCACAACGGCATCGTCGGTTATTGGCCGCGTCGTTCAAGTTGCCATCATCCTGTTCGCGGCGATTGGCGCGACCAAGATGCTCGGTTTCCCTGAGCTGACAGCCATCGTGAACACAGTTCTGGAGCTTGGCGGTAAAGTCATCTTCGGCGCAGTGGTGATCGGCATCGGCTTTATGCTTGCTAACCTGCTCGGTAAAATGGTCGGCGGCGCAAGCGAAGGCGGCATGGCCGGTACGATCGTCAAATATGCCACGATCGTCTTGTTCACCTTTATGGGCCTAAACTTCACAGGTGTTGGCGAAATGATCACACAAACCGCATTTAGCGCGCTTGTGATCGGTGCTGCTGTTGCTGGTGCCTTGGCCTTTGGTCTTGGTGGCCGCGAATGGGCAGCCAAACAGCTCAACAAAATCAAGTAAGAGCTAGTCAATTTGCGCTTTGCTCTTGCAGTAAAGCTGACGCATGATGGGCGCTGGAGGGTAACCTTCGGCGCCCTTTTTGTCGGGCGCTAAGAATTGAAAAAAAAGGATCAATACCAGATGAGCGATTTCGGAGCACAGTCGACCGCGGATGAGGTGCTCGCCAAGCACGACCTCACCGGCCAAACCGCCTTCATTACCGGCGGCGCATCAGGCTTGGGTCAGGAAACCGCTCGCGCTATGGCGGCAAAGGGCGCGCATGTTGTGATCGCTGCTCGCGATCCCGCCAAGCTAGAAGCCGCGGCAAATGAAATCCGCGAAGCCACCAGCAGCGCCAAGGTTGACACGCTCGTCGTTGACCTTGCTTCTTTGGACAGCGTGCGCAGCGCTGGCGCTGAGGCCAATGATCGCTTTGAGATGATCGATCTGCTGATCAATAATGCGGGGGTGATGGCATGCCCACAAATGGAAACCGCAGATGGGTTTGAGATGCAGTTCGGCACCAATCATCTGGGGCATTTTGCCTTGACTAAGCAGCTCTTGCCTCTGGTCCAGAACGGGAGCGCAAAACGCATCGTCAACCTGTCTAGCCGCGGTCATCACTTTGCGCCTGTAGACACACAAGATCCCAATTTTGAAAGCCGCGAATACGAGAAATGGTCGAGTTATGGGCAGTCAAAAACAGCCAATGTCCTGTTCTCCGTCGCGCTCAACAAACGGCTCGATGATACTGACGTTTTCGCGGTGCATCCCGGCGGCATCCAAACCAACCTTGGCCGTCATTTGTCAGAGGGTGATCTCGCGGCCTTGTTGAAACGTATCGAGGAAAACAGCGGCGAAAGCGTTGCGTGGAAGACCATTCCGCAAGGTGCAGCCACAAGCTGTTGGACGGCCACCGCACCTGAACTTGCTGGGAAAGGCGGTTCTTATGCAGAAGATTGCCACATAGCCGCAGTGGATGATGTCAGCGGCGAGGCGGGCGTGCGTTCCTACGCGATCGATCCGGATGCCGCTGAAGCTCTATGGACACTAAGCGAGAAATTGATTGGTGAGAGCTTTTCAGTTTAGCCAGCTAGGAAGTCCCGCACCAATTCCATCACATCCTTTGTCTCGCGCGTGCCTGGCAAGATCATAAAGACATGCGGCGCCCCCGCATATTCGTATAGGGTGACAGGCGCATTCACTTCGCGCGCGCGCGCCATGAAATTGCGGCAATCGACCACGAACAGATCATGGCGCCCTTGGAAAATTTGGGTGGGCGGTAGGTCATCAAGTTTAGCATAGAGAGGGCTGCATTGGGGTGAGGCTGGATTGCGCGCACCCGCCCAATGCTCACCCATCACACGGATCGGACCGATGTTGAGCATAATGTCCTTTGGCTCAACCACGCGCGCGGCTTCATCAGCCAGAGTGAGGTCCAGCCAAGGCGAGAAAAGCACCAACTTGCCCGGTTGAGGATTGCCCGCTCGCCGTGCTCGTAAGGCCAAAGATATCGCCATATGTCCGCCCGCACTATCGCCAGCAGCGATAATGCGTGATGGATCATAATCCTCTTGCAGTTCGGCAAACACCGTATCGGCCAAGGTATCGGCGTCCTTATGGCTCGCCTCTGGAACGACATTATAGAGCGGCACAGTCACGCTACTGCCAGTAAGGTCGGCGAGCTTGGCGACGAACGGCCAATGTTCTTTATACATTGGGAAAGCGAAACCGCCGCCATGGAAGTAGATAATATGCTGCGCGGTTTGACCCTCAGCCGGATCAAAACCTTTGGGGTGCAGCGTGACGCATTTCTGGCCGGCAGCTTCCCACTTTTTTGCATTGTGCTTGCGCTCGATACGTTCAGGCAATGGCGCATCATGAGGCAATTTGCGGTTCGCCAAATATTCGCGCGTACCTTCGGCCGTATGCGGGAAAACCGGTGGCCGCCTAGAAATCGCCCAGGTCAGAAAGCGCAGCAAGGCGCTGGGCTTTTCGCTGCGCAGTTCGAATACATCGCTCATTAAGGTGATCTCCCTGTATCCTTGGAAGAACACGCGCAAACGTCTCAGCAGTCAAGTTTTTAGCGAGGTGACCAAACCTTCTTGCACCCAGCGGCCCAGTATTGCGCCGCTACGCATCGCCGTTTCTTGCAAGCGATCAGCACCCGGATCATCGCCCGCCAGCATGACACAAATTGCACCGTAATTCTTGCCAGCCTGCACCGCTTCGAAAACTTGCACTTCGTCGGTGGCAACTAACTGAAACGTCGTGCGCTCTCCCTCGCGCCAAACCATCACGCCAGTAGGTTCTTGCAATTTTGCATCGGGACGCGCGCCCTCTGGATTCTCTGCCCATCGCCAGATAGCGGTGAGATCAAACTGCACTATGCGAGCGGTCAAATCAGGTACTAGCTCCAAAGTAAGCCGCATCCATTCCTCTTCACCAAAATCGCTTGTTCGCAGTCCAAAAGCTTCCAAGTCGAGCGATTGCGTATCGGCTGCTGAGGATGCGGTGAGCATCGACCATTCCAGCCATGCCAGCTCGGCCACCTCGGGTGATTGCTTGAAAAATTCAGCGCAAGTTTCATCAAACCCTTCACCCGCATCGTCTATCGTCCAGCTCGCGCTTGGCCGCGTGATCACATGGTTGATCGCGGCCTGTTTAAACGGAGCCTCGCCCACCCAGGCTTGGGTCTTGGCAAAGGTGTCGCGCAAGGCCTCAACCAAGGCATTGCGATAGTTGCCACGATAGACGTTTAGCCCAGCAGCATGACGCTCGCTCCAGTCCGCTGGCATCGTCTGATCGCTATCAAGGAGGCTCGCCATAAATGCGCTCTGCAGTTCGGCAAGGCGCATTAGGCTGGTTCCATCGCATCAGCCGCAATACCGCGAGCCTTGTCCAACTCCGCCAGCAAGTCCTGAAGTGGAGGAATATTGCCGTCGCGCTCTATCATTGTGGCGACAGGGCCGAGGCGCGCCTTTGCCTTTGCATAAAGCTGCCACACTTCATCGCACACATCATGGTCATGTGTATCGATCCGCAGCCCGCCTTGCTCGCTTGGCGGGGTGTGCCCAGCGAGATGAATTTGCCGCACCCTCTCCATCGGCAGACCGGCCAAATAGTCATCGGCTGAGAACCCGTGGTTCTGCGAACTGACATAGATATTGTTCACATCGAGCAGCAAATAGCACCCTGTACGCTGCGTCATTGCAGTCAAAAATTCCCACTCGGTCAAATCATCTTCTGGAAAAGTCACATAGCTTGATGGGTTTTCAAACAGCATGGGGCGGCCCAGTGCATCTTGAGCCCGATCAATATTGGCGCACACTACTTCGAGCGCCTCACCCGTCAGAGGCAGCGGCAGCAAATCATGACTGTTATGCGCCGATGTCCGCGTCCAGCACAGGTGATCTGACACCCACAGCGGGTCCACCCGCCGTTCCAGGCGCTTTAGCTTTGCGAGATATTCCGCATCCAAACCACTGGCTGAGCCAATCGACATCGACACGCCATGGATGATGACGGGGTGCTTTTCGCGCACCTCGTCCAAAATGCGCAGCATACGGCCACCATCGACCATATAATTTTCCGATATGACCTCGACAAAATCGACCGGCACATCGCTTTCCAAATAATCAGAGAAATGCGGACGCCTTAGGCCGAGACCGAAACCATTAAATGGGGCGATGCTGTTTGTCATATGCCTATCCTATAGCAGCTTTCGCGCGCGCGTTCCTTATA
>CAZAIG010000002.1:0-13254 GCA_964485135.1 uncultured Porphyrobacter sp. | reverse complement strand
ATGCTGTTTGTCATATGCCTATCCTATAGCAGCTTTCGCGCGCGCGTTCCTTATAGATGAGGCGCATACATATGCCCATTCGCACGGCCCAGCTTAAGCGTTACACAGAGAAAAATTCAAAAAAACTGCGCGCTTTGTAACCGCATGGACAATAGCTGCGAAAGACCAGACAGCTACGGCAAACATGCGGTAGCCAAACGACAAACCCCAAAGCAAGCGTCCCCCCATTATCGCTTGCACCAATTGGAGAGATACGATGAACACTAAGACACTTGCACAGATCGCTGGCCTTGCAATGACCGCCGGCGTTGCTGCTGGCCTTGCAACCACCCCTGTCACAGCTGCTGGTCCAAAAGAAAAATGCTACGGTGTTTCCAAAGCCGGTAAGAATGACTGCGCCGCTGGCCCAGGAACATCATGTGCTGGTACATCAACCCGCGATTACCAAGGCAACGCTTGGACCTATGTTAAAAAGGGCACTTGCGCTAAGATCAAAACTCCAAAAGGCAATGGCTCGCTGAAGCCGATTAAACGCTAAGCCGAAAGGCTACAGCCTAGGGCAAGTACAAAGAGGTGATGTATGAGCAGCGTGATTGAACTTTATGACCGCATAACTGGCCTGTTGCAGGGCCGCGTTTTTGAAGGGCTCGCGCTGCTCTTCGCCCGATTGGCCTTGGCTGCCCAATTCTGGATCTCTGGCCGCACAAAAGTGGAAGAGGGAAGCTGGCTCCAAATCAAAGAGGTGCAATACCTCATCTTTGAAAACGAGTTCTCTGGCCTCCCTCTTTCGCCCGATTTGGCTGTCCCTATGACGGTATATGCAGAGTTCTTTCTGCCGATCCTCTTGTTCATTGGCTTGGCCACACGCTTTGCGGCAGCTGGACTATTGGTCATGACCTTGGTGATCCAGTTCTTTGTATTCCCCGATGCGTGGTGGAGCGTTCACATTATGTGGACCGCGCTCGCTGCCATTCTGATCGCTCGCGGCGCTGGGATCTTCTCCGTCGATACGGTCGCTGACTTGGCCCGCGCCAAGTAACGGTCTAGCGAGGAGGGGACAATCAATGGTTGCAGATGAAGCCACCCTCGCCCGTCTTATGGCGGCATCACAGAAAGGCGATAAAGCCGCCTATAATGTGCTGCTTTCAGAGGCGGGCATGTGGCTGGAGCGGTATTTCCGCCGGCGCGTTCCCCCGCATCAGCTCGATGATCTGGTGCAGGATGTGCTGCTGGCGCTGCACAACAAACGCTCTAGCTGGGATCCCACGCGGCCATTCTTGCCTTGGCTGTCGGCCATTGCGCGATACCGCTGGGTCGATCACTTGCGCAAAGTCTACAAACATGAAGCCGATCTTCTCGAAGATGGCGATGCGTTTGAAGATAGTGAAGAAGATGTCGTTGAAGCGCGGGTCAGTTTGGAACGGCTTTTCGTGCATCTGCCCGCCAAACAAAGCGAAGTCATAGAGCTGGTAAAGATCGAAGGTCTTTCGGTTCGCGAAGCAGCGCAAAAAACCGGACAAAGCGAAAGCTTGGTCAAAGTGAACATCCATCGCGGCCTGAAGAAATTGGCGTCGCTTGTCGAGAAAGCTGAATGAAAATGAGTAAGAAGCGTGACAATATGATTGCGGAACTGACCGCTGAACTCGAGCCTGTTCGGCGGTTCTCTTCGAAAACAGGTCTAGCCTGCTTAGCGGCGGCTACGATCGCAGCTTCGGCTATTTCTATCGCTATGTACAGCTTTTGGTTCGGTATGTTCGAAGGGGATGCATCGGCATTCTTCTGGCTTACAAATGCGATGCTTTTGCTGCTGGGCGCGGCCAGCGCTGTGGGAGTCGTGATTAGCGGTTCGCCGCGTGTGGGTAGCCGCGGAAATGCGCCTGAATGGGGCACCGCAATGCTGGCAACTTTGCCCCTTGCAGCAATTCTAACCATGGTTTCAGGCGGGCATGCTCATGAAGGTTTGGAAGATCCCGCAGCCTTTCACTGTGTGTCGTCCTCATTGGCTGCAGCCGGATTGGCGGGCATTGCCTGTGTGCTTTGGCTTCGGCGCGGCGCACCTGTTTCGATTGAACGCTCAGCTTGGCTCGTTGGAATTGCTTCGGGCTCGCTGGGCACTGCTGCATTTGGATTGACATGCGCTTTGGATACCGTATCGCACCTCGGGCTGTGGCACACTGCGCCGGTAGCGATTGCGGCGGTTATTGGCCGTCTGGTCGTGCCGCCTCTCATCCGGTGGTGAACTGACGCCAATACAGCGACGAACTAGACTTGCGTTTGCTTACTGAGGCAGGTCGCCTCACTTGTCATTGCCCCTTCACATTCCCGCGCCTATATGATCAACCATGGCTTCTGTAAGACCTTGGCGCGACATTGAACGGCGCAAAAGCCGCCAGATCATGGTGGGCGGCACCGCAGTAGGCGGCGATGCGCCGATTACCGTGCAGACAATGACCAATACACCGACCGAAGATGCGGCCGGGACACTCGATCAAATTCGCCGCTGCGAAGATGCTGGTGCAGACATCATCCGTGTGTCTTGCCCCACTGAAGAAAGCACGGTTTCTTTCAAGAAAATTGCCAAAGCTGCCCGCGTGCCCTTGGTCGCCGACATCCATTTTCACTACAAACGCGCATTGGAAGCCGCCGATGCGGGCGCGGCATGCCTTCGCATCAATCCGGGCAACATTGGCTCATCCGAGCGTGTGGCCGAGGTCGTCCGCGCAGCGAAAGCCAATGGCTGCGCTATCCGGATCGGCGTGAATGCGGGTAGCCTCGAAAAGGATCTGCTCGAAAAATACGGCGAGCCGTGTCCAGAAGCGCTGATTGAAAGCGCGCTCGACCATATCAAGCTGCTGCAGGATCACGATTTTCACGAATATAAAGTCGCTGTGAAAGCCAGCGACGTCTTCCTTGCCGTGGCTGCCTATCACGGTCTTGCAGAAGCGGTCGATTGTCCGCTGCATCTCGGCATCACAGAGGCAGGCGGATTGATCGGCGGAACGGTGAAATCCTCCATCGGGATTGGCTCGTTATTGTGGGCGGGGATTGGCGATACGATCCGCGTGTCATTGTCCGCTGAACCAGAAGAAGAAGTGCGCGTCGGCTTTGAAATGCTCAAAGCTCTGGGCCTTCGCACGCGCGGCGTTCGCGTGGTATCTTGCCCAAGCTGTTCGCGCCAAGGGTTCGATGTAATCCGCACTGTTGAGGCTTTGGAAGACCGCTTGCAACATATCAAAACGCCGCTTTCGCTGTCGGTGCTTGGCTGCGTGGTCAACGGTCCGGGCGAAGCGCGCGAAACCGATATCGGCCTCACTGGCGGGGGCAAAGGCAAGCATATGGTCTATCTCTCCGGCGTCACAGACCATCATATCGAAAGCGACGATATGCTCGATCATATTGTTAGCTTGGTTGAGGAGAAGGCGGCCAAAATCGAAGCAGGCGAAGCCACTGCTTTTGATCCGCATGCCGGCGAAGCAACCGAAGCGGCCGAATGAGCCTTTATCTCTCGCTTTTGTTGGCATCCGCTCCGCCCCCGCCCGCAGTCGAAGGGTTGGAGGATGCTGCCGATGAAGCGCCTGAAATCGTCTCAGATGATGCCTCCGAAGACAGTCACGAAGAGCACGATTACCCCGAAGCAAAGCTCTACGACGCATCGATCAATGCCAGCCAAGCTGTGGACGCAGCGCTTGCCCGCGCGGCTGAAAATAAGCGTAATGTCCTGATCGTGCTGGGCGCGAACTGGTGCCACGATAGCCGCGCTTTTGCCGGTTGGACACAGAGCGAGCGGATCGGCGCACTAATCAAGGAGCGCTTCGAATTGGTCTTTATCAATGTCGGAATGCCGCAAACGGGTGACGGGCATAATGCGCATATCATGCGGCGCTTCGGCTTTGAGAAACAGGAAGGCACGCCGCTCGTGATCATGACGAGCTATGATGGCGAAGTGCTCAACCGTGAGACTGCGCAAAGTTGGCGCAACACCGCCAGCCGCACAGAAGACGAGATATACGAAGAGCTTGCGATGATGGCGACAACCGAGATTGCGCGGGATTAGGCCCAAAGAACAGCCTTGCTCCACATCGTCCATCACGCTGACTATATGGCTCCGCAGCCAACCCGCGGAACCTTCAAATTCGACAAATATTACCTTGTGATGGAAGCGCTTAGAGCATCGGGCGCGCCCATCACCGAGCATGCGCCCGAGCCTTGCCCACGCGAATGGTTAGAGGCAGTGCATTGCCCTGACTATGTCGAACAGGTCTTCACCCAAACTGTACCGAAAGAGAAAGAGCGCCGGATTGGTTTCCCGGTTACAGCCGCGATTGCATCCCGCGTTCAGCATACCAATGGAGGCACATATCTCGCAGCAAAGCTGGCGATGGAATACGGCTATGCCGCCAATTCCGCTGCCGGAAGCCACCATGCATTGCACGATACCGGTGCGGGGTACTGCGTGTTCAACGATCTGGCGGTTGCTTCCCATCGATTGATCGAAGAGAGCGCTGCACGTCAGATTTTGATCGTCGATCTGGATGTGCATCAAGGTGATGGCACAGCCAGCCTGACCGCCGGGCGCGATGATATTGTCACTTTTTCAATGCATGCGGAAAAAAACTTCCCGGTTCGAAAGGCGCGTTCAGATCTCGATACCAGCTTGCCCGATGGATGCGAGGACTCAGCCTATCTCGCCGAATTAGAGGGACATCTACCCTCCATCTTGGATCATCTCGAACCCGATTTGGTGCTCTATCAGGCGGGCGTTGACCCGCATCTTGAGGACAAATTGGGCCGTCTTGCGCTTACCGATGCAGGTCTGGAAGCGCGCGACCGATACGTCATTGCCCAGGCGCGCAAACGCGGTATTCCGGTCGCATCCGCGCTTGGCGGAGGGTATGGCGACCCGCATGATGTCGCTGCCCGGCACGCGCGCAGCATGATCGCCATGGCGCAGGAAAACGCGCAGTTTACTCCGCTTTAAGCCCCGCCCATTAAACCTTTCGAGCATGATTGAGAAAGCTCTCGGACTGGTGGCAGCGGTTTGCATTTTTGCAGCCATTGCTGTGCCGTCTGGCTCTGAAGAAGCCAGCAATCATGGCAACGAGCGTCAGAGCCAAGCCATCGACACCGCCGCGGCCTCTTCCGATTGGTTTGCGGGCGGCCACACCCTCACCCGCGAAGGGGACGGGCATTTCTACGCCTCTGCCAATATCGACGGTGCGTCTGTTCACATGATGGTCGACACAGGGGCCAGCGTTATCGCGCTTACCGGCGACGATGCCAGCGCCATCGGCCTTGAATGGGACGAGGATGAAGTCCGCCACATCGGATCAGGGGCAAGCGGCGCAGTTTACGGCGTGCCTGTAACTCTTGATTCGGTTGAGATAGGCGGCCTTGCCCGCCACAATGTCAGAGCCGTCATCCTCCCCGAAGGCCTTGAGGTATCGCTGCTTGGGCAATCCTATCTTTCGCAGATCGGTAATGTCGCGATCGAAGACGATGCGATGGTGCTTGGCGGTTAGAAGCTAGTCACCTATCAGGCGACCACAGGATCGCCTCTCCCTTCCCTTTCAGTTGCAAATCGCATACTTAAATTGGCGATTCGTTTTTACGGCTGAAGGATGCACGCATTATGTCCGCTCAAGAAACCGATTACCTTATCATTGGAGCGGGCGCGGTGGGCCTCGCCTTTGCTGACACGCTGATCGATGAAGATCCCGATTGCCATATCACTTTCGTCGACAAACACGCCAAACCCGGCGGGCATTGGAACGATGCCTATCCCTTTGTTGCTCTGCATCAGCCATCTGCGTTTTACGGCGTCAATTCCTTGGAATTCCCCAGTGAGCAGCTCGATACACACGGGCCGAACGCGGGGTTTTACGCGCTTGCTAGCGGGCAAGAGGTCTCTGCCTATTTCGAAAAAGTGATGAACATGCGCCTGCTCCCTTCAGGCCGGGTGGACTATCATCACTTGACCGAATTCACTGGTAAAGACGGCGATATTGCTACGATAAAATCGGTTCTTTCCGGCAAAGAAAGCACCATAAAGGTCCGCCGCAAGCTGGTGGATGCGACATTCTATCAAACCTCTGTCCCTTCAACCCATACGCCGTCCTTTGAAGTCAGCGAAGGCGCGCAGCGCACCGTTCCAGGCGAATTGCCCAATTTGTGGAAGCGCGGGGATAATCTGCCCAATCACTACGTCATATTGGGCGCAGGCAAGACAGCGATGGACACTGGCATTTGGCTGCTTGACGCTGGCGTAGAGCCTGAAAATATCAGCTGGGTGCGTCCGCGCGAAAGCTGGATAACCAATCGCAAGGATGTACAGCCAGGCGAAGATTTCTTCGAAGATCTGGTCGGCAGTCAGATCGCTCATTTGAAAGCAGCAGCGACCGCGAAAGATGGCGCGGATATGATGCGTATGTTGGGCGAGCAGGGGCATTACCTGCGGATTGATCCCGATGTGGAGCCAGAGATGTTCCACTTTGCCGTCATTTCAGAAGGCGAAGTGGAGCAATTGCGCCGGATCAAAAATGTCATCCGCAATGGCCGCGTGACCAAAATCAGCCCCGCCACACTGCATTTTGACGGCAGCGAAGTCGCTGTGCCAGAGGGCAGCCTGTTCATTGATTGCACGGCCCGCGCGGTGCCTTTCTCGGTCACCGACGGGCGGCAGAGGCCTTTGTTCGAGGATGGGTTGATCACGCTCCAGCCCCTGCATGTGCCGCTGGTCACCTTCAGCGCGGCTTTGACGGCGTTCTTAGAGGCGAACTTCCCCGATGATGCGGCGCGCAACGCGCTGGCGATACCGGGCCCGTTAACCGATGCGCCCGCGTCTTTCCCGCATGCCTTTGCGACCAATATGATGAACCGTGCGGCTTGGTCACAGAACCCGCAAATTTCCGCTTGGCTCACAAAATCAAGGCTTGATGCCACGGGGCCGACCATGGCGCGTATGGCTGCAAAGGGCGATACCCGCCTAGCTGTACTCGGGGAATTTGCAGGCGCAGCGGCCGGAGCGGCAAAAAATCTGACGAAACTCGCCGCGAACGCAAAGAAAATTCACGAAAACACGTGATTTTGCGTTCACGCTGGGGCCAACATTCGTTTAGTATGGTCGGGTCATGAAAAGGCGCGATCTTCTTAAAGGAACCTTGGCCACTGGCGCAGCGTTGAGCGTGCCTGCCATGCCTCCCCTTTTGGCAGCGCAACCCCGCGTCGGTAGCCTGCGCGATCGCAGGCTGTTTGCGCTTGCCAAAGAACAATTGGACAAAGCTGGCAGCGCCATTTGGAAACGCGATATCGTCGGCATTGCGGATTACGGCCTACATTCAGCGCGCGAACGCTTTCACTTCGTCAATCTGGAACGGTCTGAGGTGCGCAGCTACCGCGTCTCCCACGGATCAGGCTCCGATCCAGACCATGATGGCTGGCTCAACTCCTACTCCAATGTCGAAGGGTCCAACGCGACTAGCCGCGGCGCCTATGTGACCTGGGAATGGTATACGGGCAAATACGGAACTTCAGTGCGGCTCGGCGGGCTTGATCCCACCAATGAAGCAGCCTTGCGCCGCTACATCGTGATGCACACGGCCAAATACGCAGAAGGGTCGCATGTTGCGCGCTGGGGCCGGATGGGCCGCTCCAACGGGTGCTTTGTACTTGGCAAAGATGATTTCCGCCGCGCTTTGCTGCAATTGTCAGGCGGGCGGCTGATCTATGCCGAAAGCTTGGGTCTGCAAGAAGACGGCAGCGAAATCGCACCGCCTATGCAGGTTCTGCGGAGACCTGATAACGGCACATTCCAGCAGACGAACCCCGGCGTCTTTTAAAGCCGCGCATACAAAACGGGCGGAGGATTGCTCCCCCGCCCGCCTGATTTCATAAATTGAATCGCGATCAATCGCCGGCGAGCGGATTATTCTCGATCACGATCACTTCTTCATCGCTAGTGGTCGCGCGGTTTTGAACGCGCGGCTTAGCAAGGCTAGCGAGCACAGGTGCGTCGCGGCCATAGATATCTTTGAAGGTCGACAGATTGCCCTCAATATCCGTCGCCATGGTGAAGTAAGTGATATAGGCGGGCATTTCCTTTTTAATCGGAACCTTGGTGTATTTGCCCGAGGTGGAGATTTTCACCGCCTCATCCTTTGTCGCGCCTTGGCCAAGGATCGCCATGGTGATCGCCAGCTCCAAAGCGCGTTCGGTGCGGATGCAGCCATGCGACAATGCGCGATTGGCATTCTTAAACAAATGACGCGACGGCGTGTCGTGGAAGAAGATGGCGTGCTTGTTCGGCATCTCCAGCTTCATCTGACCAAGTGAATTGCCCGGCCCCGGCTGCTGAACCACGCTGACCCAGCCATTGCGGCCTTTTGTCGCTTTATATCCGGCCCGCTTTGCCCAAGCCGGATTGTTGAGCACTTTTGCGCCCAGGCCTTCACCCTTCACAATCGATTGAGGCACAGTCCATGTCGGGTTGAAGACAACACCGCTGACCATTTCAGCCAGCTGCGGCGTGGCGGTGCGGCCCGGCTTACCGACGACCGTACGATAAGTGCTGATGATCGTATCGTTGACAGTCAGGCGCAGCTGATATTCCGGTACATTGGTGATCAGATATTGATTGCCCAGATCCCGCGCCAGCCAGCGCCAGCGATCCATATTCGCGCGGATCAATTTGCGCTTCTTAGTATCGCTCGCAGGAGTTTTCGCGAGAGCGGCTTTCAGCTCTGCATAGTCAGGATGCATCGGCGCAAGGCTTTGCAAAGCGCCCGCGATATTTCCGGTGGTAACCGCCTTTTCAAGCAGGTCGCCTGTTTTGTACCGGTCGCGGTCGGGGTCCTCTACGAACCACTGCTTGCGCGCCTCCATCGGAGTGCGGCCATCGCGCATATCTTCGACCAGCCAGATAAAGTTCTTGCTCGCCAGCGCATTGAGTTCAAGCGAGGGACCAGAGACGAGTGAGGTTTTGAGCGCCTGCAGATCGTAATCCTGCGGCGACAAACCTTCACTCCCAATACCCTCGATAACGGCGATAAGTTTAGCGGTGTTCTCCACCGACCAATCCTGCACAAGCGGTTTGGCGATGGGCGCTTTTTGCACCACTTCGCTAGAGACCATATCGGGAAACGCTTCCGCCACGCTGGCATTCATCGGCGC
This sequence comes from uncultured Porphyrobacter sp., assembly GCA_964485135.1. GTDB lineage: Bacteria > Pseudomonadota > Alphaproteobacteria > Sphingomonadales > Sphingomonadaceae > Erythrobacter. The sequence goes on along the minus strand of CAZAIG010000002.1, from coordinate 4,089 downwards.
GGTGCTCGTTTGAGCAGCGGTTTCTTGGCGTGCCGCAATCATGCGCGCTGCTGTGCGCTGTTTGGGAATGCCGTCACCCTGCGCTGCGGCCTCTGCACCTACGGGAAGCACGGGCTCTGCTTCGACTTGCTGAGCGTGCGCTATGCTCGCCATCAATCCCGTGGTCGAGATTGCAAGTGTTGCAACACCCAATTTCAGCCCCAAACTCTTCATTTTGCAGTCTTTCTTCTCAAGATAGGTTCTTCGCAGTAACTATAAACGCGAACGAAGGTTAATATCAATCTCAGCAGCTTTACCGCGCCTGAATTTCACAGCGACTTGTGGCGCAATTGCAATGACGTTTGGTCACAAACCGACTAAGGTATGGTCATGCAGTCGAAAAGTGTCCTTGTCCCCGTGCTCGCAACCGTCATCGGCATAGGGCTTTTTTCGGGAATGGATGCTGTTATGAAAAGCGCCAGTCTGGCAGTTGGTGCATTCAGCGCGTACTTTCTGCGCTGCGTCATCGGCTTTGCGATCATCGCGCCTGTTTGGAAGCTTGCCGGCGGCACTTGGCCCGCAAAAGACGTGATGCGCATCCATTTGATCCGCGGTGTAGTGACAGCATTTATGGGGTGGAGCTTTTTCTTCAGCCTGACGAGTTTGCCATTGGCCGAGGCGATCGCACTATCCTTCATCGCGCCGCTGATTGCCCTGTATCTCGCCGCCGTTTTGCTGGGTGAGAAAATCCGCCGTCAAGCGATTGGCGCAGGCGTTCTGGGACTGGCAGGCGTGATAGTGATTGTCGGCGGTAAATTGGGGCGGGAAAGCATGAGCGATGCGGCCCTGATTGGCTTGGCAACATTGCTATTATCTGCGGTACTTTACGCGTGGAATTTGGTGTTGCAACGTCAACAGGCTTTGGTGGCTAATCCGGCCGAGGTCAGCACATTTCAAAACGGCATCGTAGCCTGCGTATTGCTAGCGGGAACGCCCTTTCTGCTGGTGATCCCGCAGGGGCCGCAATGGTCCACTATTGTCGCTGGAGCCGTCTTGGCAGTCGGTGCCGCTTTGTTTTTAAGTTGGGCCTATGCGCGGGCCGAGACACAGGTTCTAGTACCGATAGAATACACGGGCTTTTTATGGGCGGTGCTTTTTGGATGGCTGATGTTTGATGAAACAGTCGGCATCAGCACAATTGCGGGCGCTGTCCTCATCGTGATCGGATGCTGGATTGCGACAAAAGCTGATCCGGACCAAACCGAACCCAATCATACCGAGCAAGTTTCCGCCTGATCGTTCAGGCGGTATCAGCAGAAATTAATCGGTTTCGACGACCTGTGCGATTTGCGCAGGCGCAGCAGAATGTTCAGCCAAATTTTCAGCAGCCTGTGTCTGCTCGCCAGTAAAAAACAGTGCTGCACCAAAACAAGCAACGACAAACATGCCAGCGAGACCCACGCCGGTACGGACACGCGCAATGGAATTGTCGTTTTGTAGATTAACAGTTGTCAACTTATGATCCCCCCAAGGTTCCCTCTGATCCCTGATGTTTTTCCCGCCAAAACAATGGTTAATACATTCTTACCAACAAAAGCCAGCCTTAAGATGTAACATGGTGTTGCTCTGCGCCGCATATCCCCAATATTGCGCCAGCCCCTTGACCAAACGCCCCTCTTCGCGCAGGTGCGCACACAACATTTCCGCGCGCGTGAAACTGTCCGCGCGCTCACCATCATTTGCATGAAAGGACCGCTCCATGACACAGGTCGGCAAGGACACGCTTGGCACACGCTCAACCCTCAACGTAGGCGGCAAGGATTACGCCTATTACTCTTTCGCGAAAGCATCGGAAAAATTGGGTGATCTTTCGAAGCTTCCCAACTCGATGAAAGTGCTCTTGGAGAACCTTCTACGCTTCGAAGATGGCGGTTTCACTGTCTCGACCAATGATATTCAGGCGATTGCCGATTGGGCGAAGAACCCTGTGACGGGCAGCGAGATCCAATACCGCCCTGCCCGCGTATTGCTGCAAGACTTCACTGGCGTGCCTTGCGTTGTTGACCTCGCCGCGATGCGCGATGCGATCAGCAAACTGGGCGGTGATACCGCCAAGATTAACCCGCAGGTTCCCGTGAACCTCGTAATTGACCACTCGGTTATGGTGGACGAGTTCGGTCATCCCAAAGCGTTCGAGAAAAACGTTGAGCTGGAATATGCCCGCAATGCGGAGCGGTATGACTTCCTCAAATGGGGATCGAAAAGCTTCGAGAATTTCTCCGCTGTCCCTCCCGGCACGGGCATCTGCCATCAGGTAAACCTTGAGCACATTGGTAAGGGCGTGTGGTCATCAACAGACCAGAATGGCGATCTCGTCGCCTATCCTGATACCTGCGTTGGCACAGACAGCCACACCACCATGATCAACGGCCTTGGCGTCCTTGGTTGGGGTGTTGGCGGGATCGAGGCAGAGGCCGCTATGCTGGGTCAGCCGATCTCTATGCTGATCCCGAAAGTGGTCGGGTTTGAGCTGACCGGCAAGATGGCCGAAGGCGTAACCGCGACCGACCTCGTTCTCACCTGCGTGCAAATGCTGCGCGAGGTTGGCGTTGTTGGTAGCTTCGTTGAATTTTACGGCGAAGGGGTTGCGAACCTGACGCTGGCTGACCGCGCAACGATTGCCAATATGGCGCCGGAATATGGCGCAACATGCGGCTTCTTCGGCGTGGATCAAAAGACGATTGATTATCTGCGCCTGACCGGCCGCAGCGAAGAGGAAATCGCTTTGGTAGAAGCCTATGCCAAGGAACAAGGCATGTGGTTCGATCCATCGCATACGCCTGTCTTCTCCAACACGCTTTCGCTGGATGTGGCATCGGTTGTGCCATCGCTGGCTGGCCCTAAACGCCCGCAAGACAAAGTCACTTTGCCGATGGTGGATGAGCTGTTTAACGGCGACCTGAAAAAGACCTATGGCAAAGACAAAGCCGCCCGCGTCGATGTCGACGGCAAAGACCACGATATTGGTGATGGCGATGTTGTGATCGCCGCGATCACAAGCTGTACCAACACATCAAACCCGGACGTGCTAATTGCGGCGGGGCTAGTCGCGCAAAAAGCGGTTGAAAAAGGCCTCCAGCCTAAACCTTGGGTCAAAACCTCGCTCGCGCCAGGAAGCCAAGTTGTGACCGATTATCTGGAGAAAGCCGGCTTGCAAGATCACTTGGACGCGATCGGCTTTGATCTGGTTGGCTATGGCTGCACCACATGTATCGGCAATTCCGGCCCGCTTGCCCCGCCAATCAGCAAAGCGATCAATGGCAATGACATTGTCGCCGCTTCCGTTCTGTCGGGCAACCGCAATTTCGAAGGGCGCGTTTCGCCCGATGTGCAGGCGAACTTCCTCGCATCACCGCCGCTCGTGGTCGCCTATGCGCTGAAAGGCACTGTGACCGAAGACATCACCGAAACCCCGCTTGGCCAAGACAAGGATGGCAATGATGTCATGCTCGCCGATGTTTGGCCGACCAATGACGAAGTGGCCGCCGTTCGCAGCGGCGCGATTGACCGGGCAATGTTTGAAACCCGTTATGCCAACGTCTATGAAGGCGATGAGCATTGGCAGGCAATTAATGTCGAAGCATCAGACACTTACCAGTGGCGTCCCGGCTCAACCTATGTGGCCAACCCGCCATATTTCGAAGGTATGGAGATGACGCCAGCACCGATCACCGATGTGATCGATGCGAAACCTCTCGCCATTTTGGGCGACAGTGTCACCACCGACCACATCTCACCTGCTGGCGCGATTAAAGAAGACTCACCCGGCGGCGAATATCTGCTCAGCAATCAAGTCGCCAAGGCAGACTTTAATTCCTACGGCTCGCGCCGGGGAAATCACGAAGTCATGATGCGCGGCACTTTTGCCAATATCCGCATCAAGAACGAAATGGTACCCGGCGTTGAGGGCGGAGTGACCACCTATAATGGTGAGCAGATGCCAATTTATGACGCCGCCATGAAGCACAAGGCCGATGGCACCCCGCTGATCGTTGTTGGCGGCAAGGAATATGGCACTGGCTCATCACGCGATTGGGCGGCAAAGGGCAC
>CAZAIG010000001.1:27866-51363 GCA_964485135.1 uncultured Porphyrobacter sp. | reverse complement strand
TGGCTGCGGCGAAGCAAGGCGCGCGCAAGGGCGGGGTAATCCTCAATCGCGCGTTCCATATCTTTGCGGGCAAAGGTGCAAAGCTTGCTATCGGTGAGCGCGACAACATCATGATGGGCAAATGGCGCAAACATCTCGCCAATAAATCCGGATGGATGGACGAGCGACAATATCTGCTCATGCCCTTCTGAATCCACCGCGCAGACTTTAAGCGCCCCAGTGACCAATGTGGCGCAGGCTGTGTCCGTGTCCCCTGCGGCAAACAGCATTTCCCCGCGTGTCAAATGCCGATCTCGCCCTGCTTTTGCTAATGCGCTGCGTTCCTCTTCGGAAAGCACCGAACAAGCAGCACTATCGCGGACGGGGCAAGAGGCGCAGGCAAGGGTCATTACCGTGTCTTTACAGACCCCGCTTCAATTGCGCTATCGCTTGATCTTGACGGGCAAGCATACCCGCCACTTCGCTTTGGATATCGCGCGGGTATGGCGCCCCCTTTGCCGTGATCGCTGCATCGGCAATCAGCAGGTCAACATCGCCTAGCACTACCGCTGTCTCGCTGCGGCGGCTGATGAGATCGGCCAGAGATACTTGCGCTTCGGACCAGCGATCGCTGCCAGGGCCAGAACCGCGGGCGGCGGCGACTGCGCTGCGCACACGCGGTAATGCGCTAAGAAAAGCGGCGTTCTCGCGGGCTGCTCTATCGCGGGCTCTGTTCAATGCGGCCATAGTTGCAGAAGAAATAGCCGGCGTTGCCGCCACAGGCGCAGCCGATTGCGTCGGCGCTGACGGGGCGGCTGCAGCTTCGCGTTCAAAGTCGCGGATAGTAAGCGAAGGATATTTGTCAGATGACGCTGCGCATCCGGCCACCAGAACTGCGGGGAGAAGGGAATATACAGCGAATTGGCGTGTCTTTTTCGTCATCTAGCCTTCCATAGCATTTGATGAAGCACGCGCCACCCACCATGCGCGATGAAAATTGAGGCATTTCTGCGCCGATCTGGCGTTGACTTGGCACCATCATTCGCTTAACGGCACCTTCTTTCCGGTTAGGCGTGACTATGCGCGGCTGCCGGGTGCGCTTTTTCTAAGCATGTATCGCTTGCGAGGATAAAGCACAGCTCAGAATAGAAAGACATACCACCATGTTCGCAATTGTGCGCACGGGCGGCAAACAATATCGGGTTGCCGCCGGAGACAAAATCGCAGTCGAAAAGCTCGCCGGGGAAGCTGGCGATACCGTGACTTTGGGCGATGTCCTTTTGGCAGGCGAAGGCGATACGGTCGCTGATGCTGCGAAAGTCACCGTTTCGGCTGAAATTATCGCTCAGGCGAAGAGTGAAAAGGTCGTCGTTTTCAAAAAGCGCCGCCGTCACAATTATCGCCGCAAGGCGGGTCACCGCCAGCAAATGACTTTGCTGCGCATCACTGATGTGGGTGCGGGCGGCAAGAAGCCAGCAGCGAAGAAAGCGGCTCCGGCGAAGAAAGCTGACGCAGCGGACGCTAAGCCAGAAGCGAAAAAGGCTCCTGCCAAGAAAGCCCCGGCAAAGAAGGCAGACGCTAAAAAGCCAGCGGCTAAGAAACCAGCGGCAAAAAAAGCTCCAGCGAAAAAAGCAGCCACCAAAGCTGCTGACAAGAAATAGGACGGTCTGAACCATGGCACATAAAAAAGCAGGCGGCTCCTCGCGCAATGGTCGCGATTCAGAAGGTCGGCGCTTAGGCGTGAAAAAATTCGGCAGCCAAGGCGTGGTTGCTGGCAATATTATCGTGCGCCAGCGCGGCACCAAGTTCTACCCCGGCTCCAACGTGGGCATGGGCAAGGATCACACGCTGTTCGCTCTCGAGCATGGCGTAGTGCGATTCCACAAGGGCAAGCTTGGCCGCAAATATGTGTCGGTCGACGCGCTTGCGGAAGCCGCCGAATAAACGGACGTTTCGTTAAAGGGATCGTCCAGCAGGATGGTCCCAGCCGGTAAACCGGCACACCAGAGGGAGATGGGACCGACCTGCGATTGCAGGGGTTCCGCTCCCTCTTGTTTTTCTCCCTCGTATTCATCCTAGGGTGCCCAGCGCATGCTCAGGACATAAAGTTGTCATCTCAGCTGGCTAAGGCCCGTTCGGATGGCGCGGTGAGGAGAATGAGTGTGTTTCATCGTAGCGAGCGATTGTTGCTGCGGCCTGTTTGGCCAGAAGATTGGCAGGCGATTTATCACGGGATGAATGACCGTGATCTCGTGCGCAATCTGGCCAGCGCACCTTGGCCTTATGAGGTGGAGCATGCGCGCGACTTTGCCCGCATTCCCCAAGATCCCGCTGCACCGCGCTTTATGATCACACTGGCGCAAACCGGTGCGGTTATTGGCTGTATCGGGCTTGATCCGGTTGAAAATACAGCAGCGCTTGACGTTGGCTACTGGATTGCGCGCGCGCATCGGGGCCGCGGTTACGCCAGCGAGGCCGTGCGCGGTGCAGTCGAATTGGCGCGGATGATGGGTAAGACGCGTCTTCACGCAAGCTTTTACACCGACAACCCTGCTTCAGGCCGGGTGTTACAGAAAGTGGGCTTTGTGCGAAAACCGCAGGTGGCGATGCACTTTTCTTTGGGGCGCGGCGAAGATGTGCCGACCACCGAATGCGTGCTCGATCTGATGGGTGACGCGCTGGAAGTGCGCAAGGCGGCCTGAGCGTGGAGTAAGGCTTGGGTCGCCTTTCCTGCCCAATGCTCAAACCCGCCATCCCCGACCGCTTAAGGGGGATACTTGTCGAAGCTCGGCAAGCGGACTAGGCCGGTGGTATGACTGTATCGAGTAACAGCGGCTGGACCGCGACTTAAATGGCTAGCCGAAAAAGACTATCGCCAGAAGAATCGCGCAATTCCGCGCTTGAGGCAGCGCGCGCGCTTTTGATCGAAGCAGGGCCGCAATCGGTAACACTCAAGGCTGTGGCCGCGCGCATCGGCCGCACCCATGCCAATTTGCTTCACCATTTTGGATCCGCCGCCGGCCTGCAAAAAGAGCTCGCCAAGCATCTGGCCAAGACTGTGTGCTCCACCATTATCGATGCCGTTCATGCGACCCGCGCCGGGCTTGGAAGTCCGCGTGAAGTTGTCGACTTGACCTTTGATGCCTTTGACAAAGAAGGGGCAGGGGCGCTGACCAGTTGGATGATCCTGACCGGGAATGAAGACGCGCTGACGCCGATTGTCGAGACGATCCATGATCTGGTCGATGAAATTGCGCCGGGCGAAGCGACTGAGCATGCGGAAAACACCGGCGAGATTATGCGCGTTCATGAAGAGACATTGTCGCTCGTCCTACTTGCCATGGGGGATGCGTTGATTGGGTCCGCCTTGGCGCGTTCGCTGGGCTTGCCCGAAACGGCGGCACGCGACCGTGCGCATCTGATGCTGGAGCGTTCGATTGAGCTGGTTAGTCCGCCTGCTTGATTGCCTGATCTAGGCTTCAGAGACGAGCGAGGCCGCGAGCCAATCCGGCGCTGCCTCCACATCGATATCATCCAACCGTAAATGGTCCACAGCTAGGCCCAGTTCTTCATAAGCAGTTTTGCGGCGCTTTTCCTGCGACTGATCAAGCGGAACCACAACAAGCCGGCGGTTCACCTTGGAGCGCCAATTCATCCGCGCCGTATTTTCTTGCCCGATATAGCAGCCCTTTTCAAAGTTCACTCCATTGAGCTCTACCGCATTAGTTTCCAGCCACAAGATATCGCCAAGCTCTGCTTGCCCTTCCGGCACGCCGAGCGAATGGCGGTGCGCAAGCCATGCATCGTCTGCGTCCCCATCCGCACTATTGGCAGGAACGATGCTGCGATACCCTAGCTCGGCTAGGCGAGGGTCGGGAACCGAGCCATCATGGCTCTGCATGCTCCAACAAACCGAGAGTTCCTTATCGCGCGCTATCGTGATTTTCCGGCGCAAACGGTAAAGTGACAAGCGCTTGATCAAATCATCACAAACCGCCGCTTCGCAATCGAGCAGCACATCATCGCCATCTGCCCAAACAAGAAAGTCGAACATTGTTTTGCCCTGCGCCGTCAGCAGAGCGGCATAGACGGGCAGGGCGGCTGACACATCATTGGTCACAAGCCCCTGAAGGAATCCGCGCAGATCCTCCTCTTCGGCGCTGGTGGCAGAAAGGCGGATGATCGCACGGGATTTAAGGATGCCGCTTGCCATATTCAGCCAATCCGCTTTGCGACTTCTGTTGCCAATCGCTCGCCCAATTGCGGGCCTTGCTGCGGGTAGAGAAAGGGTTCGATCATTTCCGCTTCCATAAGCTGCAAATTGCCATCATCCGCGCGGACCATATCGATCCGGGCGTAAAGCGGTGCATCGAAGGGGAGTGCGGAGACGATCTGTGCTGCTTGTGCTACTTCTGCATCGCTTGGCGAATAGTCCTGCTCCGTACCGCCATAAACCGATTGGATGCGGTATTCGCCGTCTGAGGCAACTTTGCGCAAGGCATGGCTGAATGCGCCGCCGATGAAGATAAAGGAGTACTCGCCCTCGCTTTGGATTGCAGACAAAAATGGTTGAACCATAGCTTTGTGACCAAATTGCCAATCGGCGGGTGGCAATTGGTCCTTGGAGAAATTCAGCTGCCCTTCTGCGCCTGCGCCAATCTGGCGCTTTATGACCAGCTTGTCGCAGCCAAACTGCTCAAAAGCACTGGCAATGTCGCTGCCGCTTGCATCATCAAGCCACAGTGTTGGGATGGTCGCCGCGCCGTTATCAGCCAGCTCACGCAGATAGGTCTTGCGGGAGTTCCACCGAACAACGTTGGCTGAATTGCACAGGATGACGCCTTTTTTTTCCAACGCATCTAGCTTGGCGAGAAAGGCGTCATGATGATCCTGATAATTCCACACTGTTCCCAGCAGGGCGAGAGAAACACCATCAAACGCGGATATATCGTCTTCCCAGCCGATGACGGCCAGCTCCATTCCCGCTGCTCGAAAGGCTGGCTCTAAATTCGCAACCATTAGGTCATGTTCAAAGGCGTCTTTACGGCGAATAGAGGATTCTTGGTCGGTGTCTGGAAGAGTGGTCTTGCAGGCAAGAAAGGCAATTTTTGTCATAGCGATGCACATAGTGAGTGCGATCAATGCTGGAAAGAGGCGAGTTTGCCGGTTAGGGCGAGCCGTGATGACACAGACTTTGACCATAGCTCGTCCTGATGATTGGCATGTGCATTTGCGCGATGGCGATATGCTGCGTGATGTAACGCAATATACCGCACGTCAATTTGGCCGAGCGATAGTGATGCCCAACTTGTCACCGCCGGTCACTGATACCGCCAGCGCTGCGGCATACCGTGACCGGATTTTGGCAGCAGTCCCCGAAGGCGTGGAGTTCACGCCGCTGATGACGTGTTACCTTACCGACGATACTGATGCGCAAGATTTGGTCGAAGGCGCCAAGCAGGGCGTCTTTACCGCTGCCAAACTCTATCCCGCCAATGCCACCACCAATTCCGCTCACGGAGTGAGCGATATTGGCAATCTCTATCCAGTTTTTGCCGCAATGGAGGAAGCAGGCATTGTGCTTTGCATCCACGGTGAAGTGACCGATGATGAAATCGATATTTTCGACCGCGAAGCGGAATTTATCGAGCGCCATCTAAACGCGATCGTGCGTGACTTTCCCGATCTTAAAGTGGTGTTTGAGCACATTACGACTTCTGATGCGGTGGAGTTCGTCAAATCAACACCTGCCAACGTCGCGGCGACCATCACGCCCCAGCATCTGCATATCAATCGTAACGCTATGCTGGCTGGCGGAATCCAGCCGCATGCCTATTGCCTGCCAGTGGCCAAGCGCGAACTGCACCGTTTGGCTCTGCGGGCTGCGGCAACCTCTGGATCACCCAAATTTTTCCTCGGCACCGATAGCGCGCCGCATACTCGCGAAGCAAAGGAAAGCGCTTGCGGTTGCGCGGGTATATTCAATGCGCCTTTCGCCATCGAAAGCTATGCGGCGGTGTTTGAAGAAGAAGATGCGCTGGACAAATTGGAGGGTTTCGCTTCGCTTTACGGTCCGGCTTTTTACGGTCTGCCAGTGAATGGTGAGACTGTGACATTAGAGAAGCAAGCTGTAGAGGTTCCCGAAGTCATGCAAGCCGGCGGCAGCGATGTTATCCCTTTCCATGCCGGGACGATTCTCGACTGGTCTTTGCAGATTTAACAGTTTCAAGCGTGATTTAATTGTGATTTACAATTGAGCACAGTCAATCCGTAAAAATTGCCGGTTAGTTTACAAGACTTCATGGGATTAGGTCCAATATGAAGCTTTTGTTGCATTTTGTTCATGTAAAATTGACTATAAAAGCCTCACAAATTGAGCAGGTTAAAAACCCCGCTCCATTGTTGAGGCCACTCTCTTCCGGCCAATAGTTTTAGAACTTGGGCCAACCCACCAAAGGCCCAGGCGTGGCTCCCACCAAGCCGCGGAAAGCGTCCCTTTGCTCGCACCGGTCCTGATGTCGGGTGAGGGGGCGCTTTCGACCTTCTGAGGTACGGCCCCTTCCCAGTCAAATTGCCAGTGCGCTTTTCTGCCGCTCTTTCAAGCGCATTTTAACCATATGCGGTGATAGCGGTGCGCGAGATGCGACAGATTTTTCCTCTTTGCTTGGCGTTGGGCGTTTTGAGCGCCCTTTCGGCGTGCGCGGATGCGGCTGATGAAGATCTGGCCGCTGACACGCGCGATCCGCTGATTGAACAAGCCTTGGGCGATCAATTACTCGCTGACCTTGACCTTGCCACTCAGAACGAGGCGAATGCTGCGCTAACGGTTGCCTTCGACAGTTCTATTCCGCCGCAGTTATCGGGACCAGAGAGCCGAGCAAGGGCGCGCGCAGCGATGCGGTCCATGCTGCTGAAAGGTGGCGAGATTGCCGATTTACCCGCGTCCGATACGGAGCAGGACTGGCCGCATCTAGCCGACGCGCTGACAGCGGCAGAGCGGGCATCGCGCATCGGATTCGCCAAAGAATGTGCTGAGCGGCTCAATTACTCCGCGATCTGGGCTGCGCGGCTGCCTGACTATGCGGTGATGGCACCGCATGGGGCTGTGACAGAAGCAGCAGGCAACCCTGAAAGCCAATGCAACATTCGGATTGTATCTTATTTGACCGATCTGCCGATTGATGAAGTGATGCAGTTTCACTTTAACTTGGCCAAGCGGGCGAAACTGTCGCCGCTCTATACCGATAGTGAAACAAACGAGGATGATGCTGCCTTGCTTGCAATATCAAATAGAGCAAGCATTGCTGTTCATGCGCGCGAACGCGGCGATGCGCAGACAGAGGTTGATGTGATCAGCCGGGAATTTGCGGGTCAATAAATCGTAAAGCGGGCTGCGATGGGGACTAATCTTTGAACCCTACGCCAATACTAGCGCGGGGTTGCTCCAATTCAGCACTGGCGACGGGATAGGCGCAATAATCGGCTGCGTAATAGGCTGCTGGACGGTGGTTTCCAGACAGACCAACTCCGCCAAAGGGTGCTGATGAAGAAGCGCCATTTGTGGGCCGGTTCCAATTGATTATGCCGGCGCGGGTGTTGGCCCAGAACCGGTCGTAATCCGACGGCTTGCCTCCGATCAGCGATGCTGACAGGCCAAAGCGTGTGTTGTTCGCCTCTGCAATCGCAGCATCGAAATCGGGCACTTTAATCACTTGCAGGATTGGCCCGAACAATTCGACATCAGGCCGTTCTGTCATCGCGGTCGTGTCGATAATACCAGGCGTTAGAAACGGCTTGTTTGTATCTGGCCGCTGCATCGGCAAAAGCCCTTTTCCGCCATGCGTTACCAGATGCACGAAGCTGTCGCTCAAACGGTCGGCAGTTTCATTGTCGATCACGCAGCCCATGAATGGAGCAGGCTCTGCAAAAGGTTCATCAACGATGATCTTGCGCGTTAGGGCCAGTAAGTGCTCCATCATCTCGTCATAAGCGCTTTCGGTCACGACTAACCGGCGCGCAGCAGTGCAGCGCTGTCCAGCGGTGGTGAATGCGCTTTGTACGGCGAGGACAGCAGCGTCCGACATTTTGGGATTGGGCAGGACAACCAGCGGGTTATTGCCGCCCATTTCCAATGCTACAATTTTGCCCGGATTGGCTGCAAGTTTGCGATTGATGGCGATGCCGCCTTGCACTGAACCGGTGAATAAAATGCCGTCAATGCCGGGATGGGCGATGAGCTCTTTGCCCTCGTCAAGATCCCCGATTGCCAATTGAACGACATCGGGCGCGATGCCTGCCTTGTGAAAGCAATCGACCAAAAACGCGCCCACGGCGGGCGTTTTCTCGCTCGGTTTGAAGACCACGGTATTGCCTGCGATGAGGGCCGGAATGATATGCCCATTGGGAAGGTGTGCGGGGAAGTTATACGGGCCCAATACTGCCATTACGCCGTGCGGCTTGTGCCGCAATGCTGCGGTCCCTTGCAAAGCGCTATCGAGCTTTTTCTTGCCCGTTCGTTCGGCATAGGCTTTGACCGAGATTTCGACCTTGCCCATCACGGCATCAACTTCGGTCCGAGCCTCCCACAGAGGTTTGCCCGTTTCGCGCGCGATCAATTCAGCAAAAGCCTCGCTCTCTGCGCGCACAACATTGATGAAACGGCGCAGCAACTCGATCCGATTGGCCAGCGGCTGGGATGCCCAATCCGGCCAAGCGCGGCGTGCAGCCTCAACGCAGGCACCGATATCGCTGCGTTCCCCGCGCCACAACTCCTCACCCGTTGCTGGCTCAAAAGATATAAGCGTTTGATCTGACAAATTTATGTTGCTTCGTTTCGTGTTGGCTTCCGCGTTAGTCGAACGCAATGAAGTTGGAAATAGTGGGCACTAGGGATTTTCACCGGGAACGTCCAGATGACCCAGGGGCGCTGGCGCGGCGCCATGCGCCTCACCCATGCGGCGCAATTGTGCGACCTTGTCGTGCAGCGGCTCCCAGTCATCCCGCTCGTCAATTGCCGACCATATCGTTTCAACCTCATCGATGAGCATGCTTTGGGGGGCGCCTTCTGACCAATAGGGATGATCGCCTTTTACCGCTTTGTAACTGCTGAGAATTTCACCCAATTCACCATCTCCCCCGCGTCCGCCGCGATGGGCGTAGAAGAATGCATCAGGCTGAATTTTGCTGTCGCGCATGCTTTTCTCGCAAGCGGCAACCAGTTTTTGATCATCGTCCCCGCCTTTTGGTTTGAGTCCAAGCCGCCAGCACCATCGCCGCGCTACTGCATCCATATAAAGCGGACCAAACCGGTTGAGCGCTGCTACCAGTGGATCGGTTTCGGCCAGCATCCGCAAAGCGACGGCGAATTGTCCCAGGTTCCAATGGATTGCCTCCGGCTGGCGGCCAAAGGCATAAAGGCCGCTTTGATCGAAATAAGCAGCGGTAAAGCTAGGATCCCAATCGGGCAGCCAGCGCCACGGTCCGTAGTCAAAACTCTCGCCCGATATGTTGCAATTGTCGGTATTTAGAACGCCATGAACAAATCCGCTGGTCATGTAGCTGGCGGCGAGGTCGGCCATGCGTTCGGTAACTTGATGCATCAAAATAACCGCTGGTTCGTCGCGTGCGGGGGCATCATCTGGTGGTAAAGGTCCGGGAAACTGTTTGAGGCAATAACCCGTTAGCGCCTCCATTTCCTCGCGCAAATCCATTGCGAGTAGTCGCTGAAACGTGCCAATCCGAATATGGCCGTGGCTTAGCCGTACCATGACTGCAGAGCGTGTGGGCGATGGTTCATCACCGCGTTCTAGTGCTTCTCCGGTCTCGATAATGGAGAAGGTCTTGCTGGTGTTGACCCCCAAAGCTTCGAGCATTTCGGTAGCGAGGATTTCGCGCACGCCGCCTTTCAATGTCAAACGCCCATCGGCAGTGCGGCTGTAAGGCGTGGTGCCCGATCCCTTGGTTCCCAAGTCCAGCAGGCGCCCCGCGCCATCGCGCATTTGTGCGTATAGAAATCCGCGTCCATCGCCAATCTGCGGGTTGTATGTGCGAAACTGATGCCCGTGATATTTGAGAGCTAAGGGGCGGGGAAGATTGCCCTCCAATGGCTCAAACCGCCCAAAGTGCTGCGCCCATGCGGCGTCATCTAACGCATCCATACCCACCGCTGCTGCCCAGCGGTCATTCCGAAAGCGAACCTGTGTTTTGGGAAAGCTGACGGGCTGGACTTCGTCGCCCAGCCAATCGGCAATAGATAGGATTTGCGGATCGGGCGAGTAAGTCGCAGATGAAGGGTCGAAAGCCATGGCGCACGCTCTGGAACTTGCGAAGCGCTTGCGCAAGCGTCTTCCCCCATGTCATTCCGCGCGTTAGGGACGCGGGGAACCGCATTGCAAAGGAACCGGCCGCCAATGGGCAAGCTGTATGAACACAAGTTTTGGACTTCGCCTGACGGGTTAAAACTGCACTACCGCGACTATGCTGGTCCCAAAGGCGGGGCAAAACTGCCGGTCATGTGCCTCCACGGCCTTACCCGTAATGCCCGCGATTTTGCGCCGCTGGCTGACCAAATCGCGCAAACGCGCCGCGTGATTGTGCCGGAAATGCGCGGGCGCGGGCGCAGCGAATATGCGAAGGATACAGCCACCTACAATCCGCTGACCTATATTGCCGATGTGCAGGCTTTGCTGGCAGAGCAAAGTATCGACCGGCTAATTTCCATCGGCACATCCATGGGCGGATTGATGACGATGCTGATGGGCGCGCAAAACGCTTCTGTGTTTGAGGCGGTCGTACTCAACGATATCGGTCCTGAGATTGACTCAGAGGGACTGTCGCGGATAGCCGGATATGTGGGGCAGGGGGGCAGCTTTCCCACGTGGATGCATGCTGCTCGCGCGCTGCAATCGGTGCATTCAGCCGCCTTTCCCGACTACACCATCGATCAATGGCTTGAGATGGCGAAACGCACACTGATTGTAACTCAGAATGGCCGGTTGAGCTATGATTATGACATGGGCATCGCCGATCCGTTTAAGGAGGCAGATGGAGCCGCCCCGCCTGATCTTTGGCCCGCGTTTGATGCTCTCAAAGACGTGCCAATGGTCCTTATTCGCGGGGAATTGAGCGATCTTTTGACGGCTGATACCGCTGCACAAATGGCATCGCGCAATGCCGACTGCTCCATTGCGACCGTTCCGCGCGTTGGTCATGCGCCCATGCTCGATGAGGCCGATAGCCTTTCTGCGATTATGGACCTATTGGAGCGCGTAGCATGAACCAGAAGAAGCGCCCCAAACCGCATATTCTCCACCTCCACTCCAGCTTTAATCCTGGCGGCAAAGAAGTCCGCAGCGCGCAGCTGATGAACGCGTTCGGATCGCGGGTGGAGCATACTCTGGTGTCCGCTGTGCCCGAGCAGATGGAGGCCAAAAAGCTGATCCTGCCCAAAATTAAGGTGCAATATCAGCCAGATGACTTCCCCTCGCTTCAAGGAAAGCCATGGCCGCGCCGTCTTCATAAGGTGGCTCAAGCGCTCAAACCCTATGATCTGATTCTCACCTATAACTGGGGATCGATGGATGCCGTGATGGGACACACGCTGTTCTCTGACGTTTTGGGCCTGCCGCCGCTGATCCATCACGAAGATGGCTTCAATGAAGATGAAGCGGTCAAATTGAAGACGAAACGCAATTGGTTTCGCCGGATCGCCCTGGGTAAATCGTCCGGATTGGTGGTGCCGTCTGAAACGCTTGAGGGGATTGCGCTGACCACTTGGATGCAGCCAATGGGCCGAGTGAAGCGCTTTCCCAATGGGATCAAAACCGGCCTCTATGCCAAAAAGCCCAAGCGCGATGCTTTGCGCGTGGTGAAAGAAGATGGAGATTTTTGGGTCGGCACATTGGCGGGTTTGCGCGCGGTCAAGCAGCTGCCCAGCCTAGTGCGCGCTTTTGCCGCTTTGCCTCAAAACTGGCAGCTGGTGATCATGGGCGATGGTCCTGAAAAGCAGGCAATCCGCGACGAGGCGGACCGGCTGCAGATCAGTCACCGTGTGCATTTGCCCGGTCATGTGCCCAAACCTGAAAAATACGTCGGCCTTTTCGATATTTTTGCTCTGTCATCGAAGAGCGAACAATTCCCCATCTCCATGATTGAGGCAATGGCGGCAGGTGTTCCTGTCGCTTCGCCCGATGTCGGCGATGTGGCGCATATGGTGGCGGCTGAAAATACGCCTTTTATCGTCGCAAAGGATGATGAGGATGCGCTGAGCAAAGCCTTGCTAGAGCTTAGTGATAGGCCGGAATTGCGCGCCAGTATCGGAGCAGCCAACCAGAAAAAGGCTGCGGCTGAATTCGATGAGGCGGTGATGATTGATCGCTATAAACGTCTCTATGCCAGCGCGATGGGCCGCGAAATCTAAACGCGGATTTCTGCCAAACCGCTTAACCCAGCGTTCAAGTGACGGTGGACAGGGTAGTCTTCCCATTGCGGTTGCCGCCTCGTCCCCCTAAAAGCGGCGCTCATTTGATTAAACGCAAGCGAGAGAGACCCTTTTTGTGGCTTCGACACCTCCTGGCAGCTCCGGCGCCGACACGAAAGAACAGAAAAAAGCCGACGCGCAAGAAGAAGTTTTGATGCGCGAGATTGATGAAGCCGTTCGTCAAGATGAGATGGGCGACTTCATGAACAAGTACGGCAAGCCACTGATGGGTGTGCTGGTTGCTGGCCTGATCGGATTTGGCGGATATTTGTTCTGGGACAGCCGCCAAGAAGTGGCGATGGAGAAGGCATCGGAAGATTTGGTTTCCGCGCTTGATCAAGTGAAGGCTGGCAATCTCGATAGCGCGAATACGGCGGCGGCTGCATTGGCTGAAGCGGACAATGCGGGCGCCACCGCTGCTGCGGGAATGCTGCGCGCGGGTATCGCTCTGGAACAAGATAAGTCGGAAGAGGCGGCCAAATTGTTCGGCCAAGTCGCTGCCGACACTGAAGCACCGCCAGCCCTGCGTGATTTGGCGAAAATTCGCGAAATGACCGCGACTTTTGATGAACGCAAACCGGCAGAAGTGATCGCGGCGCTCAAAGATTTGGCTGTGCCGGGCAACCCCTATTTCGGCAGTGCGGGCGAGCTAACCGCTATGGCGCATTTAGAGGCTGGCGATGAAAAAGCCGCTGGCGCGATGTTTGCTGAAATCGCAAAGGCCGAAGATGTGCCGGAAAGCCTGCGCTCGCGCGCGCGGCAAATGTCCGGTCTTTTGGGCGTGGATGCGATCGTCGATGTCGATGAATTGCTCGAAGAACAGGGCATCCCGACCGCGAGTAGCGCAGAAGAAGCCGCCGAGGCCGCCGCAGCCGATGCAAATACTGATGAATAATTTCCTCCGCGAAACAGGACTCAATATGACGCCCTCTATGAAAATTGTGACGAGAAAATTTGCCGGAAAAGCTATTGTCGCGGGCGCACTCGCCGCGCTGCTATCCGGCTGTGCCGGCGGACTGTTTGGCGGCAGCGATGACAAAAAAACCACCCCAACCGTTGGTGAACGTATGCCTGTGCTTTCGCGGATTGAAAGCGGCGCTAGCGTTGATCCCGCTTTGGCGAGTGTTTCGGTCGTATTGCCGCCAGCACGCGCCAATGCAGCCTGGGCGCAAGTGGGCGGTTCAGCGAGCAAATCTTACGGCCATCTGGCGCTTTCAGAAACGCCGACACGCGCATGGAGCGCGAATATCGCAGGATCGAGCAATCGTCGCCGTCTGGCCGCTGCGCCCGTTGTAGGTGATGGCCGTTTGGTCGCCGTTGATACAGATGGCGTGGTCCATGCGCTTGATGCCAAAACTGGCGCACGCATTTGGTCTCACCGGATGGAGGTGGATGATAAAGCGGAAGCCTCCGCCTTTGGCGGTGGCGCCAGCATCGACAGTGGTAAAGTCTATGCCACAAACGGAGTGGGCGAAGTCGTCGCGCTAAATGCCGCAGATGGTGCGCAGCTCTGGAAAGTAAAGCCTGCAGGGCCATTGCGCGGATCGCCGACAATTGCCTTTGGTCAGGTCTATGTGATGACGCAGGACAACCAAGTTTTCGCGCTGGATGCGAACACTGGTTCTCTTGTGTGGAATGAAGGTGGTTCATCGACACAAGCAGGCGTGTTTGGCGTCGCAGCACCAGCTGCTGGTCAAGGTACCGTGATTGCTGGCTATTCAAGCGGAGAGCTGAATGCCCACCGTTATGAGAACGGCCGGACATTGTGGGCAGATGCTCTGGCGCGAACTTCGATTTCGACCGAAGTAGGGTCACTCACTGATATCGATGCCGATCCGATTATCGATTCAGGCCGCGTCTATGCGCTGGGTCAGGGCGGACGGATGGCAGCCTATGAGCTGGTCACCGGACAGCGCGTTTGGGAGCTGAACCTTGCTGGCATCTCTACTCCTGCGATTGCGGGTGAGTGGATATTCACACTCACCGATGATGCGCGGCTGCTCGCCATTGCCCGTTCAACCGGCAAGGTGCGCTGGATCACGCAACTGCCGCAGTGGCGCAAAGAAAAGAAGAAAGAAGATCCGATTTTTTGGACGGGCCCGGTTCTCGCGGGCAATCAGCTTTGGGTCGCGAGCTCCGAAGGGCTGCTCTACAAAGTCAGCACTGGCGAAGGCTCTGCTTCAAGCCATATGGATATGAAACAGCCGATCAGCCTACCGCCGATCGTGGCGGACAATATGCTCTATGTCCTCGATGATAGCGGTCGGATAAGCGCCTTTCGCTAGGTACGA
The DNA here is from genome assembly GCA_964485135.1 of uncultured Porphyrobacter sp. Taxonomy (GTDB): domain Bacteria; phylum Pseudomonadota; class Alphaproteobacteria; order Sphingomonadales; family Sphingomonadaceae; genus Erythrobacter. The sequence continues at coordinate 36,615 of CAZAIG010000001.1, read as the reverse complement.
GCCAGCGTTAACTAATCCACACGCTGTTGTGCCACGGTGGACAGTGGCGTTTAAGCCGAGTGACTTGGGACGTATTTTTGCGCAGGCCTTACCGCGGTTTTAACCTTTTCGCGGTAACGGCCTTGGGTAATGGAAAAAGCGTCACACAATTCGGGCACCGGCGTGCCAACTCTTCCTAAAAGCGACGTCTCAGCAGGCGTTGGTTTGGCAGGCCTTTTGGGTCTGGTGTTTTGGCTATTGTTCTGCCGCAGCTACCCGCTGATTGCAGACTTTTTCGATATAGCCGGTTCGCGCGAAAGGCTGTCTGGCCCGCATGCTGCGCTGGCGGCATTGCTGTTTTCTGCCGGACCGATGGCGGTTTGGTCGCTGCTAGTTGACAAAGTCCACCTGCGCCCATCCACCGGGATCGATTGGAAGCGCGTTCGCCCTCACGGCGCGATTATGGACGTGTCCGTGGTCAAGATCGCCGGATTGTGGGCGACGTGGGGCGTTCTAGCAGCGTTCTATTGTCTCGCACGGTGGTACTGGAACGGCCAATATCTCTTCGCAATCGAAGTTCTTTCCTACGCAATATTGCCGATGGTCGTGCTGTCGGTTCCCTATGTCATTTGGCTCGACCGCCGAATGGTCGAGCCCAAAGATCACGCTTGGCACTTTGGAGCGATGCTGATCGGGCGAGAGGCTTGGGACGCAGAAGAGGTCAAAAAGCACTGGCGCGCATGGATTATCAAAGGCTTTTTCGGCGCCTTCATGATCTCTATTCTCCCCCCGGGTTGGGCGGAATTGGTCAATGCTCAGCCAGCCGATCTGATCTATAATCCAGTGGCATTCGGCATGCTGCTGATAACGGCATTATTTGTGATCGATGTGCAAATCGGCACCGTGGGATATCTGTTCACTTTGCGTCCGCTGGATGCACATATTCGCAGCGGCAACCCGTTTCTGGGCGGCTGGCTCGCGGCGCTGATATGCTATCCGCCATTTGTTTGGGGCATCATCGGCAATGGCCAAGTTCTCAGTTATGAGCACAATGTCGCTGGTTGGGGACATTGGATCGCCGGAAATACAGTGATGCTGTGGGTTTGGGCCGCTTGGTTGATCTTTCTCACCGCGATCTATGCTTGGGCCACGGTCGCATTCGGCATTCGCTTTTCAAACCTGACCTATCGCGGCGTGCTGACCAATGGGCCGTACCGGTTTACGCGTCACCCGGCCTACCTCAGCAAAAACCTGTTCTGGTGGTGTTCGGTTATGCCGTTCCTCGTCACGAACGATTCAGTGACGGACGGCATTCGCAACACATTCTTCCTCCTGTGCGTGAACGCGATCTACTTCTGGCGCGCAAAGACAGAAGAAGCGCATCTGCTAGCAGAAGATCCGAAATACGCTGAATATCACGCATGGATGGCTGAGCATGGCGTAATCACTAGCCGCTTCACGAAGATTGCCCGCGCGATCAAACGGCGGCGCGGCCCGGGTGCAGCAGCGGTCCAACCCGCGGAGTAGCTGCTAGCCAGTTGGCGCTCACATCAAAGCAGCGCCATCATCGGCATTGTATTTGAGCGCTTCTTCGACCGTCACATCAAGATTGGCGAGCGCACCTTGAAAAGCTGCCATATGCGGCGTCGCAAAATGCGCGGCCAGCGCCGCATCATCGACCCATTTTTCGACGATTAGCATGACTGAAGGGTCCGAAATGCTCTGCGTGAAGGTATAGGCGATGCAGCCTTCCTCGGCGCGTGAGGCTTCTTCCATCGCTGCGATTGCATCGCGCGCGGCTTCAATTGCGCCTTCGCCCACTTTCGCCTTAGCCAGAACTATCAGCATGTCTCTCTCCCTCTCTCCACTTAAAAACTATCGTCATAGGCGCGGGTGATATCGCCGGCCCACTCTCCATTATACTGATCGAGCAGGCGCTGCGCAGGAACTTTGCCCGAAGCGAGGATCTCTTCCAGAGGTTCAAGAAAGCCTGTTTCATTGTCGCCCATCGTATTGAGACGCGCGCGGGCCGATAGCCCTTCGCGAGCGATGGCGAGGATGTCCTTGCCCAAATCGCGCATGGTGCCGCCACGCGGCAGGGGAGCGTCCAGTGCCTGCGCCGGAGCAGCATTGCGCAAAGCCTCGCGCTCCTCAACGCTCCAGTGTTTTACTCGGTCCCATGCGGCATCGAGCGCTCCCTGATCGTAAAGCAGACCAACCCAAAATGCAGGCAGGGCGCAGATCCGGGTCCACGGGCCGCCGTCTGCGCCGCGCATCTCCAGAAAGCTTTTCAGCCGCACTTCGGGGAAGGCGGTCGAAAGGTGGTCCCACCAGTCCCCTTCGCGCGGCAATTCACCGGGAAGCGCAGGCAATTCGCCGCGCATAAAGTCGCGGAAACTTTGCCCTGCCGCATCGATATATTTCCCGCCGCGAAAGACGAAATACATTGGCACGTCGAGCATGTAGTCCACCCAGCGTTCGTACCCGAAATCCTCGTCAAAGACGAAGGGCAGCATGCCGGTGCGCTGCGGATCAGTATCGGACCAGATATGGCTGCGATAGGAGAGATATCCGTTGGGCTTCCCTTCGGTAAAGGGAGAGTTTGCGAACAAAGCCGTCGCCAGCGGTTGCAGGGCCAAGCCAGTGCGAAATTTCTTCGCCATATCGGCTTCGGATGAATAGTCGAGATTGACCTGAATTGTGCAGGTCCGCAGCATCATATCTAGGCCCAGATTACCCACCTTAGGCATATGGTTCATCATAATGCCGTAGCGCCCCTTGGGCATCACGGGCAGCTCTTCGCGCGTCTTGTCTGGCCACATACCAAGACCGAGGAAACCCACGCCGCATTTTTCGCCGATCGCTTTGACCTGCTCCAAATGGCGCCCGGTTTCGTTGCAGGTTTGATGAAGATTTTCGAGCGGTGCACCCGATAGCTCCAACTGTCCGGCAGGTTCCAAGCTCACCGCACCATCTGTGCCTTTTAGCGCGATGACGTTTGCTTTTCCATCTGGGCCGCTTTCTTCGACGGGCTCCCAGCCAAACTGGGTCAACGCCATCAACAGATCGCGAATGCCGCATTTCTCGTCATATGACGGCGCTTTGAAGCTTTTGGTGCAATAGACCAGCTTTTCATGCTCTGTCCCGATGCGCCAGTCCGCCTTGGGCTTTTCGCCCGCCTGCATCGGGGCGATCAGCTGGTCGCGGCTTTCGATAATCGGATCGATAGCGTCAGAGGTTTCGCGTGTGCTCATTTCAGTTTCTTATAGCAACCCATATGCATGTTTAAAGCCCTAATCATGTGCCCTGCGAATTGCCCTGACAATTGCCTGGCCAATCGCCTCTTATTCCCATCCACAGCGCAGTGGCAGCGACAGCGGCAGTCTCTCCCCGCAATATTCGCGGACCAAGACTAATTGGTGACACTTTAGGGTGCTTGCGCAGCAATTTGCGCTCTGCATCGTCAAAGCCCCCTTCTGGTCCGATAAGCAGCGCAGCGGGGCCATCGTTCGCAGCGAACGCTACCGAGACCGGCTCTCCACCATCTTCATCAGCGAAGAACAGCGTGCGATCCATAGGCCAATCGCGCAGCATCGCCTCCAGCTTTTGCGGATCGTTAAGCGAAGGTAGCGCGGTGCGCGCGCATTGCTCGGCGGCTTCGATGGTAAGGGTCTTGGCGCGGGTCATATTGAGCTTATCTGCAACGCATCTGCGCATGATGACGGGCTTTATCGCCGCGACGCCCAGCTCGGTCGCTTTCTCAAGCACAAGGTCGAAACGGTCTTTCTTCAGCAATGCCGGGCAAAGCCAAAAGTTGGGCACGTCTTCGCGTGGGCGCAGGCATTCGGCAGGGTTGAGCAAAACTTCGCGCTTTGTCACGCTATCCGCTTTGCACACCCATTCGCCCGTTTGATCATCGCATAGGATCACTGCGTCACCCTCAGCGAGCCGCATAACTTTGCTGAGATAATGCGCCTGATTGCCATTGATCGCGACAGTGCGACCTTGCTCGATCCGCTCTTCTACAAACAGGCGCGGCGCGCTTTTGGGCGGCCAAGCAGGTGTTTGGGGGCGGGGCGTTGAGCTCATGCCTTTCCCCTAGGCGCGAAGGGCAGTATGGAGCAAGCATGTCTGACACAATCGTTCCTGATACGCAGCACCGCGGTCTCATCGCACGCCTACCGCAAGGGTTGCGCGATCTGGCGCAATTGGCGCGTTTTGACCGGCCCATTGGCTGGTGGCTGCTGTTTTGGCCGTGCGTGTGGGGCGTGTGGCTGGCAGGAGCAGGCGCGCAATGGGGCCTTATCGCATGGCTGCTTTTGGGAAGCATTGCGATGCGCGGGGCAGGCTGCGTCTATAATGACATCCTCGATGCGAAGCTGGATGCGCAAGTTGCGCGCACTGCCGCCCGGCCTATCGCCAGCGGAAGGGTTAGTAAGACACTGGCTTGGGGCTGGCTCATCGCTCTCTCTCTGATCGGCTTGGTTGTGCTGCTCCAGCTTCGGCAAGAGGCCCAGATTGTCGCTTTGGCTAGCCTTGCTCTGGTGGCGGCTTACCCGCTCATGAAGCGGATCACATGGTGGCCGCAGGCATGGCTGGGCATGGTGTTCACATGGGGCATACTGGTTGGCTGGACGCAGCTGCGTTTTGACCAATGGGAAGTGCTAGGTGCTGCTTACGCTGGCGCAGTCCTGTGGGTGATTGGCTTTGACACGATCTATGCACTGCAAGACCGCGAAGATGATGCGATGGTCGGCATTCGCAGTTCTGCTTTGCGTTTGGGAAGCAAAGTGCGCAGCGGGGTTGCCCTGTTTTACGCAGGCGCGATTGGCCTGTGGGCGCTGTCATTTTGGCTCTACCGCAGCGATTGGGTGGCGTTGCTGACTTTGGCGCCAGTGGCATTGCATCTGGCGTGGCAAGTGGCGACTTTGGACGACAAGGATGCTGACAATCCGCTCGCCCGTTTCCGTTCCAATCGCTGGGCAGGCGCGCTGATGGCGGCGGCGTGTTTCATCGTCGGAAACGCGTGAGGAGAAGGGCGCGATGTGCAACCTTTATCGCATGACCAAAGGCACAGATGAAGTTGCCAGCTGGTTCGAAGCGTCAGGCGAGATGGGCGGCGCGAATTTCGGATCAGAGGTCTATCCCGGCTATCCCGGCGCGGTGGTGGCCGAGGGGAAGCTTCGCCAGATGAATTGGGGCTTTCCGCTTGTCCTGAAAGGAAAAAAGGGACAGCTGCTCAAACCCAAACCGGTTAATAATGCGCGTACTGACAAGCTCGATAGTTTCTTTTGGAAGGACAGCTTTCAAACGCGCCGATGCCTTATTCCGCTTACCGGCTGGGCCGAGGCACAAGGGGCGAAAGGCGCTATGCGGCGGACATGGATGTCACTGCCCGATAGGCCCATTTTCGCCGCTGCTGGCGTGTGGCGCAAAAGCGATGAATGGGGAGATTGCTACTCCATGGTCATGACTGAAAGCGCGGGCGCGAAGTGCGCAAATGTGCATGCAAGAATGCCCGTGATTTTAGCAAAGCCAGACTATGCGGGATGGACTTTAGGCGCACCGGATGCTGCGCTTGATCTGTGCCGCGCGTTTACCGGTGATTTGGTCATTGAACCGACTGATGAACCTTGGTCAAAAGCGGTGCGATCATCATCGGACAAGCCGCAAGGGCAGGGCGCGCAGGGCGCGCTTTTCTGAGGTTTTTCAGGTGAGGAATTGAATATTGGTTCGCGCAGAATAATCTCATTCATTGGGCGTCTCCTGCGTAAGAAACCACTTCAAATTCTATCCCATCCCAATCGAAGAAGTAGAAGCGCCGACCTGGATCATAATCATCATGACCAAAGGGTGTAAGACCCTGTGAGACAACCACTTTTTCCGCTTCCTCCAGATCATCGACAGTGAAGGCGATATGATTAAGTGGTGCGCTTTTCGCATAATTGCCTTTGACATGATCGCCGGTGTAAAGCGCGAGATAGGATGCTTCATTTCCGACATGGATTGTCTGTCCGCCATTTTGTGATGGGCCGCGCCAGCGTTCACGCCAACCGAGCATATCGATAAGCAACCCGGCGCTTCTTTCCGGATTGGTGACAGAGATGTTTGCGTGCTCCAACTGACCATTTGGCATGACTAAGCTCCTGAAAAAACGTTTAAAATCTGATCCGAAAGGTCACTTTCGAATCGCTGATTTGCCAATCATGCAACCTCAAGCTAACTTGAGGTCAAGCAATAATATTTCCAACAGAGATGACCCCTAGACCACCCCTAGACCTCCTGAGATGATGCGAGACAACCGCTTATGACGCGAAGACTGCATGCCAAAGACTTGATATCGATAGGAGAGATGGCACGCCGCACGGGCCTGTCTGTTTCGGCCATCCGATTCTACGAAGAAAAAGGTCTGGTCGAGCCGATCCGGACCAGCGGGAACCAGCGCCGTTTCCTCCGTTCCGACATTCGCCGGTTGTCCTTCATCCTGATTGCTCAGCAATTGGGATTGGCGCTCGATCAGATCGAAAGCGAGCTTCGCAAACTGCCTTCAGGGCGCACGCCCAATGCGCGTGACTGGCAAAAGATCAGCCGTTCGATTCGCGGCGGGATTGATGACAAGATTGCGCAATTGGAGCGCACCCGCGACCGGCTTGATGGCTGCATTGGTTGCGGCTGTCTCAGCCTAACCCATTGCAAGCTTTATAATAAGGATGACAAATTGGGCGAAGAAGGGCCGGGTCCGCGCAAAGTGCTGGGCTGACCGGTCAATATTCCGGGCCGAGATCGGGATCCAGATCGCGCGGTCTGGCAAAATGAATGAGCTTTCCCACGCCGCCGCGCAAGTCTGCCCAGCTATCAATCTTGCATTCGATCACAGCAAAGGCCGCTGTCGGAAACTTGGCGGCTGCTGCATCAAACAGATCGTTTTCGCGGTGCGGCGGAACCAGCTCCATCATAATTTCGTGCAGCCCCGGATTGTGGCCCGTGATCAGTACCGCATCGGCATCGCTGTCGGCCATATGAGCGATGACCGCATCCATGATGGTCGCAGCGCTGGCGAGGTATAATTTCTCTTCAAAGACAGGCTCTTGCGGCAGTTCAGCAACATCCAGAGTGCGCTTCACCCGCTCTGCTGGGCTAGCCAAGATCTGATCCCATTTTATCCCGTGATCCTTTATGTGCGCTCCGATCAAAGCGCCGCCGCGCCGTCCGCGATCATTCAGCCCCCGATCAAAGTCGCGGGTCGCCAAATCGTCCCAATCGGATTTGGCATGGCGTAGGAGACCCAAAACTTTCACGTCTCTGTCTGTTCCTCATTCATTGTTTGGTTCGGCTGTTCAGGAAAGCCAGAACTCACCGAGACACCACTCTCGACCCGTTGTAAAGCCTCCTCCAATGTCAGCCGCGTCACCGGCGTCCCATTGGGAAACGCAGTGAGCAGCCGCGAGGGGAAGGCAGAGGAAAGCACAATAAAATGCCCAGCATCTTCTTTCGTACGGATTAGCCGCCCGAAAGCCTGCGCCAATCGTGCGCGGATGATCCGGTCATCATAGGCAGAACCGCCAGAGCTCGCCCGGCGCGCCTTGTGCAAGATATCGGGGCGCGGCCACGGCACTTGCTCCATCACTACGCAGCGCAAGGAATGGCCCGGAACGTCGACCCCGTCGCGCAAAGCATCAGTGCCGAGCAAAGACGCGCGCGGATCATCGCGGAAGATGTCCACCAAAGTTCCCGTATCAATCGGATCAACGTGCTGGGCATAGATCGGCAGACCAGCGCGCGCCAGCCGGTCAGCAATCCGCCCATGCACCGCACGCATCCGGCGGATGGCAGTAAATAGCCCCAGCACGCCGCCATCAGACGCTTCGATCAAATTGGCATAAGCGCCCGAAAGCGCGGGCAGATCGCCCTTCTTAATATCGGTGACGATCAGCACTTCTGCGCGCCCTGCGTAATCGAAGGGGCTTTCAGCAGCGGACAAGCGCGGGGCAATGTCGAGATGCTCGGTTCCAGAGCGCGCGATGGCCGCATCCCACGCATTGCCCTGATCGGAATAATCGGTGAGCGTGGCGGAGGTCAGCATTGCGCCATGCGCAGGTTCGAGCACCACTTTGGCAAAGGGCTTGGACGGGTCAAGCCAGCGCCGCTCGACCGCGACATCAAACTCTCGCGCATCTGAGCGTTGGACCGAAAGCCAATCGACAAATTCGGGGTCCGCTGGCCCGCCGAGGCGTTCGAGCAACGCTTCCCATGCGCTGAGCAAATCAATCCGCCATTGCATCGCGAACCGTGCGCCTTCGATCCTTTGCCTTCCTTGTCCGTCGAGCCAATCGGGCGGATCGGTCTGGATCGCCTCGAGCCTTGCCGAAAGCTTCATCAAAGGCGCGCGGATGGCGGCGAGAGCTTGCTGCGCTTCGCCAGCGGCCTCGATCAATTCACCGGGCAGGCCCGATGCTTCGGTTTCAATCCCGTAGCCTGCCTCTTGCCCCGTTTCATCGCGGGCGTAAGTGCAGGATCGGACCTGCGCGAGCAGGGTTTCGATGGGGCCAGACGGTTCGCCTTCGGAAAGGCGCTGGAGCCAGCCTTCCGATGGTAAAGCGCTGGCGGCTTCCACTACGTCCTCGACCGCTTCGCCGCCTTCCTCATCATAGCTCGATACGTCGGCAAGGCGTGCAGACAAACCTCTGCGCCGCCCGCGGTTCTTGCGCTCAGGCCCCACGATCCAGCGGCGCATCTCGATCGTCTCTTGTCCAGAGAGCGTGGCGGCAAA
>CAZAIG010000001.1:0-27766 GCA_964485135.1 uncultured Porphyrobacter sp. | reverse complement strand
CCACGATCCAGCGGCGCATCTCGATCGTCTCTTGTCCAGAGAGCGTGGCGGCAAAGGTGCTGTCGGCCGCCTCGAACACGTGGTGGCCCTCGTCAAAGATGATGCGAGTGGGGCGCGCTGCGTGATCGCGGCCCCCAGAAAAACCAGAACGCGCGGCATTGACCATCACTAGCGCGTGATTGGCGATCACCAGATCAGCTTGAGCTGAATCGCGCGCAGCGCGTTCGATAAAGCACTTCTTGTAATGCGGGCATCCGGCATAGACGCATTCGCCGCGCTGATCGGTAAGCGCAGCGATCCCGCGTTTGCGAAAGAGCGTGCCCAGCCAGCCGGGCAAATCTCCGCCAACCATATCGCCATCTTGGGTGAAGGCGGCCCAGCGCCCCACAAGCTGCGCGAGGATAGCGGGCCGTCCGGCAAAGCCGCCTTGTAATGCGTCTTCCAGATTAAGAAGGCACAGGTAATTCTCGCGCCCCTTGCGCACCACGACGGGCTTGGTCCCGTCAGCGCGGCGTTTGGGCCATGCTCGCGCACTTTCAGAGCGGAGCTGGCGTTGGAGGTTCTTGGTAAAGGTTGAGACCCAGACGGTGCCTTGCGCAGCTTCTGACCAAAGCGAGGCAGGCGCAAGATAACCCAAAGTCTTGCCAATTCCCGTTCCCGCTTGAGCGAGCAGGACATGCGGCTCTTCGCGCGCTGAACGGGGCGAGAATACGGCGCTCGCCTCGCTCGCATAATCGCGTTGGCCTTCGCGCTTTTCCGCGCCTTCTCCGGTTAGTTCGTCAAGGCGCTGGAGCACAGCTTCGGCCCGCATTGTCACTTGCGAAGGGGCACCGCGCTCTGCCTGCTCCTCCCATTCGGGCAGCCTAGAGAAGAGCCACTTCTCCGCTTTTTCAGGCCGTTTGATATGCGGTGAGAGCACTTGCGCCCATGGCCAGCGCAATTTGATCATGCTTTGCAAAACCGACCATGCACCATCGCGCTCTGGCCAATCATCGCTCTCGCATGTTTCGACCAAAATGCCCGCTGCGCGCTGCAAGAAGTGCGGCACGCTCGCGTCATCAGCAGGCTCGTCTATTGCGAGCGCCTGCGCCAAACCGCGCGGGGTCGGCACGCAGAAACGGGCAGGGTGGATGAACGCAAACAGCTCAAGCAAATCCAGACCCGACAAATCCGGATAACCGAGCCGGTTTGCCACCAAGGGCGCGTTCAGCATCAGCACCGGCGTATCGGCGGCGGCCATAATCGCATCGCCTTTGGATACGGCTGCCGCATCGCTTTCGGCTGGCGCGATCCACTGGCCGGAATGGCTGGCGTGAAGGGCGGGGAGGGGGATGGCTTGCGGCACGGGCTTTGAGGGATGGGCTGCGCGATCTCAAAAGTAAACGATTGGACGGCGTTCTGCTCTTCAATTTCGGGGGAATAGAGTGCCCCCGCGAGGCCCAATTTGGGATTGCACAAAAGAGCGTGGCGGCAGATAGCAGCTGCGATGGAGCAAGAAGCGCACAATCCGGTTGAGCAAGACGCTGCGCTGCCGCGCGTTTTGTTGCTGGGCGCAAGCGGCACTATTGGTAGAGCTGTGGCTGATGAATTGCTCGGGCAAGGCAAAGATCTAACGTGCCTGCTAAGGAATACGACACAGGGACAAGACACGGCGCAAAGGCTACAGCCCTCAGGTGCCAAAATTGTCTGGGGCGAGCCGCATGACGCAGAGCCGTTGATGGAGGCGTTGCGAGGGGCGGATTGCGTTATTTCTTGCCTCGCGTCGCGCAGTGGCACTCCCAAGGATGCGCAGCGGGTTGATTATGAAGCGAACCATCGAGCGCTAAAGGCCGCCGAAGCAGCGGGCGTAAAACTCTTCATTTTGCTTTCGGCCATTTGCGTTCAGCGTCCCAAACTCGCGTTCCAACACGCCAAACTCGCGTTCGAAGCGGAGCTTATTGCGAGCGATATGGAGTATGTGATTGTGCGGCCCACCGCCTTCTTCAAATCCTTGTCGGGGCAGGCTGAGCGCGTGCGCCAAGGCAAACCATTCCTCATCTTTGGCGATGGCACGCAGACAGCTTGCAAGCCCATCAGCGATGCCGATTGCGCCCGCTTTATGGCCCAGTGCATCAACGATCCTGACCGTCACAATGGTATCTGGCCGATCGGCGGGCCTGGCCCTGCAATCACTGCGCGTGAGCAAGGAGCGATGCTTTGCGAAGCGATGGGGCGTGAGCCAAGTTTCCGCTCGGTTCCCACTGGGGTTTTTCCTGTCATAGCTAAGGTGCTTGGCGCTTTCTCAGGCCTATCAGATTGGTGCGCCGAAAAAGCCGAATATGCCCGCATCGCGCATTATTATGCGACCGAGAGCATGTTGGTCTTCGATCCGGAAACGGGACAATATGATGCCGATGCGACACCGGAATTTGGCAGCGACACGTTGGCAGAGCATTATCGTGCATTGGCGGCAAAGAACTTCCCTCGTTAGCTGCGCTTGCAATCAATCATTGCACTTAAGCCCGCCTTGCGCATAGGGCGGACGCATTATGACCGATCAGACACTTCAAGACGCCGCTCGCAATTCCAAAGCCTGGCCTTTTCAGGAGGCTCAGCGCCTCGCCAAACGGCTTGGGAACAAAGCTGATGGCGAACCAGTGCTCTTTGAGACGGGCTATGGCCCCTCGGGCCTGCCGCATATCGGTACATTTCAAGAGGTCTTGCGCACCACATTCGTGCGCCGCGCCTATGAGGCGCTGACCGGCCAGCCCACGCGTCTGGTCGCGTTTTCCGACGATATGGACGGATTGCGCAAAGTGCCGGAAAACCTGCCCAATCAGGCGATGCTGACCGAGCATTTGGGCAAGCCGCTTAGCCGCATTCCCGATCCGTTCGAGAAGTATGAAAGCTTTGCTCATCACAACAATGCGATGCTGCGCGAATTCCTCGATAGGTTTGGGTTTGAGTATGAATTTGCCGCCGCCTCTGACCGCTATAATTCGGGCGCATTTGATGATGCGCTGAAGAACGTCCTCGCGCATAATCAGGACATCCTCGACATTATGCTCCCCACACTTAGGGCAGAGCGCGCGGCGACTTACTCGCCGATCATGCCGATCTCGCCCACAAGCGGCGTGGTCTTGCAAGTGCCGGTTGAGGTGGTGGACGCCGATGCTGGCCTCATCCGCTTTACCGATGAAGATGGAAGCGTTGTCGAGCAGTCAGCACTCGGCGGAATGGCTAAGCTGCAATGGAAGGTCGATTTCGCCATGCGCTGGGTCGCTCAGGGCGTGGATTATGAGATGTATGGCAAGGATCTGACTGATACCGGTATCCAATCGGGCAAGATCGCGCGCGTGCTTGGCGGGAAGAAGCCGGAAGGTCTGATTTATGAGCTGTTCTTGGATGAGAAGGGCGAGAAAATCTCCAAGTCCAAGGGCAATGGCCTCACCATCGAGGAATGGCTGGAATATGGGACGCAGGAAAGCCTTGGCTTTTACATTTTCCCCAATCCCAAAAGCGCGAAGCAGCTCCACACCGGCGTGATCCCGCGCGCAGTCGATGATTATTGGCAATTCCGCGAGCGTTTGGCCGAACAGCCGCTCGACAAGCAATTGGGCAATCCAGTGTGGCATTTGCTGCGCGCGAATGAGAGCATGGCAGGACCGGAGGATGCAAAGGGCGCGGGCGACACAGTTCCCGTCAGCTTCGGATTGCTGCTGAATTTGGCGAGCGTTTTGGGCGCGGAGGCCACGGCTGAAAATGTGTCAGACTATCTCACTAGCTATCTGGGTAAGCCGGTCGACAATCCGGATGTCGATGCGATGATTGCAGCGGCGGTTGCCTATACGCGTGACTTTATCGTGCCAACGCTCAACAAGCGTGCTCCCTCAGCCAACGAAGCGGCAGCGTTGCAGGCTCTGGACGAAGCGCTGGCGGCAGCGGCGCCTGACACCAGCGCAGAGGATTTGCAGACCAGCGTTTACGAGATCGGCAAGCGCGAGGAATACGGGTTTGAAAACCTGCGCGATTGGTTCCGCGCGCTTTACGAAACGCTCTTGGGCAGCGAGCAAGGCCCGCGCATGGGCAGCTTTATCGCGCTTTATGGTATTGAAAACAGCCGCAAGCTGATCGCCGAGGCGCTCGCCAAAGCGTAAGCAGCGTAAACAAAACCCCCGCCGGATCAGCTCCAGCGGGGGTCTTTTTTTTGACCTATCGGGCGATCAGATCACCAGAAGAAGTTGTGGATCACATCGAGCACTTCGCCACTGTAAATGTTTACCAGTGCCACATCGTCATAATAGCGAACCCAGCGATAGGGGCCATAGACGCTCGGCAGGCGGTACTGCCAGGGGTCATTTATCCAATAGCGGCTTCCGAAGAATAAGCTGTCGAGATAGAAGCCAACGCTAAACCGGTTGTAGCGGTAATTGCGATAGGGCGAATAATACCGGCCTAAGCGGAAGATATTCCGGTTATACCTGCGGTGGTTGTACCAGTTATACCGGCTGTTATTGCGCCAGCCATAACGGTCCCACCGCTTATGACGGCGATTGTAATGGCTGCGATTGCCGTTGCGATAGCCATTGCGGTAACTGCTGCGCCTGCCATCACGATACCCGTCACGGCGACCCTGACGGTAGCTATTGCGGTTGTCCCGGCGGCGATCAGCTCTGCGATCTGCGCGTCTGTCTGAGCGATTTTCAAAACGGTTGTCTCTGCGATCGGCCCTATTGTCAAAGCGGCGATCGCGGCGATCCGCGCGTCTATCACTACGGTTTTCGAAGCGGTTATCCCGGCGATTGGCGCGATTATTGGCGCGCGCTTCGCTGCGTACGCGGTTTATATTGGCGTTATTAGCCCTGCGTTCTGTGCGGCGCATTTCCTGCGTCCCGCGTAATCTTGCAGCATCGGCTTGTACGCGGCGGTTGTCGCGGCGAACGGCTGGGCGCTGTTGACGCGTCTGCTGACGGTTGGCGCGGCGCTCTTGGCGATTGGTCTGACGATTGGCACGGCGTTCCTGGCGATTGACCTGCCGATTGGATTGCCTGCTTTCACTGCGTCTTGGCTGATTGGCTTGGCGGTTGCTGCGCCGCTGTTGGCGGTTGGCCTGACGCATCCCGCGATTGACCTGGCGCGCAGCCTGGCGTGCAGCTCGGCGATCTTGCGCCATGTTCTGCGTGTCGGCAGCAATTCCAGCTGCGACATTGGGCGCTTTGCTTTGAACAGCCAATTCCGCCGCCTCTGCTTCCTCAGCGGGAAGGGCGGTAAAGCTCAAAGTAACAGCAAGGGCGGAGAGCGCGCTGCCTTTCAAAAATTGTGCAAGTGTCATGTCTGGGCTCCTAAATTGCCGCTCCACCACAGACGGCCCCTGTTGATCGTATTCTCGGTCGATTTCGCATCGATTCGTTGTTGTTGATTAGTGTTTAGAGAGTTTCCCCTGACCCAAATGTGAATAATGTGTTTAGGCTTTTGTTCATGTTTCTATCAATTTATCTGAATGGCCTTTAGTGGGATAGCCGAATTGACACAGCTTGCCTGCGCGTGTTTGGACATCGTCCATGTTTGAAACGCTTGATGATGTGCTGGCTGAGATTGTCCGGTTGCTCAATGCAGGAGCAAAGCAGCGAAAATCACCGATGCATACGCCGGTGGTTGCGACCGGGGATGCTGATGTTCGGGTGATGGTGCTGCGCGAATTTGATGCAGAGAGGCGCACCTTTCGCTTCCACACAGACAGCCGCTCGCCCAAATGCGCGGCGATTGGCGAGGAAGCCGCTGTCGGCGTTTTGTTTTACGATGCTGAGGCAAAGACGCAGATCCGCGCGCGCGGCACCGCTCGAATAGAAAGCACAGGACCGATTGCCGATAAAGCGTGGGCCGCCAGCACCAATTTTGCGAAGCGGTGTTATTTGGCGCAAGGCGCGCCGGGCGATGCGTCTGATGCGGGCACTTCCGGTCTTCCCGATTGGGCAGAGGGCATCAATCCCAGCGACGAGCAGCTTGTTCCGGCAAGAGAGAATTTTGCAGTGCTGCTGATCGAGGTTGAGAGTTTTGACTGGCTCTATCTTGCCAATACCGGGCACCGCCGCGCGGTTTTTACAGTGCAAGAAAACTCAGTATTTAAAGGTCACTGGGCTGTGCCTTAGTCAAAGGCTGCAATGCTGCGCGATGTTAAGTATTAAGTAGGGATGCCGCGCTAAGCTCCTCAGTTCGCGCGGCCAATTTTTGGGTCGCGCGGTGTAAACAGTTTCGGAGAATCTCTATGTCAAAGACCATCCAAGCCACTTTGGTTTTCGCAGTAATGCTGATCATCATCGCCGTAATTGCCGATTCCAATTTTGTCGCAGGCGGCAGCGGTGTAGTGCTTATGGTGGGCTTGATCTACTCCTACGTCGTCGCAAAACGAGATGAGGCAAGAGGCGTTAGCCCTGCTTAGAGTCGCATCTGGCGCGAGTTAACGTGTCAGCTTTTTATACGCGAGCCTAGTCGGCCGATCCGCCGCATCACCCAGACGCCGCCGTTTGTCTTCTTCATAGGCTTCAAAGTTGCCTTCGAACCACTCGACATGGCTGTTGCCTTCAAACGCAAGGATATGGGTGGCGAGACGGTCCAAGAAGAAGCGGTCGTGAGAGATCACCACAGCGCATCCGGCGAAATTCTCGATAGCTTCTTCGAGCGCGCCCAAGGTTTCGACGTCCAGATCATTGGTCGGCTCGTCCAGCAGCAGGACATTGCCGCCCTGCTTTAGCATCTTCGCCATATGCACGCGGTTGCGTTCACCGCCCGACAGCTTGCCGACGTTTTTCTGCTGATCGCTGCCTTTGAAATTGAATGCACCAACATAGGCGCGGGTCGAGGCATCGTGGCCATTGACCTGCATGTAATCGAGCCCGTCTGAGATTTCCTCCCACACATTGTTGGACGGAGTCAGATCATCGCGCGACTGATCGACATAGCCAAGGTGAACCGTGTCACCGATGTCGATTGTGCCGCTGTCGGGCGTTTCTTGACCCGTGATCATTTTGAAAAGGGTGGATTTGCCCGCACCATTGGGGCCGATCACGCCAACAATCCCGCCTGGCGGTAGCATGAAAGAAAGGTCTTCGAACAATAGCTTATCACCGTAAGCTTTGGAAATGCCTTTAGCTTCGATCACCTTGCCGCCAAGCCGCTCCGGCACTTGAATAACGATCTGCGCTTTGCCCGGTTTGCGGTCGCTTTGCGCATCTTGAAGCTGTTCAAATTTGCGCACGCGCGCCTTGGATTTGGTTTGGCGCGCAGCAGGCGTTTGCTTGATCCATTCCAGCTCGCGGGCGAGCGCTTTTTGCTTGCCGGATTCCTCGCGGCTCTCCTGCTCCAGACGTTTGGCTTTCTTCTCCAGATAGGTCGAATAATTGCCTTCATATGGGTAGTAGGAACCGCGATCGAGCTCCAGAATCCACTCCACGACATTGTCGAGGAAATACCGGTCGTGCGTGATCATCAGCACGGCCCCTGCATATTCTTTGAGGTGGTTTTCCAGCCATTCAACCGATTCTGCGTCCAAGTGGTTGGTCGGCTCATCAAGCAGCAGGATCGATGGTTTCTGGATGAGCAGGCGGGTGAGGGCGACCCGGCGTTTTTCGCCGCCGGAAAGATTCTCAACGCCCATATCAGACGGCGGGCAGCGCAAAGCTTCCATCGCAATCTCAAGCTGATTGTCGAGCGTCCAGCCGTCAACCGCGTCGATCTTCTCCTGAAGAACGCCCATCTCTTCCATCAGCGCGTCAAAATCTTCGGCATCAGGATCACCCATCAGGCCGGTAATCTCGTTAAAGCGCTCAACCATCTGGGCAGTTTCACCAGCACCTTCGCGCACGTTTTCCAGAACGGTCTTGCTTTCGTCCAGAGTAGGTTCCTGCGGCAGATAGCCAACAGTGATGTTCTCGCCCGCCCATGCTTCGCCCTGAATATCGGTGTCGATCCCGGCCATAATTTTCATCAGCGTGGATTTACCCGCACCATTGGGGCCAACGATGCCGATCTTAGCCCCTTGGTAAAATTGCAGATTAATGTTGCTGAGAACTGGTTTTTGCGCGCCAGTAAAAGTCTTGGTCATGTCTTTCATGACATAGGCATATTGAGCAGCCATCGAATGAGCGTCCTTTGAAGAAATGTGGTGATGCGCAGCTGCGCCAAATATGCGCTGCGAATAGGCGGTGTGGAGGCCGGGGGCAAGCGGAGAACTGTTGTTGATCTGTAGAAGTCAAATTCACCACTTGATAACCAAATTTCCTTACACCCGATCCAGTTTTGGAAGACGGGCCTATGCAAGCGCAGATTTTCACCTTTGTTATACCGGCTATGGCGTTGATTTTCGCCGCGGTTTTGGGGGTGTTGTGGTGGCAGCGACGTGATGAGCTGCATATCCTCGCTTATTCTTATTGTTTTGGCTCAATGGCCATCGGGGTTATGCTGAACATCTGGCTCATTGGCGCTGTCGGCCTTTCCGGTCTGATCGCTTACCATTTGCTGTCGATGTCTGGCATTATCGCGCTGATGTGGGGCGCTTCTAAGCGGGCTGGCCAAAATATCCCAATGGCAGTCTATATTTTCACCGTCGCTATCGCTTGCGTGCTGCTCGCGGTAGCTGGCAGCGTCAATGACATTGAAACGATGAAGCTGATCCAAAATGTCAGCTCTGCTCTTTTGATAGCAATGGCGGCCCAAAACCTCTGGCACGCCAAGAAACGTCATCTTGCAGATTTCGCGCTAGTTTGGGTCCTGGCGATATTTTCCGGATTTGGCTTTATACGCCCGGTTCTAACTGATTTGTCCCCCGTCCTTTTTGGCCAAGGAGAGCAAGGCCTTGCTTTGCTGACATCGCTGCATGCTTTGATCATGACTGTGATGACAACGCTGATGGCGCTTTGTCTTATATCGTCGGTGATTGCCGATAATATGGCGGAACAGCGCAGACGTGCGGAGAGGGATCCTCTGTCTGGGCTTCGCATGCGCAGTTCGTTTGAAAGTCAGGCCGCAATGATGATGGAGCGTGCGCAAGACAAGTCCGTACCCCTCAGCCTCATTATAGCGGATTTGGATCACTTCAAACTGGTCAATGACAGATATGGCCATCCCATGGGCGACAAAGTCATCGCAGCGGTTGGCGAGAAAATCACAGGCGCAATTCGCTCCAAGGACATAGCCGGTAGATTGGGCGGCGAAGAGTTTGGCATTCTTTTATGGAACTGCAACGAGGAAGCGGCTTCGGCGATGGCGAACAGGCTCCGTTTGCAAATTCAGGGAATCGGCAGCGCAATTGAAGTGGATGGCCTGCGTTGCAGTGCCAGCTTTGGCGTTATGGAATGGACCAAACGAATGAGCTTCCCAAGAGTGTTCGAGCTGACCGATCGCCGACTCTATGGGGCGAAGAACAATGGCCGTAACCAAGTATGCTCAGCCGAAAAGAGCGACAAAGCCAATCAAAAAACTGCACCTTTGAGCGCGGATGACGAGGGTGCTCGCAATGTCGTCGCAATTCCTAAGCTGGGCGTTCAATTGGGCTAAAAGGATCGGCCAGTTACTCAAATGGTATACTAAGAGAGCCTGTGGCTATTTCTCACAAGCGCTCTTTCGGACGAAATTGCTGATCAAACCGGCACCCCAAAAGAAAACCCCCGCGAGCCAAAACTCACGGGGGTTAAATTCTTTCGGCCTCCTATAAGGGGGCTGTCTGTATCAGCCTTTTAGGCTGAAACTGGATCATCATCATCGTCGTCAAGCAACAAAATGCCGCCAGCAATTGCGCCCAGACCCAACAGGATTGGCAAGAACGGGAACCCACCAGCTGCTGGAGGAGCAGGCGGAGGAGGTGGAGGAGGCGGTGCTTGAACCACTGGTGCAGGGGGCGCCGGCGGTGGTGGTGGTGCAGCGTTAGGAAGCGGCAGAATACAACCACCAGCTTGCTGCGCGCATAGCGTTGACACATAAGACAAAACCGCGCTGCCCCATGAGGTGCTAGCGGTAGTCGCTGCGGTTTGCGCTTGCGCGGCAACCGGTGCGGTGACCATCGACAGTGCGATAAGGGCACTGGTCATATTACGAAAAGACGTCATTTTTCCTCCACGAGTAAACTACATTAAATGCGATCAAGCTGACGGTCCCAACTCCGACTCTCTCGCACAGCGCCAAAAGCGATTCGATCCCCTTTGACTGGTCCTTGCTGCATAGAATGACCACCTCTGCAAAGAAAGTAAATAGCTGTTACGCATCAAAAAGAACTTTTTTCTGATGCGATCAGCGGAATTGCAATTTTCGGTGGGTTTGGAAAAAATTTAACATGACGGAAGCGAAAAAACTCTTTAGAGGACATGCCTATCTTTTTCACGCCGGGTTTGGGACGACCGGCACAATCGACGACTCGACTAGGGAGAATACTGTAATGAACCGTTTCGTAATGCTTACTGCAGCCGCTACTATGGCAACCGCCATTGCTGCTCCTGCTCACGCTGACGATCACGCTGGTGAAGAGCTACGCGGCCAAACCGTGGATATGGTTTTTGCTGACGGCACACGTAACAGCGTATTTTTCGGATCCACCGGCGTTGCAACAATTTCAAACTCAACAGGCCAGTCGGCGAATGCCAATTGGTTCATGCAGGGGAACAAACTCTGCATGCGCGCATCTTCTGCGACTGAATGCTGGAACTATTCTGGCCGCTTCTCAGCTGGTCAAGCGGTTCGCATGACCAGTAGCTGCAATGGTACTTCGACTTGGACTGCACGCGGTGTGAACCCTGCGCGAGAAGTTGTTGCTCCGACAATGGGCGAGCGCGGCTAAGCGATTTACACATGAGAAAGAACGCTTCGACGAAGTTGTTCCTTCGAAATGCGATAACATTGGGGGGTGCGGGTCTTCTGGGCCTGTGCCCCCATTTCGTTTCGGCGCAGGAAAGCGCGCCCAAGCCTAGCATTTCGGTAGCGGACGTATTTGGCTCTCCGGTCCTCGCGCGGCCAGTTGCAGCGCCTGTGAGTGTGCCTCCAACATATGGCGGTGGGGATGGCAAGACATCGGTCTACGTCCAAAAAGGCGATGCAACGCTCTTGTTCGAAGGTCAGGCGCCTCCTGGATTGGGGGCAACAGCCAATGTCTTCGAGCAAAAATTATCGGCGGCCTACCAGCGCTACCTGAACGAATGGGGTAATCTGCCCAAGGTTGCCATTCCCGCTGGTGCGGATTTGGTGCCGGGAAGCAGCGGCACGCGCGTGGCTTTGCTGCGTCAGCGATTGGGTCTGCCCGACGGACGCACCTTTGATTCGCAGACTGCCGAAAGAGTGCGACTTTTCAGGCAGATGCATGGGCTAAGTGATGGCATGCGCGTGGATCGGGCTATGCTTGCCGCATTGCGCAAAGGGCCCGCGCATTACGCGAGAATTCTCAAACGCAATCTGGATCATGCTGGCGAGTTGCCCTCCTATCTCGGCTACCGCTATGTGCATGTCGATCTGACAAAGCAGCGGCTTCAAATGATCGAAGATGGCCGTGTGGTTGATGACATGGCGGTCGTTGCGGGCAAACCTGCGACACCGACGCCTATCATGGCAGGGCTTTTGCGCCATGCTGTCCTGAAACCCTATTGGAATGTGCCCCCCGATCTTGTGCGCAAAACCTATGCGCGGCGGATCATCAATGGCGGCGCTGCTTATTTGCGGCGTACCGGATTTGAGGCGATGTCAGGCTGGGATCAAGATGCGCAGGTTCTGTCCGCGTCTTCGGTTGATTGGCGCGCTGTAGAGCGGGGCGAATTGGATGTGCGGCTGCGGCAAAAGCCAGGGCCGGGCAATGGCATGGGCAAAGTCAAGTTCATGTTCCCGAATGCGCTCGGTATCTATCTGCACGATACTGCGAGTAAGCATTATTTTGCCAAGCCTGAGCGCCTTTTTAGCGCGGGCTGTGTTCGCGTAGAGCGCCCTCAAGATTTCGGCGATTGGTTGTTTAACGGGCAGATGCCCGCTTCCAACGGCACACCAGAGGAGCAGGTAAACCTGCCATTCCCAGTGCCGATTTATATCACCTACTTCACCGCATTGCCTGAGCAAGGATCGCCGCGGATTGCCTATCGCGACGATATCTACAGTCTGGATAGGACGCAGCTGGCGCAATTGACGCGCTAGAGTGAGTATCCTTTTGAGCTACCGTTCTCATATCCCTTTATGAGGGCCTATGAGAACGGAAAACTAGTCAACGAGGAAACGTGCTCTCAGCGAGAAGGATCCATCACCAGCAAAGCTGCCTTTGGGATTGACCCGGAAATCGGTGATCGCCGCATCGCAGCCATCGGCGTCGGCAGTCGGGACGTAATCCCACGTCGAGCCATTGTCGTCGGAGAACGCCAGATCGTCGCCAAGATTGGCAAGATCGATATAGCTAAACGTCAGATCCGAACCAGGGCTCCCGTCAATAAAGCGAACGGGACCGCCCGAACCGATATCGGTGACACACAGCTTGGTATCTGCTGGCACAGTGTCGACGACAAAGACAGTATCGGCATCTGCATCAGAAATACCAATGTTAGAGACGCCGATTGAGTACTCGATCAGAGCGCCGGGTATCGCCTTTGGATTGGTGGTGTTGTTCACCGGATCAGAAAAGACTGTGCTTGTCTTCGTAACCGACAGCTCGGTTGCAGGGGCGCAGAGATTAAAGTCGTGTATAGCAATAGCCTGACCATCAGGGTTCACAGGAGCGGTATTGGCATTGCCGTAGCTTATGATGATGGTGTCGATTGCCTGGTCGAATGTCACCACCACATTGCCATCGCTCGCGTTTGAATTTGACCCGCCGTCGCCTACAGCAACATTGCCAACGACATAATTTACCGTGCCATTGGTCAGTGTTGGGATAACGGTAGCGCCGTTATACGAACCGGTGACGGTCAATTTGTCTGCGAAGTCATTCACTGCATAATCGATGTCGAAGACGGTAAATTGCGCGCCGGCGATCCCGTTGGGCAGGCTGACCGTTGTTGTTGCTTCTTCAAACCGGTCACGAAAGTCGATAAATTGGTGGAGGCTGTCTTCGGCAACTGCAAGACCGCCTGTATTCTCGTTGGAGATAGCGGGTTGCTGACCTCCAAAGGCTGGGTCATTTTCCCAGATGCCTTCATTGACGACGTTGAAATTGACATCGCCAAAATTGGCAATCGCATATGTATTGTTCGTCGTTCCGGCCGCCCAGGTTGTTGTGTCCCAGTCAAAAACATTGGTCCCTGCCGGACAAGTTAGGACAGGTGCAACGCCGGCGCTCCGAACACCTTGCACGGTAAGCGGTGCACTTGCGTCATCGTCCTCTGTTGTGCTGCCGTTGTTGGGTGTGGAATCGGCATCAAATGTTGCGGTGCTGAATACCTCGGCGTTGTTGGTTATCGTCACCCCAGGCGGTGCGGTTACATCGCCGGTGATGGTGAGGACGCGCGATTGTCCTGATGCGATGGCTGGAACGCTCCAGATGCCGGTTGCGGCATTGTATGTTCCATACCCGCCCGAGGATGTGAAGTCGAAGCCGACCGGTAGAATGTCAATGACCTCAACATTGTTAGAGGCAAGCGGGCCAGAATTGGTCAAGGTCAGCGTGTAGGTGACACTTGAACCAGTCGCAGGCGTAGAATTGCTGACCACCTTTGCCAGCGACAAATCGGCGACATCAACGTTCTGCTCCCAAGTGAAGTCTGAGACCGCGAGATATTGGAAGTTTCCAGTCACATCTGTCGTTGGGAAGTCTTGCCCGAACCGGTAGCGAATGCGCACGCGCTCAACCGTAGTGGTTCCAAAGTCGACGCGAATATCGCCCGTTGTGCTGGTAATGCCGCCGGAATAGGCGTTGCCGTCCCAGCCAAGCTGGCCGCCTACGGTGGCATTGCTAACTGCGCTTCCTAAAGTAACAGCTCCGGCCAGATTGCGCAGGTTTTGCCATGCGCCTGTGCCGGTGTCATATTCGATGATAACGCCATCATGAAAGCGCGTGGTACCATTGTTAAAGCGGTCAACGTTACCGACAATGAATGCCAATTCTTCCACGGCAGTATCAAATGTGTAGGTCGTTTCAAAATAGTCGCCCACATCGAAAATCGAGTGGTCCATGCTGTAGAGCAAGTTTCCGGTAAAACTACTCACCTGACCGGTGTAGTATGAGAGCATTCCGGTGGAATAGAAATTGGTGAAATTGGGATCGTTGGCGTCCCCATCGGTCACGACATCGGTGTTAATGGTCACGGCGTTTGGACCAACGGTGAGTGTGGTGCCATCGTTCACTTCTTGCAGGTTTCCATTGCCAAGATTGGTCCAATCAGCGGTTAGCGTTGTTTGCGCCAAAGCCGATTGCCCGCTCAATGCAAAGCCAAGGCTTGCAAGCGTAAGTAGCAGAATTCTGGTAACTTTATCGAACATGAGGTCAGTTACCTACCGAGTCCGAGGAAGGAGAAAGTGTCGGCGTCAAATTTGATCCGTACCGAAGCATAGAGCCCTTTGTCAGTGCTGCGCGCATCTGCAAAGTCAGCATCGCGGAAACCGTCGACGTTATACCCAACAGTGAGCAACATGCCGTCTGCTGGAACGAAACCGATTTGCGGGCCGTATGAGAAGCTGGTCACATCGTCTTCCAAGTTTGCGCGAACCGTGGCTGTTGCACCCAGTTCAAAACGCTCGCCAATTCCGATGCGCGCATCTGCGCCTGCAAGAACCGAAGTGCCTTCAAACTCAATGCCTTCAAAGCGGTCGAAATTGTAACGCGTGCCAAGGAACAACCCAAATTCGTCGCGGCGAACCTGTTGGTCAACTCCGTTATCGTCCTCATCCCAGCCGCGCGGCGACCAATTGGCCGAAACGCTGGCGAGCACCCGGCGCGACGTTGCAGTGCCATCGACCAGCAAAGCGGTTTGACCAGCGGGGCCTGCGCTTCCAGCGACAGCACCCGTGATCGCATCGCTGCGATACTCAAGCTTAGAGAGAACCGCGAATTCAGAGCCGTCAGGACGGTGGGCGAATGCGATCGACGCGTCAAAGATCTCTGTCTCTGCGCCGCCATCAGCCTTAGCTGTGGTCCAAGTGAAGCCCGAGCCAACGATGCTGCCTTCGCCCAGCTGACGGATCGCGCCAGCGGTTACGCCTTTACGGTTAGCAAATTCACCATCACGGTATTCGCCGCGTGCCGTCGCGCTCCAGCGGTCCTTGCGCCATGCTGCGCCCAGAGTAAGCGCAGTGAAGTCCTCAAACAGAGTGCCGTTCGAGATTTGACCGCCGCTTGCAACGGGCTGAGCAGGGTTCACAACATCAGACACATCGCCAGTGCCATTCAAAGTGCGGCTGCCGTCGATTGTTGCATCCAAAGTCAATGTTGGAGAGACTTGTAGCGATTGCGAGAGGCCAAAGGCTGCATATGAACGCTCACCAAACTCATCAATACGCTGCTTGCCAAGAGTGGTCACCGCCTGCGCGCCGTTCCATGGGGTTACTTCGATACCGCCGCTAATGCTGCTGGCTTCGATGTTTTCGCCGTCGGCACGCTCATATTGGCCGACCAGACGCACATCGTTAGACACAGCATAGCGCGCGCTAAACCGGTGCCGGTTCGGCAGATCGACGCTTTCAGTGTTGTCGAGCGCGATGCTGGATGCAGCCGACAGCTCAAGCTTGTTATCAGCCAAACGCTGCGATGCGCCCACTTCCAAGACAGTGGATTTATTGCGTGTGCCATCACCCAAACGGTCGCTGAAATGTGCGATACCAACACGGGCATCGGTGCTTTCAGTGCGGTATGCAAGGTCTGCTTGAGCAGCGCGGCGGCGGTTCGTGTCGGTTAGGCTATCATCCTGCCAAACGCTGCCCACGATGCTGAATTCATCGTCGAGAAGCACGCGGCCATCGACGCCAAACTTACGGCGGCCAAGCTCTGCACCTGACTGCTGGCCAACACCGTAGTCAGCGTCGAGCTGGCGAGCATAGGCAAGCACATCAAGGTTGCCGGTGCGGTGCTGCACTTCGGCCATCCAGCCGGTTGCAGTTTCACCTTCGCTGCGGCTCATCGCGATTTCAGCGCGAACTTCTGTATTGTCGCCCAGCTCAGCACGCAGATCCACACCGCCAAGGTTGGTGCGGGCATTGTCGCCCTTGTCAGATACAGCGGTCGCACCAATGCGGATCTTGCCTGATTTGTCGGTCCAGTCAGCCCGTACACCGGCGTTCAGTTTGCCGTTTGAGCGGCCATCGGTTTCATAGCTCACCACGACAAATTGCGGGTTGAGGTTGAAATCGCGGCTCAAGATTGGCTGTTTGAAGCTGATCGTGCCGGACAGTAGATCAATGTCGTAGTCGATGAAGCGCACGAGCTCGCGGCTGGTTACAATGATTTCCGAACGGAAACGGTCGCGCGTTTCCAGAACGATCTTTTCCGAGTTCGGGATCAGGCCGCGGTTCGACAAAGCGTATGGCCCGGTGATGCCTTCGCCTTGGAATTCATCCCGCTGGAAACGGCTAGCAATGTCGGCAGCAAAAGCCTTCGCCTTGATCGCGCCAAAGCGTGCCTCGCCTTTCACACCGGTTGCGGTGCGGTTGTAACGGGCCAGGCGCGTTTGATCGAAGCCAGTCTCAAAGTCGCCATACAGCGCATAAAACGTGGCTGTTTCGATGCGGACATAGAGCTTCTCACGGCTCGCGGCATCAAAGCGGCGGCTCGAACCATCGGCAAAGACGGTATAGTACGCCTCTGGATCCAGGGTGCCCAGAACGCGCTGATCATCGCGGTCCTTCGCGCTGTCATAGGCGAGTGTGAGCAGATATTTGCCCAGCACGCGGCCTTTTGCATACAAAGCAACGCGAGCATTATTGCCAAGGTCGCTGTCAAAGCGGCCAGCGCGTTCCATATTGTCAGCTACGCTGCGCGCACCCACGGTGCCTTCTGCAAGGCCAACAACAGTCCATTCGATATCGCCCGGCTCAATCCATGTTTCTAGCTCTTGCTCGCGTTCGATCTCACCATCGTCGAAACGGAAATTGAGGTTGAGCGAGCCAGAGACCATGGTTGGCGCAAGCTCGATGTGAGCGATGCCTTCGTTGCCCTTGATGAGCCAGCGAGCAGACGATGCGCCCAGGCCAGTCAGCTGGTTGAGCTGTTGGCGATCGAGCTGATCAGCGCTCTGATACGGAGCGTTCAGACTAAACTCGCCAGAAATACCTTCGCGAAGAGGGCGGTTATTGCGGTCAAGCACGCGGATCGCCAGCACCGGACGTGTGCGTCCGTCTGCGATCAGCTTGGATTGCTCAGGCACGAACTCAACCTTGGCAGCCGTGGTGGTAAAGAACACCTCGCGCTCGATTGTTTGTTTCAGCGTGCCGAATGTGTTGAAGATGTCAGCTTCCAGAACAGTGCGCTCCTTAGAAAGCGGGACACCGCGCCATTCGCTGACCGCATAGCGGCCCTTCTTAGGCGTGCGGGTTCCGTCAAAGGCAAGTGGATCAACCGGCTTACCATTGATGCGCAGATCAACCTTTTGACCTTTACGGTGACGGATCGCGACGCGGATAGAAGGCGCACGTGGGTTAGCATCGAGGGCAGGGGCGAGGAAGCCATCTTCCCCATCGCCTAGCGCAAGCCAGTCTTGCGATGGGGCAATGATGGGCTTTTTCGGCGCTTGCGGCGACGCCGCCATACTGCGCTGAATGTCTGAGATTGGACCAGGCGCATCGCTATTTCCAAGATCAGCGGCTGCACCGGGGGTGCTGTCAATGGGCGCATCAACCGCGTCAGCCTGCTCCAAAGTAGCGAGCTGGTTGTGAACCTCATCAGGCAATACCGCGTGGAAGTCAGCCACATGCAGGCTGCCGCCTTGACCAATGACGAAGCGCGACGTTGCGCTGCCAGCATTGCGGGTCGAGCGGTGGCAATCCACGAACTTGCCGCCTTCGGGCAGGGTCATACGTGATGCTTGAACAACGTGAGTGCCGGGTACTATTCCTTCGAAGTGATAGCGACCATCGGCATCGGTGATGGCAAAGCTGCCATCTTCCATCATCACGCGCACGCCGGGGATGCCGACACGCGGATCATCGATAGTGCAGGGGCCAGAGGTGATCCGGCCAATGATTGTCATGCGTCCAGCGATGCTTTCCCGCTCAATGTCGACAACCGCATTGGCGGTGGCTGTGCGGCCAAGACTGTCGCTTACGATAGCGGTGTTGACCGTATCACCGGGGGGGGCATCTGGCAGCACGCTCATCGCGTACACCACGCGCCGCGAGCCTCCGCCAGCGATATCACCCAGATCGATTGTGATCTGGCGGCCATCTGCTGTGGTTGTCACGGCATCAGGAGCAGCGGCACCGTCAATGCGCACTGTATCTTGGCGCAAACGCAGCCAGTTACTCGGAGTATCCACAAGGGATACATCCCGTTTCACCCGCGTTGGGTCAGTGTTCCGTGCCGTCAGCGTATAAAACACAACGTCGCCGGGCTGAGCCGACGCGCGTGACGCAGACTTTGTGAGCGCAAGAGCGAGGCTAGGGCGATCAAGCGGAATATCGATTTGAACCGGCGTTGGATCGGTCAGTTCGAACGAGCCACCGTAAGATGCCAGCGCATCGATCACAAAAGCGCGGCCATCTGGGCGCGTAATTTGCGCAATACCGGCCGGATCGACCACTGATGGGGCCGTGTACGGGTCTGGCGGCGTAATTTGGAGGCGGTATTCACCAAGAAATGTCAGCGGGAACCAGAACTCGCCTGGCGCCATAACCGTGACATTGCCTGCGCCATCGACAATCGGATCGCCGGAAATAACCGTTGAAGGCCAAGGTGTTACGCCGTCTTCGGCAAAGACTGTCGCTGGCAGGCCAGTGGCAACATCGATCAGCGTAACAGTCGCGCCGTTTACTGGTTCGCCTGTTTCGCTATCGAAGACAACGCCAAATGGATCGGCCAGCACTTCCACATCTGTGGATATGATTATGTCGTCTTGGCCAGGCCGCTGGATCGAAATTTGCACCATATTGCCGTCTGCTAGGCTCAACTGGCAGTCACCCTGCTCAGGAGCCGGCGGCATACGTACAGTGCCGATTTGTCCGATAAAGATACCGGTGTTGGAGCCGCTTTCGAAAATGGTGATTTCTTCGCGGTCGCCTGAATTGGTTTCGATAACGGCAACAAGCTGATCGATCCGGGTTGGATCAAGGTTGGCTGCTGCCGCGTTCACTTCGAAATAAAGCTGCTGTCCAGCGTTCACGATATTGGTTTGCTCGACCGATGCGGTCGTGGTCGAAGGCGATTGACCGCCACTTTGACCAGATTGCACCATTTGAGTGCCGCCACAGACCGGATTCTGGAAGACAAGCTGCGTATTTCCGCCCGCGGTTGGGCGGAAAGCTGTAATTTGGGGAGGGGTAGGGTCGACTTCGATTACGACTTCATTGGAGCGGGTTTCAAATTCCACCCCAGAGAAGGTCCAAGACGCCTCTGCCGTATTGGTAATTGTGGTATCTTGGGCATGCGCCACTTCCCCAGGCACGCCAAATGGCAGCAGCACTAACGAAAGTGCCGCTGCCATGCGTTGCCAAGGGAAGTGTTTGCGCACTATGCTTTTTCTCTATTCTGCTTCAGATCAATCGATCGTCACACGGAAGTAGAGCGAACGAGTTGTAGATGCAGCGATGTCGCTAAGCGCACCATCAACTTCATTGTCGGTTGCATTGTAGCTACCGCCAGCAGAACCGCCGGCGCAGCTCGCATCGCCATCAACAAAGATGCCAAAAGCAGCGTCATAAGTGACGTCAGCAGGCAGAACGTCGTTTACGTTGACGCCTGTAGCAGTGGCTGCACCCGCACCGTTTGTCACGGTGATGCAATACTCAATCGTCGCGCCAGGGATGGCTTTCGGATTGGTTGTACCGTTGATAGGATCGCTGATTACGGTGCTTGCTTTCGTAACGGTTACGTCTGCCGCAGCCACTTCGAAAGTATCCGTGTCAGAGAAGTCGCCGTTTTCGGCAAGATCTTCGTCACCTGCGCCGTCAGCCAGAACTGTATCAACACCAGCGGTGTTTGCACCGGCCGTGTTGTTGAGTTCAGTGCCCAGTGAGCCAGCGCCGCCGCCTTCGTGGGCGTCAGCAACCAGAGTAACGTCAGCAGTTTGACCGTTTGTTGCGCCAATTGGAATGTCGCCAACGATGTGAACTGTGCGAGTTTCGTCTTCAGCCATCTCGTCGAGATAGGTGATCACTGTATCGCCAGCGCCAAACACGCCATCGCCATCATCAAGGTAGTATTGAACGTTGGTGATGTCGAAATCATCGGCCGTTGACTGGATATCAGACAGGTCGAGATCAACCACATCATTCGATGAGTTGGTGACGTCAAAAGTGATCGCAGCTTGCAGTTCACCCGGAACAACCGAGGTAACTGCATTGCCAACTTCTTGAACGACAACGTCGACCTTGCGGTCAACTACGAATGTGTCAGATGCTGTTTCTTCCGTCTGATCAACGCCGCCAACCTGATAGGCAACAGAAACGTTGTTCGTGATGGAATCACCAGCGGTTGTGCCAGCTGCTATAGCAGGACTGGCGCTGAGACCGACGAGCGCGACCGCGCTTACGGCACCCAGCAGTTGCTTAGTGCGTTTCATTGTATTGGTCCTCTAAAATTCTCGCGCTTCCCCTTGCCGCCCGCGAGAAATTGGCGACTTATCCTTCGCTTAGGTTCAGCGAATGATGGCTGGATATTCGAGGCGTCCCTTTGCACCCGGCTCAACAACCGAGAGGACCCAACGAACATGTGTTACGTCTGCATGAGCGGCAGTGCGGGATGACCCGTCCTCGCCTTTCACACTTAAATTTGCGAGTTTGCCCCAATTCTTGCCGCCATCGACTGAAACGGTCAGTTCTGGATCGGCATCAGGTGCAAGACGCACTGGGGCAGGCAGCGGATTGGTCACGACGAAATTGTCGACCGCTTTGCTGCTCGAATTGGAGTAGTCTGTGCCGAAGATCAGCCGGTCGCCTGGAACGATGATCTTTGGCTCAACCAACTTGGTTGTGCTTTCACCCGTTTCGCTCACTTCGGTTTTCACCATCATCACATCTCCGGCGAGAGTGATTGGCTGTTGCTGCGCGGCTGCTGGCAAAGCCAGACCGGTGATCGCCAACATAGTCAGTATGGATTTCATTAGGTTCGTCATTATTCCCGTCCTCTGGTTAGAGTTCCTTCACTTCAGTCGATTGTTACGTCGAAAGTCACAGCATGGCTGTTGCCGCCAGCGATTGTGCCCAAATCAACGGAGATGTCGGTGGCTGATGCTTCCCCTGCATCGTCGCCGGCCGCGTCAGTTAGTGGATTGCCGTCAAGCGTTAGTGTGCCTGCGACGTATGTGGTGTCAGCAGGGATCGCGTCGGCGATTACCAAGTCATCAACCGATGTTGATCCGGTGACATTGGCTGTAATCGTAAAGGTGACGACTGAACCTGGTACTGCGCTGGTTCCGCCGAATGGATCGACCACGCTGGCCGCTTTGACCAAGTCCACTGTGGTGACGCCCACAATCAGAGAGCCGATCGCGCTATCATCTGCGCTGGTAAGGCCGGCAATGGCATCAACACCGTTTACACCTTCGCCAGCAAATACTGTGCCGGGCGCGCCTGTTCCAGTAACCGCTTCAGCGGTTAGCTCAACATCGCTTTCCTCTGTATCAGCAGCGCCAGCAGGCACGGTTGTGATGACAAAGACAGTGATGTTCTCATCTTCGGCAAGAACAGGTGTGGTTTCTGGACCAGTTAGGATCTGGTCGACACCAGGATCGTATGTGCCATTGCCATTTGTATCGACTGCGATGCCATCAATAGTGGTGTCAAAGTCGTTCCCTGCGACGCTTGGGTTGGCCGTCAGCTCAAATGCTTCTGGACCATTACCTGTGTTGGTTACTTCAAAGGTGAGGATTTCCTCGCCCGGTTCGGTAGCGACGGGTCCAGGGTCGAGCGATGTTACAGTAACATCCAATAGCTCGTCGACGGCAACCACGACTGTATTGGAATCGACAGTCTTTGGACCGTCTCCATCGTCATATGTAGCCGTAGCGGTGTTCTCAATAAGCGATCCAGCACTAACGCCTTCTGCGTGCGCGGGGGCAGCAAAGAGGGCGAAAAGCGGTGCGGCCGCGAGCGAAAGGTAAATGGTGCGCTGTGTTCTCATGCGCACCTTATCAGGGAAAATGGTTATCGAACCGTTAGGAAATCGGCCAAAAACGGGACATTTTTATGAAAAGGTGTAAATTCCGAAGGGATGGGTAGGCTCAAGCACCGTTTGGACAGTAATCTAAGCTGCAAAGAGATTGGGCGATTGCTCTACCAAAATGTATCTTAGAAAGGGTTAAGTTTTCCTAATGCAGAAGGCTGCGATCAGCAGGGCGGGGTAGGCATTAGTGGGTATTCAGAATTACCTCCGCCAACGGTATCCGAAAGGTTCAAACGGCCTTTATGTTTGTAAAATCGGTTGAAGTACGCCTGAAACCCTATCGCGTCACGCGAAGGCAGAGTATGCTGAGGCGATTTTACCGGAGGGATCCATTATGTTGAGACTAGCAACCATCGGCCTAGCCACAGGGTGTTTCCTGTCTTTGAGCACCCCTTTGATGGCCGCGCCGGAGGGTAACGTCAGCTACACTATGGTCCGCGGCGATACGCTCAACGCTCTGGCTGATGATTATTTTTCAAGCCGCAGCGCGGTGCGAACTGTGCTTCGCATCAACAATATTTCTGATGCGCGCCGCATTCCGGCTGGAAGAAAAATACAGATACCGCGAAGGTTTCTGCGCTTTGAGCCTGTCAATTTGCGGGTCCGTTCATTTTCCGGTCCCGTTGCGCTCACAAGCAAGGGCAAGCCCGCTGAGCTAAAGAAGAACCGTCAAATTGTTGAGGGTGATGAAATCCGAACTGGTCGCAATGGGTTTATATCTATCGCGGGCTCAGGTGCCTCGCGTTTGTCACTTCCTTCAAATTCACGGGCCCGAATTATTGATGCAAGAAAGTATCTTATCAATGACTTAGTGGATATTCAGGTCAAAGTACTTGAAGGTCGTGGGAATGTCGTTGCACCGAAATTGAAAAAGCAAGAGCGATACAGAGTGGGGACGCCCGTTGCCGTTACAGCCGTTCGCGGTACGCAATTTCGGGTGGGCTATGAACCTGGTGAAGATATTGGCCTGACCGAGGTTGTTGAAGGCGGTGTGAGTGTCGGCAATGGCGCGCGCAGCGTCCCGGCGCCAGCGGGCTTCGGCATTGCTGCGACGCCTGATGGTGTGCGCGATGCGGAGAAGCTGTTGCCAGCTCCAAAGATGATTGCGCCAGGCAAGACGCAGACCGGAACAGAACTCTCTTTTTCTATTGAGCCGTTCGAAGGTGCAAGTGGATACCGGACACAAATCTCTAAAGATGCTGGGTTCTTAGAAGTTGTTGGTGAGGTTGCATCTGAAGAAACGGACGTGGTCTTTGGATCGATTGAGGACGGCCGGTACTTCATCCGCTCACGCGCGATTGCGCAAAGCGGTCTGGAGGGGTTGTCAAAAACCAACAGTTTCAGGCGTAAACGATTGGGAGTGAGCGCTGAGGCGGCCAGATCAGAATTTGCAGATGCGTTTAAATTCGCATGGCAAACAGAGGGTTCCGGGCAATCCTTTGTGGACTTTCAGCTTTGGGAGGCAGGTAATCGTGACAATCTGATTGTCGACGAGATTGGTCTGATCGAGGACAATATGTTTGTGAGCAATTTGCCAGCGGGCAATTACAAATGGCGGGTCGCCGTTTTTCAGATAGTCGAAGGCGAAGCGATCAAAGTGTGGGGTCCAGTGCAGGAACTCATCGTAACAGAGTGATCCAGCGCTTTGGTGGGGCTCTAACCATATCATGACCAAGCTGAGGCTCTTTACTGAGTGGTTTATGCTCCTGTTCCTAGCATGCGTGCTGGTGGTGCTTGCCAATAATCGCGGCTGGACAGAGCGTCTTGACCTGAACCTACTTGACTTCGCGAGCTCGCTTATGGCGGTCGAGGGCAATCCCGATATCGTCATCGTCGAGATCGATGACAAGAGCCTTGCAGCCGTGGGCAATTGGCCTTGGGATCGTGCGCGCCATGGCGATTTGATTGCAGAATTGGCGGCGCTTGAACCGTCAGTAATCGCTGTCGATATCCTTTTCCTAGAACAAAGCGATCCCGCTGCTGACAGTGCACTTGCCAAAGCTGTTGCTGAGGCGGGGAATGTCGTTCTGCCCCATACATTTATCGAGCGCAGTGATGGGGTAAGTGGGACAATACCCGCTATGCCGATTGTCCCGCTGGCCAACGCCGCAGCGAGCCTGGGGCATGTTGCAATCTCCCCTGATCGAGACGGGGTGGTGCGTAGATTTGCGCCTACATATCAGTCTAATAAGAAACAATATGACCATGCGATATTAAGTATGATTCACATGGCTGGGCGCGAAGTTGATATATCGAACGGGTCAGGCTTTGTCGGCAATGGTGATGCTTTGCCGATGATCCAATATGGGCTACCGGGCAAATACAGGACAGCGTCAGCCGCAGACGTTATTGACGGAGCAGTGCCACGTGCTTTCTTTAAGGATAAGTTTGTCCTGATTGGCGCCACCGCTCAAGGACTCGGCGATCGCTACGCGGTTCCCACCTATGCCGGGCGAATCATGAGCGGGGTCGAATTGCAAGCCAATGCGCTTGCTTCATTGATCGCCCAGGACACGATTATGCCACTCAATCAGTGGATTGTACTAGGGCTTCATCTGATCGCTATATCTTCACTTTTCCTAGTCTACTGGCTTCGTCCACCGGCAGAAGCCCTGCGCTATTCCTTGCTATTGATTGCAGCGCTGGTTGTGGCGGCATTCGCTAGCGTTATTCTCTTAGATGTTTGGTTGCCAGTTGCACCGGCGCTGGCCGCAATCTTGATCGCTTACCCGCTGTGGGGATGGCGCCGTTTGGCGACGGTTAGTCGGTTTCTTGACAGAGAAGTTAAAGCCTTGCGAGCAAGTGGCCTGAAGGACGACTTAGAAAATTCTGATAATAAAGGAAAAAATTCAACTTCGTTTGATTTCTTTGGGCAGTCATCGGCAGGCTTTGACGTTGTTCAACGCCAGGTTGCGAGCTTGCGCGGCCTTACCGGCGAAGTGCGCGAACGTCTAAGCTTTATACAAGATGTCGTCGACGCTTCTCCTGATCCGATGCTGGTGTTTGACGGGGAGGGACGGCTTGCTCTGTTCAATGTGCGCGCCAAGCAGATTTTCCTCTATGGAACGCAAGAGAGAGAACTAACGCTTAATGAGCTTGTAGCCAGTTTAGGCGGCGATATTGACCCTGCTGCGCAAGAAGTGAACCTGCCGGACGGACGAACCTTCCTTCTCGCCTCCGCACCGCTGGATGCAGGGCTGGGAAGCGAAATCGTGGCCTTACGCGATATCACGGAAATTAAGGAAGGCGAGCAGCAGCGGCGCGAGACTTTGGAATTTCTGTCGCATGACATGCGGTCTCCACAAGTCGCAATCATTGGTCTTGCAGAAAAGGCGGGGGGACCAATGGAGCTAAAAGAGCGCTTTGACCGGATTGCTGAACAGGCGCGGCGTACCCTGACTTTGGCGGAAAATTTCGTCCAAATTGCACGACTGGAGAATGAGGGCATTCGGGCTGAAGACACCGAAATGGGCGCTCTTGTCCACGAAGCGGCCGACCGTGCCTATTCCATTGCTAAACGCAAGGGCATTCGGATTAACTGCAATGTGCCAGAAGAACCGATCTTTTGCGAGGTCGATGCTTCCGCTATTTCGCGCGTCGTCGACAATTTGCTGAGCAATGCGCTCAAATTCTCGCCTGATGCCAGCCGTATCCACATTAACCTCTCAGAAGCGGCAAATGACCGCCTAAGCCTCATTCTGGAGGATGAGGGCCCAGGAATGCCCGCAGAGCGCCAGAAACAGCCATTTGCGCGTTTTGGTGCACATGACAGCAAAGCCGGGCCCAGTGCGGGATTGGGCCTTGCCTACGTTAAGCGGGCAATCGATGAACACGGCGGGGCGATTGCCGTGCTCTCTGCCGCAAACAAAGGCACGAGAATTGAGATTGAGTTGCCGGTCGCGCAGGTCATGAGCGAAGCGGCAGAATGAACTTCTACTAGAGAGTTTGGCGGCTAGCTCTAACGCCGCATAGAGGCTGCGTCAGAGCCTAATTGTGCGCGCTTAGAGCGTCACCAACCAAAAGATCGGCAAGGTCGTCCAAAGGCGCTGGATCATTGACACATCCGTGGCTTTCACCTTCGGCGCGATGAACCCGCTTTCCGCTTTGGGTATCAAACAGAACAAGGCTTGCTCGGTATCGAACTACTTCGCAGCCATCAAAAACGTAGGTCCCGCGTGCCCTAGAGCGCACCTTAAACTCCGGTCGAGCGGTCTTATTGCCAATTTGCTGTTTAGAGGAGGCGAGCGACATATCGGCTGGCATCGTGGACAGGGCAAACTTACCCAAAAATTGCTGTCCTATTTGTTCTTCTTCGGAAGTGGGCCTAACCGTATCTTGCGCAGCGATACCGCGAGCGCCAAAAGCAGTCTTAAGCCGCTCGTGGAAGCTGGACCTTATATTGGTGTCGGTGTCGTCTTTCAGGAGCACCACTTCGCGCATATTGGCGACATTGCCAAAGCTTTGCTGAATGACGGGTTTTGAATAGACAGAACAGCCATTTGTAAGGGGTAAGATAAGCAGAGCCAGATATGCCTTACTCCAAATTGGAGAGGCCTTTTCGGCGCTGAACATTGCAATCCCCTATACCTTCTGAGCTGACTTATCCTCATCAATATACTCATCCATACGATAACCGAAACCGAAAACTGTCCTGATCACAAAGCCGTTCTCAGGATTGAGGTCTAGTTTCGCACGAAGACGGGAGATATGCACATCGATTGTGCGCGTCTCCATTTCAGCGTTTCCGCCCCACACTCGGCTGAACAAATAGCCGCGCGAAAGCGGTCGATGGAGATTTTGGAAGAACAGATCGATCAGATCAAACTCCTTGGCCGTGACTTTTGCTTCTTTGCCTTTAACACCAATGGATTTTTCCATTCTATCAAGGGTGTAAGGGCCAAAATTAACATGCCGAGATTGAGTTTCGGAAGCGTTTCGGCGCCCAGCAGCTTCTACCCGTGCCAGAATGACCTCGTCCGATTCTGGCTTTACGATGTAATCAATCGCTCCCGCTTCAAGGCCGCGTACAATATCACTTTTATCGGGCCGACTGGTGAGCAAAATGAAGGGTGGGCACGAGGAGATATTGTCCATTGCCCAAGCCAGCACTTCGATCCCTGTGCGGCCTGGCATGTTCCAATCTAGCAGAACTACGTCGAAGGTTTCGCGCTTTAGCGCGTTTTGAATATCCAAACCGTTGCGGTAGCAAGCGACTTCGTGACCTGCGGCCCGTACAACAGTTGCTACCTGGTCCAGAATTTCCTGCTCATCATCAGATATTGCGATTCGCATTGTGTCCCTCTCATTTGCTTCGGCGCTCCCGATATTGCATGCCTTTTTACATTTAACATGTTTGGGCACCAGACTTAGGGGGTTTTGAAGGGCGGGATTTTACAAGTCTTTACCGGAGAGGATAGAATGACACCTCGAACCGGAGGTGATGTGCTTGGTCATGTAGATTGGATCGATGTGAAAAATGGTCGGGGAGACAAGATTCGAACTTGCGACCCCCTGTACCCAAAACAGGTGCGC